>NZ_JARAWX010000073.1:0-984 GCF_033793585.1 Streptomyces sp. MI02-7b | reverse complement strand
AGACCGACCGGCAATAGGTGGCCGCTGTGCGTCTGGGAGATGGTCTGGATGCGGCACGGGCACGGGCCTGCGTGATCATGGAGTTCTCTACGCTCAGTGATCACGAAGGACGCCGTGCCCGCTCTGCCATCTTGCCTGCTCGAACCCCTCTGGGACCAGTTCGCTGCCCTCCTGCCCGACCGCGGAGAATTCGTCGCGGACCATCCGCTCGGCTGCCACCGCCGCCGGATCGCCGACCGGAAGGTCTTCGAGCACATCGTGCTCGCGCTGGTCCACGGCTCCGGATACGAACGGATCTCCAGTCCCGGATGTTCTGACCGCACGATCCGACGACGCGTCAAAGAGTGGGCTGAGCTGGGAATATCCGGTCAGGTGCACGCCCTCGCGCTTGAGGCGTACGACCGGATGATCGGCCTGGGGCTGAGCGAGATCTCCGTCGACGGCTGCATCACCAAGGCCCCGTCCGGAGGCGAGAAGGCCGGACGTTCCCCGGTCGACCGGGGCAAGCAGGGGCTGAAGCGCTCCGTCGCCTCCGACGCGAGCGGTGTCCCGCTCGGGATCGTCTCCGACGGTGCCAACCGGCACGACTCGCCCCTGCTCGGCCCCACCCTGGAAGCCGCGAAAGCCCAGGTCGGCACGATGCCGACAACAGTCAACGTCAACCTCGACCGCGGCTACGACAGTGCCAAGTCCCGCGCGCTGGTGACAGAGTTGGGATTCACTGCCGAGATCGCGCGCAAGGGCGTGCCGGCTCCGATCCAGGCCGGCAAACGCTGGGTGGTCGAACGCACGCACTCATGGATGAACGGATACGGCAAGCTGCGGCGCTGCACGGAGAAAAGCGGCAAGGTCGTGGACTTCTACCTCTACCTCGCCGCCACCCTCGTCACGCTCCGCATACTGATCCGTCGAGCAACGAGCCGCTACCGCTGGGACGCCCGACCCACCACCCGACGCCTCACATGATCCATTTGCCGGTCGGTC
>NZ_JARAWX010000072.1:0-994 GCF_033793585.1 Streptomyces sp. MI02-7b | reverse complement strand
GATGATCGATTCCAAGGGTTCGGCCACGAGATAAGGCGAGGGTGTCCACTCTCAGTGTGTGACGACCGAGATAGACACCCTCGCGACTGCACTCTACGTGCGTGTCGACGACTTGTTGAAGGATTCGCCGCATCTGGCGCCGTGGCGGCCCACGGTGGGCATCGCCCCGCGGCTGTCGGACGCCGAGCTGGTCACCCTGGCGGTGATGCAGGCCCTGCTCGGCTACACCTCCGAAGCCCGCTGGATACGGCATGCCCGGACCCGCCTGCGGCACCTGTTCCCGTACCTGCCACTGCAGCCCGGCTACAACAAGCGGCTGCGGCGGACTGCCGAGCTGATCCGGTTGACGATCCGGATCCTGGCCACCGACACCGCCTTGTGGAACGACGATGTGTGGGTGGTGGACTCCACGCCGGTGGAATGCGGCCGCTCCAAGGAAACCGTGCGTCGCTCTGACCTGGCCGGATGGGCCGAATACGGCTACTGCGCCAGCCACAGCCGCTACTTTTGGGGACTGCGGCTCCACCTGGTGTGCACCCTGCACGGGCTCCCCGTCGGCTTCGCGCTCACCGGCGCCAAGGCCGACGAACGCGAGACGCTGCTGGACCTGCTGACCGTCGACGGCGACCTGGCATCCGACCGCCCGGGCCAGACTCTGATAGCCGACCGGCACTACTACGGTCGCGAGTTCGAGCGGCGCCTGGCAGAACTGGACGTGCGGTTACTGCGGCCGGCCCGCAAGGGCGAACCCGAGCGGGCCGGAGCACAGCTGTTCAAGCCGCTACGGCAGCTGATCGAGTCGGTCAACGACACCCTCAAAGGCCAACTGGACCTGGAGCGGCACGGCGGCCGCACCCCCGGCGGCGTGGCCGTCCGCATCCTGCAACGACTCCTCGCCCTGACCGCCGCGATCTGGCACAACCACCACACCGGCCAGCCCACCCTGCGCTCCCTGACCGCCTACGACCACTAACCCTTGGAATCGATCATCTAG
>NZ_JARAWX010000008.1:0-337965 GCF_033793585.1 Streptomyces sp. MI02-7b | reverse complement strand
GCTTCACGGCGATCAGCACCCCGGCCGCGGCGACCGCCGCGGCGGCGACCACCGACACCGCGACGGCCAGGCCCCGCCGGTTGCCGGGCGGCTTGGGCCCGCCGGGCCCGCCGGGCAGCGTCTGGGCGCCCCACGGCGGGGGCGGCGGCTGGTAGGCCGGGTGCTGCTGGGGCGCGTACGGCGACGGGAACTGCTGCGGGGGATGCTGCGGATACTGCGGTCCCCCCGGCTGCTGCGGATACTGCGGTCCCCCGGGCTGCTGTTCTCCTGGCCACATGGCTCGAAACACTAGGGGTTGCGGCCTCCCGGTTCCATGGATCGCGCCATTACCAGCTGGTAACATCCGGCCATGTCCGAGAACCAGCCCCAGATAGCCGAGCTCCTGACGGCCACCGTGCCCATGGTCCGCACCCTGAACCTCGAGTACGAGGAGACCACCGCCGAGCGCGCGGTGCTCCGCCTTCCCGACCAGGCCGATTACCACAACCACGTCGGCGGCCCCCACGCGGGCGCCATGTTCACCCTCGCCGAGTCCGCGAGCGGTGCCATCGTGCTCGCCGCCTTCGCCGACCAGCTCTCCCGCGCGGTGCCTCTCGCCGTCCGCGCTGAGATCTCCTACAAGAAACTCGCCATGGGCCCGGTCACCGCCACCGCCGAACTCGGCCGCCCCGCCGCCGAGATCGTCGCCGAACTCGACAAGGGCGAGCGCCCCGAGTTCCCGGTCACCGTCGCGATCCGGCGCGAGGACGGCGCCGTGACGGGCGAGATGTCGATCGTGTGGACCCTGCGGCCCAACTCCTGACGCACGGGGGCCCCGGGGTGGGCCACCCCACAGGCACGGGAACCGCGCCGGGCCGTACGTCGGATACGCTGCAACGACGTGCGCGCCCGGCGCACCGGCACCCGACCGCCCCAGGGGAAGGAAGCGGCCTTGCACGTCCAGGAGTGGCTCGGGACGATCCCGCCCGTCAGCATCTATCTGCTGGTGGCCCTCGTGATCGGTGTGGAGAGCCTGGGCATCCCCCTGCCGGGCGAGATCATCCTCGTGAGCGCGTCGCTGCTCGCCTCGCAGGGACATGTCAATCCATGGGTGGTCGGCGTCTGCGCCACGGCCGGGGCGATCGTGGGCGACTCCATCGGCTACGCGATCGGCCGCCGCGGCGGACGTCCGCTGATGGACCGGCTCGGCCGGCGCTTCCCCAAGCACTTCTCTCCCGGCCACATCGCGACCGCCGAGGCGTCCTTCGAACGCTGGGGCATGTGGGCGGTGTTCTTCGGGCGCTTCGTCGCGCTGCTGCGGATCTTCGCCGGGCCGCTGTCCGGTGTGCTGCGCATGCCGTACTGGAAGTTCCTCGTCGCCAACGTCCTCGGCGGCATCGTGTGGGCGGGCGGCACGACGGCCGTCATCTACTACGTGGGCATCGTCGCCGAGCCCTGGCTCAAGCGCTTCTCCTGGGTGGGCCTGGGCGCGGCCGTGCTGATCGGCCTGGCGTCCTTCCTCGTCGTACGCCGCCGGGCCAAGGCCGCCGCGGCCGCCGTCGTGGAGCCCGCCGAGGAGACGGTCGCGGCGACGGCCGAGTGAGCCGCCGGGCTCAGCCCGCGGCGTCCGCCGTGAACGCGGCGCGGTGCGCACTGGCCAGCTGCACGTAGTGCTCGGCGTTCAGCCGGACCATCTCCCGCTCCTCCGCCGTCAGTTCCCGCCGCACCTTGGCCGGCACCCCGGCCACCAGCGAACCCGGCGGCACGCGCATGCCCTGCGGTACGAGGGCGCCCGCCGCCACCAGCGAACCCGTCCCGATGCGGGCGCCGTTGAGCACCGTCGCGCCCATGCCGACCAGCACGTGGTCCTCCACGACGCAGCCGTGCACCACCGCGTTGTGCCCGATCGTGACGCCCGCGCCGATCACCGCCGGGAAGCCCGGATCGGCGTGGACCGTCGCGTTGTCCTGCACATTGCTGCCCGCGCCGAGGCTGATCGGCGCGCAGTCGCCGCGGAGCACCGCGTGGTACCAGGCGCTGGCGCCTGCCGCCATCGTGACCTCGCCCAGCACCACCGAGGTCGGCGCGGCGAAGGCGTCCGGGTCGACGCGGGGCGTGTGGCCGCCCACGGCCGCGATCAAGGCTCTCTCCGTCATGGAGATCACCGTAGCCCCGCGATTGCGGTGATCGCGGGGAGGGTAGCGCCTACAGCGTGCTGAAGTTCTCCGATGATGTGATCGCCGCGCTGGAGTCGGGCGCCCCGGTCGTCGCCCTGGAGTCGACGATCATCTCCCACGGCCTGCCCCGCCCCCGCAACCTCGAGGTCGCCCGGGAGCTGGAGGCCGCCGTACGGGACGGCGGAGCCGTGCCCGCGACCATCGCGGTCCTCGACGGCGTGCCGCGCGTCGGCCTGGACGACAAGGAACTGGAGCGCGTCGCCCACGACGAGCGGATGCGCAAGCTCGGCCACCGTGATCTGCCCGTCGCCCTGGCCACCGGCGCCGACGGGGCCACCACCGTCTCGGCCACCGCGTTCCTGGCCGCCCGTGCCGGACTGCGCTTCTTCGCCACCGGCGGACTCGGCGGCGTGCACCGCGGCTGGACCCACGAGCAGGACGAGTCCGCCGACCTGCGCCTGCTCGCCGAGACCCGCATCACCGTGGTCTGCGCCGGGGTCAAGTCGATCCTCGACGTCGCCGCCACCCTGCAGCGGCTGGAGACCCTCGGCGTCACCGTCGTGGGCTACCGGACCGGGGAATTCCCCGGCTTCTACCTCAGCCGCTCCGGGCAGCCGGTCGACTGGACGGTGGGCACGCCCGAGGAGGTCGCGGCGGTCATGGCCGCCCAGGACGACCTGTGCGGGCCGCCCGCCGCGATCGTCGTCGCCAACCCCGTGCCGGAGGAGGAGCAGCTCGACCCGGAACTCCACGACCGCGTCCTGGCCGAGGCGCTGGACGCCGCCGAGCGCGACGGCGTGACCGGCCAGGCCGTCACACCGTTCCTCCTCGGCCGGCTCGTCGAGGGCACCGCGGGGGCCAGCCTGGAGGCCAACCTCGCCGCGGTGCGCGGCAATGTGCGCCTGGCCGCGCGGCTCGCCGTCGCGTGGTCCGAACGCGGCACACATCACACCTGATCGACCGGCCGCGCACCACGGCCCTCGGTACCGTGAGCGGGTGCCGAAAAACGAGAACCTGTTCTCCCCGTTGGGGGCCTGGCGCCGGCGCGCCACCTCCCGCCTGGTGCACCGCGGCTGGCGCTGGGTCCAGGGCGCCGGAGCGGTGACCGCGGACCGTCCCGGGCCGCTGCGCTTCGGCCGCATCGGCACCGGAACCCGGCTGGCGTTCCCCCAGGGCACGATCTTCGGCGAGCGCTGGATCCACCTCGGCGACTACTGCATCATCGGTGAACAGGTCACCCTCACCGCGGGCATGATGCCCGGCCTCGACCTCGGCCCCGACCCGGTCGTCCGGCTGGGCGACGGCGTCGTCCTCGGCCGCGGCAGCCATGTCATCGCCTCGCGGCCGGTGGTGTTCGGGAACGACGTCTACTGCGGTCCGTACGTCTACGTCACCAGTGACAACCACTCCTACGACGATCCCCACGAGCCCATCGGCCGGCAGTGGCCGCGTTCCGCGCCCGTCGAGATCGGCTCCGGAAGCTGGCTGGGGGCGGGCGCGGTGATCCTGCCCGGAGCCCGGATCGGGCGGAACGTGGTGGTCGCGGCGGGGGCGATCGTCCGGGGCGAGGTCCCCGACCACTCGGTGGTGGCGGGCGCACCGGCGCGCGTCGTGCGGCGCTGGGACCCCGAACGCGGCTGGGAGCCCCCGCTGCGCACCCCCGCGCCGATGCCGGTGCCCGCGGGGGCGACGCACCAGCAACTCGCCGCCCTGGCCGCGCTCGTCGAGCTCGAACCGGAGGGGTGACCGCCGCCCCGCACGGCGTGCGCGGGGGCGGTGTCCCCCCGCGGCTGTCCGTTCTCCGATCGGCGGCGCGTCCGGCGGGGCGGGTTTGTTAGCGTGCCGGACATGCGCGCACCCATCGGCACCTTCACCGACGTCTCTCCGGCCCTCGAACGGCTCGACCTCCTGCCGGAGCCCGTCGCCGCGGTCCTCACCGCCTGGCACGGGGAGGTGCCGGCCGAGGAGGTGCTGCTCGTCGACACCGACCCCGAGAAGGCGGACACGGCCGTCTTCGCGGAGACGTACGGCGTCGGCATGGACCAGTCGGCCAACTGCGTGGTCGTCGCCGGCAAGCGGGGCCAGGACGTGACCCTGGCCGCGTGCGTGGTGCTCGCGACCACCCGGGCCGATGTGAACGGCTTCGTCCGGCGTCATCTCGGTGTGCGGAAGGCCTCGTTCGCGCCCATGGACACCGCGGTCGGCGAGAGCGGCATGGAGTACGGCGGCATCACCCCGATCGGGCTCCCCGCCGCGTGGCCGCTCCTGGTCGACGCGGCGGTCACGGACACGCCGTACGTGATCATCGGCAGCGGCCGGCGCCGCGGCAAGTTGCTCCTGCCGGGCAAGGCGCTGGCCGCGCTGCCCGGCGTCCAGGTCGTCGAGGGACTGGGCGTCCCGGCGTGACCGAGTTGCTGGCGCGCCTGGAGCGGTACTACGACGCGGTGCCCCGGGCGGCCGCCCGCGCCGAGGACTTCGGCCCGCTGACGCTCTTCGTCCGGGAGGGACTCGGCTGGCCGTACTACGCCCGCCCCACACGGGACGCGGACGGGCGGGTCGGCCGCGCGGACGTGGACCGGGTGCGGGAGCGGCAGCGGCGGCTCGGTGTTCCCGAGTGCTTCGAGTGGGTGGCGGAGACGACGCCCGCGTTGCGCGAGGCGGCGGAGGCCTCGGGCCTGCTCGTGCACGCGCACCCGCTGATGGTGCTCGACCCCGGGGCGGCCGGAGCCGTCGCCGCGCCCGTCGACGGCGTGGACGTCCGGGTACTGGCGCCCGGCGACCCGGCGTTCGCGAGCGCCCTCACGGTGCCCCACCTGGCCTTCGCGCACCCCGGCACCGCGATCGGCCCGGCCGGGACGTCCGAACTGGACGTCGCCCGGGTGCTGCACGCCGCCCCGGCCGCCCTCGCGGCGGCCGAGGCACGGGTCAGGGACGGGCTGACCGTGCACGCGGCGGCGGTGGACGGCACGACCGCGCTGTGCGCGGGACAGTACAACCCGGTCGGCGAGGTGTGCGAGATCGTCGGCGTCGGGACGCTGCCCAGCGCCCGCCGCCGCGGCCTCGCGCTCGCCGTGACCTCGGCGCTCGTCCGGCACGCCCGGGCGCGGGGACTGGGCACGGTGTTCCTGTCCGCGGGCGACGAGGACGTGGCCCGTATCTACGCCCGCGTCGGCTTCCGCCGGGTGGGCACGGCCCTCATCGCGGAGCCCCCGGCCGGCTGAGGTCCAGCGACAGCGGTATGGAGTGCTCGGCGAAGCCCAGGCTCCGGTACAGGGACTCCGCCTCGGGCGTCGCGTGCAGGTCGACCCGCGTGACGCCGCGCTCGGCGAACCACGCGAGCAGCGCCCCCGTGGTCGCCCGCGCGTGGCCCAGGCCCCGGTAGCGGGGATCGGTGCAGACGCTGAAGACGAAGCCGAACCGCCCCTCGGGGTGCGCGGGCGCGGGCAGCCGCTCCTCGATCCGCCCCACCGCGCACGCCGCCAGATGCGGCCCGCCGCCGGGGTCGCCGTCGACCACGAACGCGCCCATCGCCCGCGCGGCACCGCCGGCGAGCTGCTCCCGGGCCCGCTGCTCGGCCGCGGCCTCCCACGCGCCCGGTTCGTCCCGGCCGCTCATGGCCAGGAACATCAGCCGGCGCAGGCGCACCAACTCGGCGGCGTCCTCGGGGCGGGCCGGGCGGACGACGGCGTTCGCCGTCATCCGAGACGGGGGATCTCGATCGCCGGGCAGCGGTCCATCACCATGACCAGGCCCGCGTCCTTGGTGCGGGCGTACGCCGCCTCGTCGATCACGTCCAGCTGGAACCAGACGCCCTTGGCACCGATCGCGACGGCCTCGTCCGCCACCGCGCCGGCGAGGTCGGAATTGACGAAGACGTCCACGACGTCGACAGGGAAGGGGATGTCCGCCAGCGAGGCATAGCCCTGCTCGCCGTGCACGGTCTCGGCCTTCGGGTGCACCGGCACCACGCGCTTGCCGAAGCGCTGCAGCACGCGGGCCACGCCGTAGGCGGCGCGCGAGGTGTTGCTGGACAGGCCCACCACGGCCCAGGTGTCCCCGAGACCGGTCAGCAGCTCACGTACCGCCGCGTCGTCTTCGTGCACGTCGTCCTCCCTCGGACCTGAGGCCGTTCCCAGCCCTCCGCAGCAGTCAACCAGAGGGGCCGCACGGCCATTCCCGTAGGGTGGCGGGGTGGTGGAGCGGTATCTGACGATCGGGCGCGCGGGCGTCCACGAGAGCGAGATCAAGCGATCCCGCTTCCTGTGCGCGCTGGCGCCGGTGTCCAGCGAGGCGGCGGCGCAGGAGTTCATCGCCCGCGTCCGCCGGGAGCATCCCGGCGCCAGCCACAACTGCTTCGCGTACGTCATCGGCGCCGAGGGGCGGGTGCACAAGGCGGGCGACGACGGCGAGCCCGGCGGCACCGCGGGCACCCCCATGCTGCAGGTCCTGCTGCGCCGCGAGATACGGGACGTCGTCGCCGTCGTCACCCGCTACTACGGCGGGATCCAGCTCGGGGCGGGCGGACTGGTGCGGGCGTACGGCGGCGCGGTCTCCGCGGCACTGGACGAGCTCGGCACCGTCGAGCGGCAGAAGCTCGCCCTTGTCACCGTCGTCGTCGACCACCAGCGGGCCGGCCGCATCGAGAACGACCTGCGGGCCGCGGGCCGAGCGGTGCGCGGGGTGGCCTACGCGGCCGACGTCCGCATCGAGCTCGGCGTGCCCGAGGAGGAACTGGACTCCTTCCGCGGCTGGCTCGCCGACGCCTCCGCGGGCTCGGCCGGCATGGAGGTCTCGGGCAGCGCCTACGTGGACGTCTAGGCCCGGTCGTCACATGGGCGCCGGCCGCCCGGAGGGCTGGCCCCGCGTCGGCGGCTGCCGCTGGGGTGCCCCCAGGTGCGGCGCATCGCCAGGCGGAGAGTTGCCGTGCCGGGCGCCGCGGGGTGGGGGCACCCCTCACCCCCGCTGGGGGAGGGAATGTGACGACCGGGCCCGGCCCGCCGTCAGGTGCGCGGTCGCGGCGACGGCCACGACGGACAGGCCGTCCAGGGCGGTGATCGCGCAGGACGGGAGGCCGTCGCGCATCAGGGCGGCCGGCACCGCGGCGTCACCGATCACCGTGCGCAGCAGGTCCACGGTGACCCCGCCGTGCGCCACCAGCGCGACCGGGCCCGGCGTTCCGGCCAGGACGACCAGGCAGGCGCGCAGGCGTTCCGCCGCGGCGCGGGAGGAGTCACCGCAGGCGGGCAGGAAATCCCGGTCCTCCACGGTGGCCGCCCAGTCGCTCAGGAAGTCCTCCGCGGACCGGGAGGAGTCCCAGTTGATCCGCTCGCGCAGCCGGGAGTCCTCCTGGACGGGCAGGCCGGTCCGGTCCGCGATGGCGGCGGCGGTCTCGCGTGCACGGCGCAAGGGGCTGCTGAGGAGGGCGCGGACACCGGCGTGGTGCAGCCGGTCGGCGGTCCTGGCGGCCTGCAGGCGTCCCGCCCCGGTCAACCCGGGGTCCCCGGGGAGGCGTTCCTTCTCGGCGTGCTGCACCGGATGGAAGACGGTCATGCCCGCAGGGTGACGGTTCGGCGGGGCGGCCGCCACCAATGGACGCCGGTCTCACTCGGCGGTGAGCTCGCTCAGCTGCTCGGCGGCGGTGATGTTGCCGGCGTTGGCGAGGCGGCGGAGTTCCTCCAGGTCCTCGTTCTCGGTGGCGAGTTCGACGACCAGGTCGGCCGCGTCGCTGTTCCCGGCGTCCGCGAAGGTGCGGAGCAGGTCCATGTCGCCCTGCTCGGCGGCCAGTTCGATGAGCTGGTCGATCGCGTCGCTGTCGCCCGCCTCGGCCAGCGTGCGGAGTCCGGTCGGAAGGTAGTCGGTCATGACGCTCTCTCCTTGGTGTCCTTGGAGTCCTCGGTGTTCGTCCGGCGTGGGCAGGGTACTCGCGGCCCGCGGGGCGGCGCGGTGCGCGCGCCTCTCCGCGGGGGCGTGGTGGCCCGCGGGCCCGGAGCCGGTGTTCCCCCGGTCACGGGCTGGCCGGCAGGGCGTCGCGGAGCGGCTCGGTGCGCCGGGTGCGGCCCGGACCGGTCGGCGTCACGGCTTCATGACCAGCGTGACCTTGCCCTGGAGCGTGGCCCGGACGTAGCAGGTGCGGTGGCTGTCCACGCGGTACAGGGACATGTAGCGGTCGTGGTCGATGAGACCGGATTCGACGATCAGATACTGGTTCTCGGGGTGCGCCACCCCGCAGTCCTTCTCGGCCCGCTTCATCAGAACGGGCAGGGCGTCCCAGTTGACGGAACCGAGTTCGATCAGGGCGTCGTCGGGGTCGACGGTGCCGCCCGACCCCCAGGCGCCGGTCGTGCCGTCCCGGTAGACGGAGCTGTCGTAGATGGTCCTGTCGGACCTGGTGGGGGCGGAGAAGGTCGCGAAGTCCGGGTACAGGGTGAGCCTCAGCACCTTGGTGTCGCCCGAGACCCCCCGTACGACGCCGGCCATGGAGCGGCCGCCCGCCACGCTGAGCAGTGTCCCGGCGGCCGCGGTCTCCGGGGAGGACGGCTGGGACGCAGGACCGGACGTCGGTCCGGAGCGGGAGCCGGGGGACGAGGCGGATCGTGTCGGCGAGGCGTTCGCGTCGCCCCCGCCGTGGAGGTCCGGGACCAGCGTCCACAGCAGGACGCCCGCCAGGCCGACCGCCGCGACGGAGGACACCGCGGCCACGGCACGCCCTCGGCGGCCCGCAGGGGCGGCGGCCGGCCGCGGCGGGTACGTCGCCGGGGGCGGCCCGAAGCCGGCGGGCACCGCGTCGACCGGCGGCGCCGCCAGGCGGGGCGCGGGCGAGCCGGCGGGCGCCGCCCCGGTCCCGGTCTCCGCCTCGGCGAGCATCCGGTCGAGGTGCCCGGCGCCGGGCCGCGCGGCCGCGTCCCGTACGAGCAGCGCGGCGAGCACCGGGGCGAGCGGCCCGGAACGCGCCGCCGGCGGGAGGGGCTCGTCGAGGACCGCGACGAGGGTGGCGATGCTGGTCTCACGGCGCAGCGGATGGACGCCCTCCACCGCGACGTACAGCATCATGCCGAGCGACCACAGGTCGGAGGCGGGGTTGCCCTCCTCGCCGCGGATCCGCTCGGGGGCGATGTACTCGGGAGAGCCGATCAGGCCGCCGGTGGTGGTGAGCCGGGGGGCGTCGCCGAGCGTGGCGATGCCGAAGTCCGTGAGCACCGGGGTGCCGTCGGGCCGCAGCAGCACGTTCGCGGGTTTCACGTCGCGGTGGTGGACCCCGACCGCGTGCGCGGCGCGCAGCCCGGCGAGGACGCCGCGCCCGATGCGGGCCGCCTCCCGCGGCGCCAGCGGACCCCGGGCGATCAGGTCCTGGAACGTGCCCCCGGTGACCAGTTCCATGACCAGCCACGGGTGGGCGAGGTCCGTTCTGTCCACGATGTGGTGGATCGTGACGACGTTGGGGTGGTGCACCCGGGCCAGCGCGCGGGCCTCGCGCAGCACGCGCTCCCGCAGCTTCGCCGCCGCCTCGGGGTCGGAGGTGGCCAAGTCCGGATCGGACGGGCGGACTTCCTTCAGCGCGACCTCGCGGTGCAGGGCGGTGTCCCGGGCCCGCCACACCAGGCCCATGCCACCGCCGCCGAGCCGTTCCAGCAGTTCGAAGCGGTCGTCGACCAGGGGGACGGGGGGTCTGCCGGAGTCGCTCGCCGTCATGGCGGTCATGGTACGGGCCGCCACCGACGGCCGTGGCGGTGTCGTGACCGGTATTGCCCGGATTCGGACTCCCGCGCCGCGTTGTCACTGGTGGCGGATAGCCTGATCGGCGAAGCGCATGGGAAGGGTGGGGACACCGGTTCTCCTGCGGAGGATGCGGGACGAGAGCCGGAGGAGCGGAACATGCGGGCGGGAGAACCGCGGTGAGGCTGCTGCACACCTCCGACTGGCATCTGGGGCGGTCCTTCCACCGGGTCGGACTGCTGGACGCCCAGGCGGCGTTCGTCGACCACCTGTTGGCCACCGTGCGCGCGGAGGACGTCGACGCCGTCCTCGTCGCGGGGGACGTGTACGACCGGGCGCTGCCGTCGCTGCCGGCCGTCGAGCTCTTCGACCGGACCCTGCACCGGCTCGCCGACCTGGGCGTGCCGACGGTGATGATCTCCGGCAACCACGACTCGGGCCGCAGGCTCGGCGTCGCGTCCGGCCTCATCGACCGCGCCGGCATCCACCTGCGCACCGACCCGGCGGGCTGCGCCACCCCCGTCGTCCTCGCCGACGCGCACGGACCGGTCGCGCTGTACGGGCTGCCTTACCTCGAACCCGCCCTGGTGCGCGAGGAGTTCGCGATGGAGCGCGCCGGGCACACCGAGGTGCTGTCGGCCGCCATGGAGCGCGTGCGCGCCGACCTCGCCGCCCGCCCCGCCGGTACCCGCTCGGTGGTCCTGGCGCACGCCTTCGTGGCGGGCGGCACGCCCAGCGACAGCGAACGCGACATCACCGTCGGCGGTGTCGCCGCCGTGCCCGCGGGGGTCTTCGACGGCGTCGACTACGTCGCCCTCGGCCATCTGCACGGCTCCCAGACGATCACCGAGCGGGTGCGCTACTCCGGCTCTCCGCTGGCCTACTCCTTCTCCGAGGCCGACCACCGCAAGAGCATGTGGCTGGTGGACCTCGGCGCCGACGGCTCCGTGACCGCGGACCGGATCGACTGCCCCGTGCCGCGGCGGCTGGCCCGGATCCGCGGCCGCATCGAGGACCTGCTGGCCGACCCCGCCCGCGAGCGCCACACGGACGCCTGGGTGGAGGTCACCCTGACCGACCCGTACCGGCCGCACGACGCGATGGCCCGCCTGCGCGAGCGCTTCCCGCACGCCCTCGCGCTCGCCTTCGAGCCCGAGCGGGTGGACGACGACCCCCTCGCCTCGTACGCCGAGCGCCTGCGCGGCCGGACCGACCGCCAGATCGCCGAGGACTTCGTGGCCCACGTACGCGGCACCGCCCCCGACACCGCCGAACGGGCCGTCCTGCGCGACGCCCTGGACGCGGTCCGCACCGACGCCGCCCGCGCGGAGACCGACTGATGCGTCTGCACCGCCTGACCCTGACCGCCTTCGGCCCCTTCGCCGGCAGCCACACCGTCGACTTCGACGAGCTGTCCTCGGCCGGGCTGTTCCTGCTGCACGGCGCGACCGGCGCCGGCAAGACCTCCGTGCTGGACGGCGTCTGCTACGCCCTGTACGGCGGCGTTCCCGGCAGCCGGCCCGGCAACCGGCTGCGCAGCGACCACGCCGGTCCCGACACACCGACCGAGGTCGTCCTGGACCTCACCGTCGGCGGCCGGCGGCTGGAGGTCACCCGGCGCCCCGAGCAGCCGCGCCCGAAGAAGCGCGGCAGCGGCTTCACCATGGAGAAGGCCGTCACGCTGCTGCGCGAGCAGTCGGCGGGACAGTGGCGCGCGCTCAGCAAGTCCCACCAGGAGGCGGGGGAGGAGCTGCTGCGGCTGATCGGCATGAGCCGCGAGCAGTTCTGCCAGGTCGTGCTCTTGCCGCAGGGCGAGTTCGCGACCTTCCTGCGGGCCACCGCCACCGACCGCGCCGCCCTGCTCGGGAAGCTCTTCGACACCCGGCGGTTCAAGGCGGCCGAGGAATGGCTCAAGGCGCAGCGGAACGCCGCCCAGTCGCGGGTGCGGGAAGGCGACGACGAGCTGCTGCGGCTCGCCCACGGGATGCAGCAGGCCGCCGGCGACGGCTCCGAACGCCTGGAGGACTGGCTGCCGGAGGGCGCGGGCGCCGGGCATCCCGACTTCGCCCCGCACGTGCTGCAGTGGGCGGCGGTCCTGCGGGCGACGGCCCACGAGCAGGCCGCCGTCTCCGACCTGGCCACCACCGCGGCCGAGACGGCGCATGCCGCGGCCCAGCGCGCGGCCGAGGACGTGCGCGAACTGCACACGCTCCAGCGGCGGCACGCGGCGGCCATGCGCCGCGCCGCCGCCCTCGAGGAACAGAGCGAGGTCCGTGACAGCGAGGAGGCGGTGCTGGAGACCGCCCGCCGGGCCGAGACCGTGGGGCCCGCGCTGGAACTGCGGGACCGCGCCGCCGTCCGGCACCGTCGCGCGGCCGAGCAGGAGCGCGCCGCCCGCGCGGACCTGCCCGCGGAGCTCACCGGCGCCGGTGCCGACCAGCTCACCGCGTACGGGAACGGACTGCGCGAGGAACTCGGCGGCCTCACCGAGGCCGGCCGCGCCGAGCACCGCGCGGCCGAACTCGTCGCCGAACGCGCCCGGCTGGAGCGCGAGACCGGGGCCGACGAGCAGCTGATCGCCGACGCCGGTGCCTGGCTGGAGGACTGGGAGCGGGTACGTCTCGGGCACGAGCGCCGTATCGACACCGCCCAGGCCGCCGCGACCCGCGCCGCCGAGCTGGCGGGCACTCTCGACTCCTCCCGCCGCAGGCTGAGCGCCGCCCGTGAACGCGATGCCCATGAGAGGGAGTTGGGCGCTGCCGAGGAGCGCCTGCGGGCTGCGCGGGAGGCCGCCGCCGACGCCCGCGAGCACTGGCAGGACGTCCGCGAGGCGCGCATCAACGGCATCGCCGCCGAACTGGCGGCCCGGCTCCGGGACGGCGAGGGATGCCTGGTCTGCGGCGCCACCGAGCACCCGCACCCGGCCCGGCCCTCGGACCGGCAGGTCGGCCGCGCCGAGGAGGAGGCCGCCCAGACCGCCCACCAGGAGGCCGCCGACGCCCGCGAGAGCGCCCAGGCAGAGGTCGCCCGCGTCACCGCCGCCCGCGACGCCGCCGCCACCGAGGCGGGACGGACGCCCGAGGCCGAGCTGGCCGCCGCCCACGCCGAACTGGAGCGCGCCTGCCGCGAGGCGTCCGCCGAGGCCGCCGCGCTGCCCGAGGCCCGGCAGGCCCTCGACCGGGCCGTCGCGGAGCACACCCGGCGCACCCGGCTGCGACACGAGGCCGAGAGCCGGGTCGCCTCCGTCACCTCCCGCCGCGAGGTGCTGGACCAGGAGCACAGTGCGCTCACCGGGCAACTGGCCCGCGCGCGCGGCGCATTCGCGACCGTCGCCGAACGCCGCGACCGGCTCGCGGAGCAGGCCGAGCGGATCGCGGCCGCGCCCGCGGCCGCCCGCGCCGAACAGGACACCGCCCGTGCGCTCAAGGACGCCGACGCCGACCTCGCCGACGCCGCCTACCGCGCCGGGTTCGACACTCCCGAGGCCGCCGCCGCGGCGCTGCTGCCGTCGGCCGAGGTGCAGCGGCTGCGTCAGCGGGCGGAGGAGCGCCGCCGCGAGGAGGCCGCCGTCACCGCGGAACTGACCGCACTGGACGTGGCGGAGGCGGCCGGGCTGCCGCCCGCCGACCCCGAGGGCGCCCGGCGCGCCGTCGAGGACGCCACACACAGGCTGCGCGGGGCCACGGCCCGTCAGGACGCGGCCCGCAGCACCTGCGCCGCCCTCGACCGCCTCGGCGCCGCCGCGCTGACCCGTACCCGCGAACTGGCCCCTGCCCGCGCCGAGTACGCGCGGCTGCGCCGGCTGGCCGACCTGGCCACCGGCGCCGGCGAGAACACGCTGCGGATGGAGTTGGAGACCTACGTGCTCGCCGCCCGCCTGGAGCAGGTGGCGGCCGCCGCGAGCGTTCGCCTGCAACGGATGTCCTCCGGCCGGTACACGCTCGTCCACACCGACGCGCGGGCCTCACGGGGCGTCAAGTCGGGCCTCGGCCTGATGGCCGTCGACGCCTGGACGGGTACCGAACGCGACACGGCCACCCTGTCCGGCGGCGAGACCTTCTTCGCCTCCCTCGCCCTGGCGCTCGGCCTCGCCGACGTCGTGACCGACGAGGCGGGCGGGGCCCGGCTGGACACCCTCTTCATCGACGAGGGCTTCGGCAGCCTCGACGAGCAGACCCTCGACGAGGTGCTGGACGTGCTCGACGGGCTGCGCGAACGGGACCGCGCGGTCGGCATCGTCAGCCACGTCGCCGACCTGCGGCAGCGCATCCCCGCGCAGCTCCAGGTGGTCAAGGGGCAGGGCGGTTCATCCCTGCGCCACCGCGCGGCGGGCGAGCGGTGAGGAGTAGACGACGCTCGTCGTCACCGAACCGAGCCCGCCGATACGGCCGGTGACCTCCTCCAGGTGACGCATCGAGCGGGCGGTGACCTTCATGACGAAGCAGTCGTCGCCCGTGACGTGGTGCGCCTCCAGCACCTCGGGCGTGGAGGCCAGCAGGTCGTGGAACGGCTTGTAGTTGCCGTGCGGGTAGCGCAGCCGTACGAAGGCGAGGATCGGACGGCCGATCCGGTCGAGGTCGATCACCGCGGAGTAGCCGGTGATCACCCCGGCCTCCTCCAGCCTGCGTACGCGCTCGGTCACGGCGCTGGCCGACATGGCCACCGCCCTGGCGAGCTCGGCGTAACTGGCCCGCCCGTCGCGCTGCAGGGCGTCCAGAATGCGCCAATCGGTCGCGTCAAGGGATTCCACGGTCATGGACGGTGTCTAGCAGGGGATTCCCCGGCAGGACAAGCGCGGTGCCGGGGAACGTGCCTTCCGGGTGGGGACTCCCGACCGTAGATTCCTGACCATGACACAGACCTCCGCACGTCCCGGAAGCCCGGTCGCCCCCGGTACCGACAACCCCGTGCTGCGGGTGCCGCCCGCCGTGCCCTCCGAGGCCGCGGCGTACTTCGCCGCGAGCCTCGCCTTCCACGCCGACGTCGCCGATGTCGCCGCGGCGCTGGCCGCTGCCGCCACCGGCGCAGACCCGGGCTTCGTGCTCATCGACTCCCGCTCCACCGAAGCGTGGGAGCAGGGGCACGTTCCCGGCGCCGTCCACCTGCCGACCGGCCGGATCCCCCGAGAGGCGCCCGCCCTCCTCGACCCCGCGGTCCCGGTCGTCGTCCACTGCTGGGGCCCCGGCTGCAACGGCGCCACGCGTGCCGCGCTCGCGCTGGCCGAACTCGGCTACCAGGTGAAGGAGATGCTCGGCGGCATGGAGTACTGGATCCGCGAGGGCTTCGCCTACGAGACGGCCGCGGGCGATGAGCGACGCCCCGCCGACCCGCTCACGGCCCCCGTCGCCGCGGGCGACTGCGGCTGCTGAGCCGCCGTTCCGGCGGCGGGTGGACGTGGCGGGTGCCGACCACGCCTGAGCGCGGCCGTTCGGGCGGCCCGTCGGGGGAACGGCGGTTCCGGGTGCTGCGCGGTGGGGCCGGCCTGTCATGCCGGGGAGTTCCATCGTGCGGCGGACGCGGCGGGTGTCGAAGCCGGCGGACAGGTCCGGGCGGCACGGACGGGAGCAGCCGCGGGCCGAGGTCCGGGCCTCGGCCCGCGGCTGCGCGTGCGGCGTTCAGGGGCGGCGGATGCGGCGGGTCGCAGGCAGCGTGCCCAGTCGGGTCAGGATCCGCCGCCCGAGTGAGGCGTCCGGCGGCGCGTCACGCACGTCACGCACGGCCGGGAGGCCGCGACCCCGGCAGCCGCGACCGGAATCTCGTCCCGCCGCTGCCGACGTGCCCTTCAGCGGACGACGGAGGCGACGGGCCGCCGGAAGCGTGCGTCGGGCGGTGCGGGCTCCGCCGCCGGGGCGGCGGCGCGCAGCACCACGTCGAGCACGGCGTCCTCGTCGCAGGCGTAGTGCCCGCTCGCCCAGGCCGCGTTGGCCTCGACCACGGCCCATTTCCCCGCGACGCAGCCGACGTCGACGACGATCGCGGAGGGCAGTTCGGGCACCCCGGGCGCGAACAGGCGTGCGGCGAAGTCCAGGACCTCGTCCCGAGCGGGGTCGGCGTCCAACGGCGCGACGTCCAGGTCGCCGCCGGTCGCGTACCGGCTGCCCGTCAGCACCTCCCCGTCGCACAGGAAGAGCCGGTACTCCGCGCCGAAGGTGACGATGTCGCTGACCAGCACCGGTACGTCGTCGTCCACCGCGTCCGGGCCCGGCAGTCCGCTGCCGTCCCGGTGGACCCGGGCCGGGAAGCTCTTGTCGTTGGGCGGCTTGACGAAGGCCGGCCGACGCAGGCGGCGCGCTTCCGCGACAGTGGCGAAGGCGATATGACGCCGTGTCAGTTCCTGGGGCAGGCGGGCGAGCCAGTCGGCGTCCGCCTCCAGCAGGGCCAGGCGCAGATCGCCCGCGACCGCGTCGGCGAACAGCGGGCCGGCGTACAGGGACGGTCCGGGCACGTCCATCAGCTCGGCCGGCACGCGCCACTCCCGCAGGGTGTGCACGGGGATGCCGCGCCGGTGCGCGGCGGACGCCAGCGCACGGCCGGTGGCCGTGGTGCGGGGCGAGAGGAAGAGCGTACGGGCCGAGGTGTTCACGGTCGTCGATGATGCCCCGGGGAAGCGCCCGGCGACACCCGTTTACCGGCCGGTCAGGCGGCGCGCAGCCGCAGTTCGTAAGCCCGCTGCGCGTCGCGGTCCGCGACCCGCCCGAAGCCCGCGCGCTCCAGCACCCGTTGCGACGGCCGGTTCGCGGGGTCGGTGGTGGCCAGCACCGTGCGCACCTCGGCGCGGGTGAGCGCCCAGTGCGAGATGACGCGGACGGCGTCGGTGGCCCAGCCGGCGCCGCGCGCCGACTCCGAGAGGTCGTAGCCGATCTCGACGACCCTGTCGTCGACGGACGGCGGGCCGTGGAACCCTATGCCGCCGAGGGCGAGGCCGTCCTCGGACCGCTGGATCACGAACAGTCCCCACCCGGGCGCGTAGACCCCCGCGGCCGCCGCGATGGTGATCATCCCCGCGGCGATGATCGTGCCCTCGCCGGGACCGCCGTCGATCCACGACAAGCCGGCCGGTTTGCCGTCGGCGAGCCGGGCCGCCTCCTGGGGGAGCTGTTCGCGCAGGACGATCCGGCCGTGGGTGAGCACCAGGCGGCCCTCGTCATGGCAGGCGTGCGGGATCATCGGGTGGCACCGTTCTTTCGGGGACCGGCAGTGCCGCGGACGCGGCGCGGGCGGCGTGGACACGGGTCGGAAGGCGCTCTGCGGCCGCCCCGGTCGGGCGGCCGGGACGTCCTGCGGAACCCACGGGTCCTGCGGACGCCGGGTACCCGGACGGCGTCCGTCCCCGCCGCCGCGGTCGCGTCGCGACGGCACGGCGGATCCGCGCAGAAGTCGAGCAACACCCCCATATGGGCAGCCTATCCGCCCCGCGTCCCGTCAACAGGGCGTTACCGGACAGTCACTCGACGGAATCCGCCACACCGCTTCAGGCCGCCGTCCGGCGGCGGTACGGGACCGCCGCCGGACGGGAACGGTCAGAGCCGGGACAGCTCGTCCACGAGGTCGTCCAGGCCCAGGGAGCCCTGGGACAGCGCGGCCATGTGCCAGGCCTTGGCGTCGAAGGCGTCGCCGTGGGCCGCTCGGGCGGCCGCCCGGCCGGCGAGCCAGGAGCGCTCGCCGAGCTTGTAGCCGATCGCCTGGCCGGGCATGCCGAGGTAGCGGATGATCTCGCTGTCGAGCATGGCGGCGCTGAGCCCGTTGTACGCACCGAAGAAGTCGCGGCCCAGCTCCGGGGTCCAGGTCTCGCCGGGCCGGTACGGGCTGTCGTCCGGGATGCGCAGTTCCAGGTGCATGCCGATGTCGAGGATCACGCGGGTGGCGCGCAGCATCTGGGCGTTGAGGTAGCCCAGGCGGCGGCCCGGGTCGGTGAGGAAGCCGAGTTCGTCCATGAGGCGCTCGGCGTACAGGGCCCAGCCCTCGGCGTTGGCGCTGACCTGGCCGAGGGTCGCCTGGTAGCGGGAGAGCCGGTCGGCGACGTAGGCCCACTGGGCGAGCTGGAGGTGGTGGCCGGGGACGCCCTCGTGGTACCAGGTGCTGACCAGGTCCCAGACCGGGAAGCGCTCGCGGCCCAGCGTCGGCAGCCAGGTGCGGCCCGGCCGGGAGAAGTCGAGCGAGGGCGCGGTGTAGTAGGGGGCGGCGGCGCTGCCGGGCGGGGCGATGCGGGACTCGACCTGCTTCACCGGATCGGCGAGGTCGAAGTGCGTGCCGTCGAGCGCGCTCATGGCCTCGTCCATGAGGGCCTGCAGCCACTCGCGCACCGCGTCGACGCCCTCGACGGCCTCGCCGTGCTCGTCGAGGTGGGCGAGCGCCTCCATGGGGGTGGACCCGGGCAGCACCTTCTCCGCCTCGGCGCGCATCTCGGCCTCGATACGGCGGAACTCCTCCCAGCCCCAGGCGTAGGCCTCGTCCAGGTCGAGGTCGGAGCCGGTCCAGTAGCGCGCCCAGGTGGCGTAGCGCTCCCGGCCGACGGCGTCGGATGTCCCCTCGACGGCGGGGGCGTAGGTGTCGCGCAGCCAGTCGCGCAACGCGGCCACGGCGCCGGTGGCCAGGGCGGCGCCCGCGTCCAGGTCGGTACGCAGCGACTGCGGGCCGTCCTTGACGAACTGGGTGAACCAGCTGCCCGCCTCGTCCTCCAGCCACTCGCCGAGCTGGACGACGACGGTGGCGACCTGGCGCGGCCCGGCCGGCAGCTTGCGGTCCAGGCCCTCCTCCAACGAGGCCCGGTAGCCCGCCAGGGCCTCCGGTACCGCCCGCAGCCGGGCGGCGACGGCGGCCCAGTCCTCGTCGGTCTCGGTGGGCATCAGCATGAAGACGCCGCGGACGGAGTGCACGGGGGAGTGCAGGTTGCTGACGGCGCGCAGGTTCTCGCCGGCCTCGTGGACCGCCAGTTCGGCGGTGAGCCGCTCGCGGAGCAGCCGGGCGCAGCGACGCTCGTCGTCGTCCGGCACCTCGGCGGCGTCGAGGGCGGCCAGGGTGCGCCGGGCCAGGTCCGCCTGGGCTTCGTGGCCTGCCGGTGAGAAGTCGGGGAGCCGGTCCTGCCCGGTCCGGACGCCCAAATACGTGGCGGTGATGGGGTCGAGTTCGGCGGCCGCGTCGACGTAGGCGTCGGCGACCGTGCGGGGCAGTGCGCTGCTGGTGGTGTCGGACATGGTCACATCCTGGTACGGAGCGCCCTGCCGCGTCATCACCATTGCGGATCATATTGCTGACGCGGGCGGGAGCAGCGGCCCGCAGTCCCAGTGCTGGAAGATCAACCGGGTCTCGACGCGGGCGACTTCGGGACGCGAGGTGAACTCGTCGACGACCAGGCGCTGGAGGTCGCCGGTGCTCGCGACGGCGACGTGGACGAGGTAGTCGTCCGGTCCGGTGAGGTGGAAGAGCGACCGCGACTCGGCCAGCGCCCGCACCCGGTCCACGAACGGGCCGATCAGCTCCCGGCGGTGCGGCCGGACCTGGACCGACAGCAGCGCCTCCAGGGGCCGTCCGAGCCGGGCGGGGTCGACCCGCAGCTCGTGGCCGAGGATCACCCCGGTGCGGCGCAGCCGGTTGACCCGGTCCAGACAAGTGGAGGGCGCGACCCCGCAGGCGGCGGCGAGGTCACGGTAGGTCGTCCGGGCATCGTTTTGCAGCAGGCGCAGAATTTCCAGGTCGACCGGATCCAGAAGCACAGAATCGGACACCGGCCGAAATTAACACGGGCGATCACCACTACGGACCGGTAGCTGTTCAGCATCGGGCCATGGACACGACAGCCCAGCACTCATCCCGTTCCCGTGCCCTCGCCACCGAGGCCGTGCACGCGGGCCGCGAGGACCTCACGGACCTCGGCCTGCACGCGGTCCCCCTGGACCTGTCCACCACCTACCCGTCCCGGGACAGCCGTGCCGAGGCCGCCCGGCTGGACGACTTCGCCGCCACGGGCGCCGCGCTGCAGGGGTCGCCGGTCTACTCGCGGCTGGACAACCCCACCGTCGCGCGCTTCGAGACGGCGCTGGCCCGCCTGGAGGGTGCCGAGGCCGCGGTCGCCTTCGCCAGTGGCATGGCCGCGTTCACCGCCACGCTGCTGGCCCGCGCCGCCATGGGCCTGCGCCACGTGGTGGCCGTGCGCCCGCTGTACGGGTGCAGCGACCACCTGCTGACGGGCGGGCTGCTGGGGACCGAGGTGACGTGGACCGACCCGGCCGGCATCGCCGACGCCATCCGGCCCGACACCGCCCTGGTGATCGTGGAGACCCCGGCCAACCCGACCCTGGCCGAGGTCGACCTGCGCGCGGTGGCCCACTCCTGCGGCACGGTGCCGCTGCTCGTCGACAACACCTTCGCCACGCCCGTCCTGCAGCGCCCGCTGGAGAGCGGTGCCCGGATCGTGCTGCACAGCGCCACCAAGTACCTCGGCGGGCACGGCGACGTGCTGGGCGGGGTCGTCGCCTGCGACGAGGAGTTCGCCCGCGTGCTCCGCAAGGTGCGCTTCGCGACCGGCGGCGTGCTCCACCCGCTCGCCGGGTACCTGCTGCTGCGCGGGCTGTCCACGCTGCCGGTACGGGTGCGGGCCGCGTCGGCGACGGCGGCCGCCCTGGTGGAGCGGCTGACGGCGGACCCGCGGGTGGCGCGGGTGCACTACCCGCGGATCGGCGGCGCCATGATCGCCTTCGAGGTGCAGGGCGACCCGCACGAGGTGATCGCCGGGGTGCGGCTGATCACCCCGGCGGTCAGCCTCGGCAGCGTCGACACCCTGATCCAGCACCCGGCCTCGATCAGCCACCGCATCGTGGACGAGGACGACCGGCAGGGCGCGGGCGTCAGCGACCGGCTGCTGCGGTTGTCGGTGGGGCTGGAGGACCTCGACGACCTGTGGGACGACCTGGACCGGGCGCTCAGCGCAGCGGAGCGCTCGCCTCGGCCGGCGACAGCGTCGCGGTGATGACCAGCGTGCCGTCCTCGACCTGGTAGTCCAGCGGCAGGGCCAGGCGGCGCATCGTCGCGATCATCCCGGTGTTGGTCGCCCGGGTCACCGCGTACACGCGCTCGCACTCGGCCTCGACGGCCTGGGCGACCAGTCGGCGCAGCAGTTCCAGCCCGATGCCGCGGCGCTGCCAGGCGTCCTCGACGAGCAGTGCGACCTCCGTCTCGTCGCCGTCCCACAGCAGGTGGGCGAGGGCGACGACGCGCCCGGAGACCGTCTGGACGGCGAGGGTCTGGCCGAAGCGCGGGCTGAGCAGGTGGTTCAGGTAGCGGTCCACGTCGGAGACCGGGCCGTGGTACCGGTGGGCCAGCGTGGCCGGTGAGCAGCGCTCGTGGAGTTCGCGGGCGGCCGCGAGGTCCTCGGGGCCGGCGCGCCGGACGGTGATCTCGTTGCCCTCGGGCAGGGTCAGGACGTCCCGTTGCTCGGGGACCCGCACGCCCAGCCGGTCGTCCAGCTCGACGAGGGCGCGGGCGCGGGCGAACTCGGTCGGGGTGAAGGGGAGATAGGGGCGTTCCACGGTGATCGTCCCTCCGGCGGGGTCGCGCAGCCGCATGACGGTCTCCTGCAGGGTGTCCTCGGCGAGGTCGCCGCCGGGCCGGCCGGGCGGGGTGGACCTTATGGTGCAGCGTCCGAACAACTGGCGCAGCGCCAAAGGGAGTTCGGCCGCGTCCATCGCGGTGCGCGTGGCCAGGGTCAGCATCCGGGTCGGAGTGTCGACGAGGTCGTGGGCGTCGGCCCGCTCGATCCAGGTGTCACGGCCGCCGGCGGCGCCCGCGGCGCGGGTCAGTTCCCCTGCGGGCAGGTCCGCGGGGGCGCGCAGCAGGAACTCGTCGACGGTCCCGTCGGTCAGCGGGTGCGTCTGCAGGGTCAGGATGTCCACGGCCCGGGCGGCCAGCGCCGTGGTCACGGCGGCAAGGCTGCCGGGCGTGTCGCGCACGGTGGTCCGCATGCGCCACAGCGTCGTCCCGGCGTCCGGACCGGTGGCGGCGGCGGAGCCTTCCCCCAGCTCCGCCGCCCCGGTACCGGCGGTACCGCCGTCCGGTGGCGCATGGCTGTGGCGGCGCGCCCACCACGTGTGGAACCCGGCCGTCGCGATCAGGGCGGCGGCCGAGGCGCACAGCAGGACGGGGCCGTCCGGGCCGTGCCCCACAAGGTTGGCGATCAGGTCGGCCGTCGCCACCGCGACGAAGAGCGCGGCGAGCTCGACGACGTCGCGCCGCCAATGATGGCGATGCCGACGGGGGTTGGTCGTGGCATACGTCAGATCTGGCATGCAAACACCATGCCGAAGACGTGTTGCGCGATCACGAACGCGTTGTGACCGACGGGTAAAGGGTGTCCCATGTCGGTTAACTCCCCTTTTCAATAGTTTCATCCTGCGACAATCGGCGCAGGCACCGTCCGTACCGGCGTGCGACGACACGCTGAGTGACGTGTCCCAAGGGGCCCAGTAGACCCATGTACCACGTGGCGGGTCTACTGAAGGCCGTGACATCCAGCCACACGGAGCCGTCCGGTTCCCGGCGGACGACGAACGACTCCTCGCCGCGTTCCGGGTGGCCGGCGAGCGTTCCGTACGCGAATCCCGCCCGCTCCGGACCGTGTTCGGCCCACACCACCTCGCACGGCGCGCTCAGCGGGCCGATCCGCAGCCGTACGCGCACCCCCGGTGCGGCGTCCGGGGTGCCCGCGGGGACCCGCAGCCCTGTCGCACGGTGCATGCGCCAGCCGAACAGGGCCCGCTCGGCCGCCGCGTACACGTCCGGGCCGTCGCCGAGCCGCGTGCGCTCCCGCAGCCGCCGGAAGCCGGGCGGGAGCGCCGCGCCGGGGTCCCGGGTGATGCCGACGTGGTCGTAGGTGAGTCCGTTCGTCACGGCCCCATATGTACCGCCCGGTGCGGTGCGCCGCCCCGACGAGGCGCGAATTCGCCCTCTTGCCTGGGGGATTTGCGAATGCCAACGCCCTAAGGTCCGGGCCGGCCAGCGGGCCGGCCCAGCGGCGCGCGTCGCGGAACGACCCGGTCGCGGAGGTCTCCACGACCATGCGCCCCGGACGGTCCGAGCGCACCCACACCGAACCGCCCGTCGCCGTCACGTCACCGCTCTGCACGCCGGACGTCGCCGCCGGCCGCCCCGAGAGGGCCGGCGCGGGAGCGGCCACCGTCGCCGGCACCAGTAACGCCCCCGATGCGGCGAGACCGCCCCGCAGCACTGCGCGCCGCCCGACGCCGCTCTCCGTTCCGTGTCCCGTCCTGACCTCCGAAGTCCGTGACCGTGTGGGCCGTTGAGTGTCCGTCACCGTTCCTGCTCGCGCCGTGTGCCGTCGGTCCGAACGACCGGTGAAAAACCGCCCGGCACCTCGTCGTCGCCGACGCCGGCCGACTGCGCCCCGCCGGTCCGCACGCCGGCACGCGCCCACGGAAACCGCTGGTCGTCCCGGATCGCACAGCCGTACGATGTGCGGCATTCGGCGGCCGCGATCACCAGATCGCCCAACCCGCGCCGCCCTCCGGGGCCTTGCCGGCGCAGACACGATGACTGCAGACGAGACACCGCACACCTTCCAGGTCGACCTGCGCGGCCTGGTGGACCTCCTCTCCCACCACCTCTACTCCAGCCCCAGGGTCTACCTGCGAGAGCTGCTCCAGAACGGCGTCGACGCCATCACGGCGCGGCGTGCAGAGCAGCCCGGGGCGCCCGCGCGCGTCGAGCTGTTCGCCGACGGCGAGCGGTTGCGCGTGGAGGACACCGGCATCGGCCTGACCGAGGCCGATGTGCACAACCTGCTGGCCACCATCGGCCGCAGCTCCAAGCGCGACGGACTGGAGTCCGCCCGCGCGGAGTTCCTCGGCCAGTTCGGCATCGGCCTGCTCGCCTGCTTCGTGGTCGCCGAGCGGATCCGGGTCGTCAGCCGCTCCGCCCGCACACCGGACGCGCCGCCCGTGGAGTGGACCGCCCGGGACGACGGGTCCTACACCGTCCGCACGCTGCCCGACGAGGCCCGCCCGGAGCCCGGCACCACCGTGCACCTCACCGCCCGGCCCGGCAGCGGCGAGTGGCTCACCGGGGAGCGCGTGCTCGCGCTCGCCAGGGACTTCGGGTCGCTGCTGCCGTACGACGTGCGGGTGGACGGCGCCCCCGTCACCGAACGGCCCCCGGTGTGGGAGGCCCCGCACCCCGGCCCCGCCGCGCGCAGGGTGGCGCTGGCCCGGCACTGCCACCAGCGGTTCGGTTTCAGCCCGCTGGACGTCATCGACCTCGACGTCCCGCTCGCCGGCGTGCGCGGCGTCGGCTACGTGCTGCCCGCGGCCGTCAGCCCCGCGCAGCGCGCCGGGCACCGCGTCCACCTCAAGGGCATGCTGCTCACCGACCGGGCCGACGACCTCCTGCCCGACTGGGCGTTCTTCGTCCGGTGCGTCATCGACACCGACAGCCTGCGGCCGACCGCCTCCCGCGAGAGCCTGTACGCCGACGAGACCCTGGCCGCCGTCCGCGAGGCGCTGGGCGAACGCATCCGTGCGTGGCTGACCGGCCTGGCCGCCGAGGACCCCGGCCGGCTCGCCGAGTTCCTGGCCGTGCACCACCTCGGCGTCAAGGCGCTGGGCCCGGCACGACGCGGACATGCTGCGGACGATGCTGCCGTGGCTGCCCTTCGAGACCACCGACGGGCAGGTGTCGCTCGAGGAGTTCGCCCGCCGCCACCCCGTCGTCCATTTCACCCGCACCGTCGAGGAGTTCCGGCAGGTCGCGCCGATCGCCGCGGCCCAGGGCATCGGGGTCGTCAACGGCGGCTACACCTACGACGCCGACCTGGTGGAACTGCTGCCCACCGTCCGGCCGGGCACCTCCGTCGCCGAACTCGACGCCGACACCGTCACCGCCCACCTCGACGCCGTCGACCCCGCCGAGGAACTGGCGCTGTCGGGGTTCCTGACCGCCGCCCGCGCCCGGCTCGACGCGCTCGGCTGCGACGTGAGCCTGCGCGCCTTCCACCCCGTGACCGTTCCCGCCCTGCACCTGGACGACCGGAACGCCCGGCACGAACGCGCCCGCGCCGAGGAGGAGGGGCAGGCCGACGACCTGTGGGCCGGCATCCTCGGCGCCCTGCGCGGCGGAGCGCCGCGGGCCCGGCTGGTGCTCAACCACCTCAACCCGCTGGTCCGGCGGATCAGCGGCTTCGGGGACGCCGAACTCGCCGGCACCGCCGCCGAGGCGCTGTACGGGCAGGCGCTGCTGATGGCGCAGCGCCCGCTGCGCCCGGCCGACTCCGCGCTCCTCAACCGTGCCTTCCTCGGCCTGCTCCACTGGGCCGCCCGGTCCACGGAGACCCCGGACACCGCCGACACCGAGAAGGAGGACGGCCGATGAGCCCCCAGGACCCGGAGGTCGCGGCCGTGCGCCGCTCCCTGGCCCACAACCGGGACGAGCCCGAGGGCCGCGCCCGCAACGCCGGGGCGGAGCGCCTCGTCGCCGAGGCCGAGGCCACCGGTGACACCCCGCTGCTCCTCGACGCGCTCTTCAACCTCGCGAGCGCCTACGCGTACAGCAGCGAGCGGAACAAGTTCTTCGTGCCCTTCGCCCGGTTGCTGCGCATGTGGGACGAGCGGCCCGGCGACTTCGACGGCACGAACACCGGCCAACTGCACTGGATCTTCAAGTGGGTCGCGGGCGGGATGCTCGACCAGCCCGACGTCCCGCTCGCCTCCATCGAGAAGTGGCAGCGCGAGATGGAGCACCGCTACCGGCTGGCCGGGCACTCCGAACGCGCCGTGCGCCAGGGCGACTTCCGGATCGCTCGGCACCTCGGTGACACCGGGCGCGCGCAGGCCGCCTTCACCGCCTGGCTCGCCGCCGACCGCGACGCCATGGCCGACTGCCACGCCTGCGAGCTGCACGGCCAGGGCGTCTGGCAGGTGGACTGCGGCCAGGACGCGGAGGCCGTGGCCACCTGGGGTCCCGTCCTCCAGGGCGTGCACACCTGCGCCCACGAACCGCACAATGTACTGGCCGGCTCCCTGCTGCCCCTGGTCCGGCTCGGCCGGCTCGACGAGGCGCGCGCCCACCACCTGCGCGGCTACCGCATGGTGCGGTCCATGGACAGCATGCGGGGCGCGGTCAGCAGCCATGTCGAGTTCTGCGCGCTGACCGGCAACGAGGCCCGTGCCCTGGAGATCCTCGCCGAGCACCCCGCGTACTTCACCGACACCGGCGACCCCGACGCCCGGATGGACTTCCTGGCGGCCACCGCACTGGTCATGCGGCGCCTCGTCGCCCTCGGCCACGCCGGCCGTCCCGTCCCGGGCCCTTCCGGCGCCACCTGGTCCGCCGGGGAACTGCTCACCCATGCCGAGCGCGAGGCCGGCGCGATCGCCGCGCGCTTCGACGCCCGCAACGGCACGGACGCGGTCGGCCGCCGGATGCGCGAGCGGCTCGACAGGACCCCGCTGGTGGACCGGCTCCCGCTGGGCGTACGGGCGCAGCGCCTGGCGACGCCGGAGCGGCCGCCGAGCGCCCCGGTTCCCGAGTCCGCGGCGGCGGCGCCCGACGACACGACCGCCCTGCTGGCCGCGGCGCGGCGGCTCACCGAGACCCAGCACCCCGGTGCGGGTGCCGCCTGGGCCGCGCTGGCCCGCGCCGCCGAGCGCACCGGGACGGAGCTCGACGACCGGGCCCGGGCGGAGATCGCCGACCACGCCGGCATCGACGCCTTCGAGGACCCCGGCACGGCCGTACCGCTCTTCGCGGCCGCGGCCGGGCTCTTCGAGGCCGCGGGCGACCCCGGTGAGGCCGCTGCCTGCCGGGCCCGGGCCGCCTGCGCCGCCGCCCTCGCGGACCCCACGAACGAGGCACTGGCCGCGTTCGACACCGCCTGCGACGCCCTGCGCGCGCTGCACGCCGCCGGGCGTGCGACGCCGCGCCAGCTCAGCGGGGCGCTGCTGGCCCGCATCCGGCTGCGGGACCCCGGACCGGAGACCGAGGAGGAGGTCGCCCGGATCGTCGCGTTCGCCGAGGAGTACCGCGACGCGGAGCGCATGGCCTCCCGGCTCGCGGACGCCGTCGTCCTGCAGGCCCGGCTGACCGCCTCGCGCGGCGACACGGCGACCGCCGCGGCGCTGTTCGGCCGGGCCGCCCGGCTCCGGCACGAGGCCGCGCTGCCCTGGTACGCGGCCGAGGCGGAGGCGATGCTCGCCGACCTCGCCCTGCAGTGCGACGACCACGCCACCGCCGCGTCGTCGGCCCGCGCCGCGCTCGACCACGGCGACGCCCACTTCGACCCCGTGCAGCGCGCTCACCTGCACACCGTCCTCGCCGCGGCCCTCGCGGCGGGCGACCGGCACGCCGAGGCGGCCGAGCACGCCCTGGAGGGCGCGCACTGGGCGGACGAGGGCGGGCAGGCCGAGGGCCTGGGCGCCTGGGCGCGGCTCGTCCTCGGCGGGGCACGGCTGCGGCAGGGCCGGCCGTCCGAGGCGGCCACCGTCCTGGAGACGGCGCTGCCGGACCTGGAGGCCGTGCACCACGAGGGACGCGTCGTCCAGGCCCGCTGGTGGCTGGGGGAGAGCCTGGGGGACCTGGGCGAGCCGCGTGCCGCCGCGGAACAGTTCCTGCTCGCCGCGGAGATCGCCAAGGGCTGGGAGGAGCAGCGGGACCACGCCGTCCTCGCCCATCTCGCCGCCGACTGCCTGGAACGGGCCGGCCTGGCCGACGAGGCCGTCCGCGCCTACGTCCGCGCCGAGGAGCTGTGGCGCGGCCTGGACCGCCCGGCGCAGGTGGTCAGGACGCTGCGGGCCCGCGCCTGGATCACCCTGCGCGACGGCCGGGGCGGCGTCGCCGAGGGCCGCGTCCTGATGGCGCGGGCCGTGGCCGAGGGCGAGGCGGCACTGGCGGCCGCGACGGCGGCCGGTGACGCGGACGAGGCACGCCATCTGCGCGCGGAGCTGGCCGGGACGTACCGGCAGAGCGGTGAGCTGGTCGTCCGGGCCTGTGCCCACGAGCCGGGGGACGGGGAGGACGACGGCTCGGCCCGTGCCGCGTACGAGGAGGGCCTGGCCTTCGCCGACCGTGCCGTGGCCACCTTCGATCCGGGCGACGACCGCAGCGCCGCCCAGCTCATGGCGGCCTGGCTGGAAGCCGATCTGGGCCTGCCCGGGCGGGCGGTGGCCCGTGCCCGGGAGGTGCTGGCCGCGTACGAGGGGCGGGAGGGCGCCGTCGCCGAACGACGGGTCGCCGAGGCGCACGCGGTCCTCGAGTACACGGACCACGACGACCAGGACGACCAGGACCACGAGGACGCCCCGAGCGGTCACCGCGATCACGACGCCGCCGCGCGGGCCGGATCCGTGGCGGCCGCAGAGCACAGCGAGAGCGGGGACGCCCAGGGGGACTAGTCTGAATGGTGGCTTTTGTCGCTTAATCCGGTTCGCCCGGCGACCGAGGAGGCCACCGTGACAGCAGAAGCCCTCGCGTCCCCGTCCGCAGCCGCGGGCGGCGACCGGTACCTGCCGATCGCCGCCCACGGACTCATCGGGGACCTGCGCAGCGCCGCCCTGGTCGGCACCAACGGCACCATCGACTGGTACTGCTGCGGCCGGTTCGACGCGCCCAGCATCTTCGCGTCGATCCTCGACGCCGACCGCGGCGGCAGCTTCGAGCTGGCCGCCGACGTGCCGGCCCTGACCAAGCAGTTCTACTTCCCGGACACCAATGTCCTCATCACCCGCTTCTTCGCCGAGGAGGGAATGGGCGAGGTCCAGGACTTCATGCCGGTCGTGGACGACTCGGACGACGAGGGCCGCCACCGGCTGATCCGCCGGGTGGTCTGCGTCCGCGGGATGCTGCCGTTCCGGGTGCGCGTCGCCCCGCGCTTCGTCTACGGCACGGTGCCGCACACCACGCACATCCACGGCGTGCAGGCGATCTTCGAATCCGCTGTCCAGACGCTCTCGCTGACCTCGGGAGTGCAGATGGAGACCGACGGCACCGACGTGTGGGCGCAGTTCAAACTCTCCGAGGGCGAGACGGCGGTCTTCGCGCTGGACCAGATCGCCGAGGGCGTCGAACTGCGCGGCTGCCCGCTGACCGAGGCCGAGGACCAGTTCGAGGCCACCGTGCGCTACTGGCGCCGCTGGCTGGCCAAGTCGCGCTACCGGGGCCGCTGGCGGGAGATGGTCCACCGCTCGGCGCTGACGCTCAAGCTGCTCACGTACGCGCCCACCGGGGCCATCGTGGCCGCGCCCACCACCAGCCTGCCCGAGCGCATCGGCGGCGAGCGGAACTGGGACTACCGCTACGTGTGGATCCGCGACGCCGCCTTCTGCGTCTACGCCCTGCTGCGGCTGGGGTTCACCGACGAGGCCGAGGCCTTCATGGGCTTCCTGTCCGAGCGGGTGGCCCTCGGTCCCTGCGACGGCACGGCCGGGCCGTGCGACGGCCCGCTGCAGATCATGTACGGCATCGACGGCCGCACCGAACTGCCCGAGCACGAGCTCCCGCACCTGGAGGGCTACCGGGGCTCGGCGCCGGTCCGGATCGGCAACAGCGCGGTCGGCCAGCTGCAGCTGGACATCTACGGAGAGCTGATCGACTCGCTCTACCTCTACGACAAGTGGGGCGCGCCGATCTCCAGCGCCCACTGGGACACCGTCTGCGGGATCGTCGACTGGGTCGTGAAGAACTGGGACCAGCCCGACGAGGGCATCTGGGAGACCCGCGGCGGCCGCAAGAACTTCCTCTACTCGCGGGTGATGTGCTGGGTGGCGATCGAACGGGCCATCCGCATGGCCAACCACCGCGGGCTGCCCGCCAACCACGTCCGCTGGTGCGGGGCCCGGGACGCGATCTACCGGCGGATCATGCGCGAGGGCTGGTCGGAGAAGCGCGGCGCCTTCACCCAGAGCGAGGGCGAGGACGTGCTCGACGCGTCCGTGCTGATGATGCCGCTCGCGAAGTTCATCTCGCCGACCGACCCCAAGTGGCTGTCCACCCTCGACGCGCTCGGCAAGGACCTCGTGTCGGACTCCCTGGTCTACCGGTACGACCCCATGGCGAGCCCGGACGGACTGCGCGGCGAGGAGGGCACGTTCTCCATCTGCTCGTTCTGGTACGTGGAGGCCCTCACCCGCGCAGGCCGCGCCGACGACGCGCGCCTGGCCTTCGAGAAGATGCTCACGTACGCCAACCACGTGGGCCTGTACGCCGAGGAGATCGACCGCACCGGCGAGCAGCGCGGCAACTTCCCGCAGGCCTTCACCCACCTCGCCCTGATCAGCGCGGCCTTCAACCTCGACAAGGCACTGGGCTGACCCGGCCGACGGTACCGGGGTCGACGGTGCCGGGGTCGACGGTGCGGGCCGGCCGGCGAGCCCGTCAGGCGGCCCGGCCGAGTTCCGAGCGGGCCGCGACGGCGGCGCTCCTGCGGCGCCGGACGGCCACCGCGACGCGCCCGCGGCCGCCCGCGGCGGAGCCGAGGGCGACGGCGGTGAGCGGCACGGCGGCGACCAGGAGCAGACCGGCCAGCACACCGCCCATGGCCGGGAACCCGAGCCGCGCGCCGAGCACGGCACCGGTGAGCGGGCCGCACGCCACGCCCAGGGACGAGGCGGAGCCGGCGTACACCGCCCACCGGCCGCGGCCGTCCAGTGCGGCGGCCAGGCCGATCGCGTAGGAGAGCACCACCGGGTAGAACGTGTTCCACAGCACCTCGCCCGCGGCGAAGGCCGACGCCTCGCGCGCCGAGGAACTGACCACCACGCAGGCGGCGATCAGCGCCGTCCCCGCGCCGAGCGGGAGTGCGCGGCCGAGCCTCGGGCCGAGCGCGCCCGCCGCTGTGACCCCGAGCAGCCCGCCGCCGAGCGCCACCGCGAAGACCACGCCGAGCGCCGCCTCCGACAGTCCGACCCGGTCCAGCCCGATACGGCCGCTCACGCCCCACAGTGCGTTCTGCGCGAGCGACCAGCACAGCATCGACACCGCCAGGACCATCCCGGAGCGCCGGTGCGGCAGCGGTCCGGCGGCCCCGGACCGTGACGGCACGACGGGCGCCGCCGGCAGCCACCGGGTGAGCGGGAGGACGAGCAGGGCCGTGGCCGCGATCGCCGTGAACGGCAGTGCGTGACCGCCGCCGAGCGACGGCAGCACGAGGTAGAGCGCGCCGGCCACCGCGGAGGTCGCCAGCAGGCCGAGCACGGTGACCCGGTGCGGTTCCCGCTGCCTGGAGATGCCCACGGCGGCCACCGCCGTCGACGTGCCGGACCCGAAGCCGCCGACGACGCAGCCGGCCACCACCAGGGCGACGTGGTGCGTGGCCGCGGCCGTCGCGAACCCGCCCGCGACGAGCAGCAGACCGCGTCGCGCCAGCCGTGCCCGGCCGATCCGGTCGACCCGCGAGGCCAGGACGAACCCGGCGCAGGCGGAGGCCAGCAGCAGCGCGCTGCCGACGGCCCCGGCCTGCGAACCGCTCAGCGCGAGCCCGCCGGAGAGCCGGCCGACGAGGGTCGGCATGAGGTACGGGGCGAGGTAGCCGGCGCAGAAGAGGGCGACGAGCGGCAGCAGGGCGCGCGAGGGCGCGGTCCGCGAAGACATGGGCGTTCCTGATGGACGGCCGAGGACTCGGCGAGCAAGCGTGGGGGAGGGGCGACCGTCGACGGACAGGAACGCGCAACCATGTGTATCAAGCACCCAGGTGCCCCGTTAAGGGGGTGTATGCAACTCAAACCTGTCGTTGCCGAATTGAGACCGAATGCCGGCGCGGCCCCCGTCGGTGCAAACCGCCGTACGGATGACCGACAGCTGCCCGTAACCCGGGACGGCCCGGGCCGTGCGGCCCCTCGGTACGGCGGCGGCGAGCCGTCCGCGGCGGGTGCCGCACCTCACACCGGACGCCCGGGCCGGAGCGGGAACTACGGCGGTCCGCCCGTAGTTCGAACAGATACGGGCCGTCGCGAGAAGCGCCGGCCCGGCCAGCGGCCCCGACCGGGGGCCCCCGTCCCGGTCGGGGTCTTCACCGCCGCGGCCGCCGCGCGATCCTGCGCCGCGCGACGGCCGCCCGCGGTGGCCGGACAGGGCAGGTCACTTCACGCCGAGCAGCTGCTCCAGCGGATCGATCGCGAAGTACACCACGAAGAGCGCCGAGACCGCCCACAGCAGCCAGTGCACCTGCTTGGCCTTGCCCAGCACGGTCTTCAGCACGACGTAGGCGACGAAGCCGGCCCCGATGCCGTTGGTGATCGAGTACGTGAAGGGCATCACGGCGATCGTGAGGAAGGCGGGGAGGGCGATCTCGAAGTCGTCCCAGCCGATGTTCTTGACCTGCGTCATCATCAGGAAGCCGACCGCGACCAGCGCGGGCGCGGCCGCCTGGAGCGGCACGATGGTCAGCAGCGGGCTGAGGAAGAGCGCCACCGCGAACAGCCCGCCGGTGACGAGGTTGGCGAAGCCCGTGCGCGCCCCCTCGCCGACGCCGGCCGCCGACTCGATGTAGGCGGTGTTGGAGGAGGCGGAGGCGGCGCCGCCCGCGACCGCCGCGGCGCCGTCGATCAGCAGCACCCGGCCCAGGTTCGGGACCCTGCCCTCCTCGTCCAGCAGCCCCGCCTCGGCGGTGATGCCGACGACCGTGCCCATGGTGTCGAAGAAGTCCGACAGGATGAGGGTGAAGACCAGCAGCACCACGGTGATCGCGCTGATCCGGCCGAAGGCCCCGAAGAGACTGAAATGGCCCAGCAGCCCGAAGTCCGGCGCCGCGAACACGTCGTCCGGCACCTTGGGCGTGGTCAGGCCCCAGCTCTTGATGTCGGCCAGCGCGTCGATGACGATCGCGACCACGGTCATGGTCACGATGCTGATGAGGATGGCGCCCTTCACCTTCCGCGCCAGCAGCGCGACCGTCAGCAGCACGCCGAGGCAGAAGACCAGCACCGGCCAGCCCGACAGCGCGCCGGTGCCGCCCAGTTGCACCGGGACGGTGGTGTTGGCGGCGTCCGGGATGCGGCTGACGAAACCGGCGTCGACGAACCCGATGAAGGCGATGAACAGGCCGATGCCGACGCTGATCGCCTGTTTCAGCGGCTGGGGTATCGCGTGCATCACCGCCTCCCGCAGCCCGGTGACCACCAGGACGCAGATCAGCAGGCCCTCCAGGACCACCAGGCCCATCGCGTCGTCCCAGCTCATGAGGGGCGCGATCTGGAAGGCCACCACCGCGTTGAGACCGAGGCCGGCCGCGATCGCCAGCGGCAGATTGCCGCCGACACCCATGATCACGGTCATCACGGCCGCCACCAGTGCGGTGGCGGTGACCAGTTGACCCGTCGACAGGGCGTGCCCGAACTTGTCCTTCGCGCTGCCCAGGATGATCGGGTTGAGCACCAGGATGTAGGCCATCGTGAAGAAGGTGGCGAAGCCACCGCGGATCTCCCTGCCGAAGGTCGACCCGCGCTCCCCGATGCGGAAGTAGCGGTCAAGTGGGTTGCTCGGTGCGGGCGGTGAGCCCTGCGCCACGTCGGTGGCCTGAGCGGACATGGTGCTCCTCGGGTGCGGCGATCGGTCGGCCTGCTGATGGTTGGGGGGATTGTGGACGCCCGGAGGACGGTTCGGGTTTTGGAAGTGTTTCCTTGTGCTAACGAATGTGTACCGCTCAACGAGTGCGGCGAGGAACGGCGTTGACCTGAGTACGGCCGGCGGGCCGCATGGCGCGGCACGACCGCGTGGCGCACCCTTCGCCGGCGCACCCTTCGCCGTCACGGCCTCCCCGCCGTGCCGGGGCCGGGCCCGGCACGGGAGAATGGGAGGGTGGGAGACGACACGGCCGCCGCGGCGGTCTTCGAGGAGCACCGGCCCGTCCTGACCGGCGTGGCCTACCGCATGCTCGGCCGCTTCGCCGACGCCGAGGACGTCGTGCAGGAGGCCTGGCTGCGCTGGGCGGCCACCGACCGGGAGGCGGTGCGCGAACCGCGCGGCTTCCTGGTGACCGTCACCACCCGGCTCGCCATCGACCGCCTGCGGCAACTGCAGTCGCGGCGTGAGGCGTACGTGGGGCCGTGGCTGCCCGAGCCGGTCGCCACCGACTTCGCGCACACCGTGCCCGACACCGCCGAACGCGTCGTCCTCGCGGAGTCCGTCTCCCTCGCGGTCCTCGTGCTGCTGGAGTCGCTGTCACCGCTGGAGCGCGCCGTCTTCGTGCTGCGCGAGGCCTTCGACTACCCGTACGCCCGGATCGCCGCCGTCCTGGACCGCGCCGAGCCCGCCGTGCGCCAGCTGGCCGGACGGGCCCGGCGGCACGTCGAGGAGAAGCGCGCCCGGTACGACGCCGACCCCGCCGAGACCGCCAGGATCACCGAACGCTTCCTCGCTGCCGCCGTCGGCGGCGACATCGACGGCCTGCTCGCCCTCCTCGCCCCCGACGTGCGCCTGGTGGGCGACGGCGGCGGCGTGCAGAAGGCCCCGCGCCGCGTCATCGAGACGGCCGCCAAGGTCGCCCGCTTCCTGCACGCGATCGCGCCCACCCCTGTCCCCGACCCGTCCTTCACCCTCCGCGAGGTCAACGGCGTCCCGTCCGTGGTCCTCACCTCGCACGGCAGGCCCCACACCGTGATCTCCCTCGAACTCACCGACGGCCTGGTCACGACGGTCTACGTGCTCACCAACCCCGGCAAGCTGACCGGCGTCGCATCCCCCGGTCCCGTCCTGAGCGAAAGCGACCGCCTCTGACCGCCCCCGCGCGCCGGGAGGGGGCGAACGGCCGGTTAGGGTGCCGGAGTCGGCGCAGGGGCGAGGGTGGGGAGCTGGCGGTGGCTGATCGGTCCGGGGAACGCGGGGACGCTGAGCGGCTGGAGGCCGAGGGGGAGGTGGCGACCGCCCGCATCGCGCTGGCGGACGGTGATCTGACGCACGCGGCCCGCCACTTGGAGGACGCGCTCGCCCGGGACCCCGGCCTGCCGGAGACGCACGAGGCGCTGGCGGAGTTCGCCGCCCGCGCCGGGGGAGCGGCAAAGGCCCTGGACTGGTTCGAGCCGGAGAAGCGGGCGTACATCGGCACGGTCGCCGCGCGCGGCCACCTGTGCGCGGTCGCGGGGCGCTGGGACGAGGCCGTGGCCCTGCTGGCCCAGTGCGCGAGCCACGAGCCGGACCGCGCGTGGCTGGACATCGGCTGGCTGCGGCGCCCCGGCATCGCCGGACTCGTCGCCCCGGACACCGTCGCCCGCGCCGCCGCCGGAGTGGCCCCGCGGTTGCCCGACCCGGTCGCCGAGGAGCACCGCGCCCCCCTGACGCCGCTGCTCGACCTGGTCCGCGCGAGCGTCGCCCGCCATCCCGACCACACCATGCTCCTGTGGTGCGGCTCCACGCTCGCCCGCCGCATGGGCCGCGCCGAGGAAGCCGTCGCCTGGGCCGCCCGCTCGTACGACCTGGAGCCCTGCCACCCCGCCGCCGTCATGCTGGGGTACGCGCTGCGCAGCGCGGGCCGCCCCGAACAGGCACTGGAGGTGTGGCGGGGCGAGGTGCGGCGCGACCCCGCCGACCTCGACCTGTACATCGACATCGCCGAACTGCTGCAGACACTGGGCCGGCCGGCCGAGGGCCTGGAATGGGCGGAACGCGCCGCCGCGGCCGACCCAGGCCACCCCAAGGCGGCCCCGGCCGCGCACGCGCTGCGCCACGCGATCGACGGCGACACGCAGCACCTCGTCGCGCTCGCCGACCACCTGCGCGGCGCGCCGGACCACGAGTACGCCGGCGAACTGCTGGCCCGGCTCGGCCGCGGCCGCCCCTGGCTGAACTGGATACCGGGCGGCAACGAGGCGATCATCAGCCTGCTCCACCAGGCCCTGGAGCAGTCGGTCGCCGCCGACGCCGAACTGGCTCTCACCGTGTCCGCGCTGGAGCCCCCGAGCGCGCTGCTCGCCCTGCGTACGGCCTTCCCCCGCGCGTCCCTCGACGTCCAGGACGTCCCCGAGCCGGACCCGCGGGTGCCGCCCCGCCCGGTGAGCACCCCACTGTGGGCTTACGAGGGCACCACCGCCCGCCCCGCCGTCCCGCCCCCCTCGCCCGAGGCGGCCGAGGCCGTGCGCCGCGTCGCGTGGCACGGCTGGCCGCACCTGCCCGCCGCCTACGACGACGCGGTGGTGCTGTCCGGCCTCGACCCGGCGGACCTGCTGGGCGTCCTGGTCCACCCGCCCGCCCCGCGCGACGACGAGCTCGGCCGGGCGCTCGCGGCGCAGGCCCCGGACCTGTGGATCCGCGCCGTGCAGGTCTGGGCCTGCCTGGGGCTCGCCCACCACCGCACCGACGAGCCGTGGGCGGTCTCCCGCCGCCGCGCGCTCCTGGCCGACGTGCTGGCGGGCGCAGAGGACTGGGTGTGCGAGGCGGCCGCGCTCGCGATCGTCGCCACCGCCTGGGTCGACCCGGCGGCCCGTGAGGACGCGGCCCGGTTGGTGGCCCGCCGCCTCCTGGACGCCCTGGAGGCCCGCAAGACCCGTGTGGTGACGCTCACTTGGTCGCTGTGCCATCTCGCCCTCGCCGCCCCGGGGGTCATCCCCGAGGTGGCGGCGCTGGCGGCCGACGTGGTCCGCGCCATAGAGACCGAAGACCCTGCCGCCGACGCCGACGCCGACGCCGAGGCCGAAGCGCAGGCCTGATTCCTACAGGCCGCCCGTGACCCGCAGCACCGCGCCGGTGGTGTACGACGCCTCGGGCGACATCAGCCACGCCACCGCGCCGGCCACCTCCTCCGGCTCCCCGGGCCGCCGCATGGGCACGCGGTCCGGGTTCCGCCACGGCCGCTCCGGGTCGCCCATGGCCGCGTGGATCCCGGTCAGGACCATGCCGGGCTGCACCGAGTTGACCCGCACGCCGTCCGGGGCGAGCTCCTTGGCCAGGCCCACCGTGAGCGCGTCCACGGCCGCCTTGCTCGCCGCGTAGTGCACGTACTCCCCGGGGCTGCCGAGCGTCGCGGCGCCCGAGGAGATGTTGACGATGGCGCCGCCCCCGCCGCCGTACCGCGTGGACATCTCCAGGGCGGCGCGCCGCGCGCACAGGATCGCGCCCATCACGTTGACGTCGACGACCCGGCGGATCTCCGCGACCGGCGTCTCGGTGAAGCGGCCGAGCGGCCCGGTGACGCCCGCGTTGTTGACCAGCCCGGTGATGGCGCCCAGCTTCTCCCGCACGGTGTCGAACAGCCGCTCCACCTGGGCCTCGTCGCTGGTGTCGCCCTGCACGGCGACGCACTCGGCGCCGGCCTCCCGCACCTTCCGGGCGACGTCCTCGGCGGCCTCGCGTGCCCGCTCGTAGCCGATGCCCACGGCGTGCCCGTCCCGCGCCAGCCGCAGCGCCACGGCCGCTCCGATGCCGCGCCCGCCGCCGGTGACCACCGTGACCGCCGCCATGACCCGCTCCCTCGCCCGCCCGTCCTCGATGATCACGAACGCTACCAGCGTGCGAACGGCCCGTGACGAGCGCGAACACCTTGTGAACGCCGCGCGGCGGCCGCGCCCGGATCGCGCCGGGGCGGCGAGCATTGGTCTTGACCAAGCCGCGGGAGCGGCCCTATCGTCCCCTAGTAGTGCAAGAACCTTTAATAAAGAGCCGTTCGGAAACAAGGCTGAACAACCCCCCGGCGGGGCCAGGCCGATTGCGGAGGACAGGGTGGGGACCACGCAGCTCGAGAATGTGCCGGAGCCCAAGTACTGGCACCTCAAGACCGTGCTTGTCGACGCCCTCGACTCGGAGTTCGCCGTGGGCGAGATCCTGCCGAACGAGCGCGACCTCGCGGCCCGTTTCGGCGTCGCCAGGGCCACGCTGCGCCAGGCGCTGGAGCAGCTGGAGCTGGAGGGCCGCCTGCAGCGCCGCCGCGGTGTCGGCACCACCGTCGCGCCGCCCCGCGTCGGCGTCTCCGTCGGGCCCTCGCGCGGCACCTGGCCGGGCGCCCCGGGTGACGCCTGGCGTACTGTGGGCTGCGCCGAGGCCGCCGCGCCCGCCGTGGTCGCCACCGCCCTGGGCATGGCCGCCGATGAGCCGGTCCACACCGTCCGCCGGGTCCGCGCGATGGGCGGCCAGTCCGTCGCCACCGAGCTGCTGTACGTGCCGCGGGCATCCGTCCCCGGCCTGGGCGACGACCTGGCGCCCGCCGATCACGCCCCGGCCGTGCTGCGCGCGCTGCGCGCACTCGAACTCGACGGCGACGACCGCGCCGTGGAGCTGGGCTCCGCCCGCGCCGAGGACGCCAAGCAGCTCGACCGGCTGCCCGGCGCCCCCGTTCTCGTCGTCACCACCCGCTACTTCTGCGGCGGCCGGGTGGCCGCCGTGGCGGTCTCCACCTACCGGGCCGACACCTGCCGCCTCACCTTCGGCGACAGCGGCGCCATGGAGATCACCCACCACGACGGCGATCGGCACGCGGCGGCCTCCTGAGGTACGGCCCGGGCGGGCTCGCTCAGTAGTAGCGGCCCGTGTTGGCGTCCTTCGCGCCCAGCGTGCCGGACGGCACGGGCACCGGGTGCCCGGCGCAGCGCGCGTCCGCGTCTCCGACGTCGCCGGACGTCAGGTAGCGGTCGACCCGCGAGACGAGGCACGCGTTCCAGATGCTGACCAGGCCGTGCGAACCGCGTCCCACCTCGGTGACCAGCCGCGAGCCCTGCAGCCTGCGGTGCAGCTCCAGGGCGCCTTCGTACGGCGTGGCGGCATCCCGCTCGGACTGCGTCAGGAGTACCGGCGGCAGTTCGGCGGACCAGGCGCCGACGTCGACCGGCTCCCCCGCCCGGGCCGGCCAGGTGGCGCACGGCAGGTTCATCCAGGCGTTGGGCCAGGTCTCGAAGGGGTGCCGGAGCGCCAGCCGCGAGTTGTCCCGGTCCCAGGTGCCCCAGTCCCGCGGCCAGGCGGCGTCCGTGCACTGCACGGCCAGGTAGACCGCGTCGCCGTTCTCCGCGGCCTTCGCCCCGGACCGGTCGGGCGCCTCGGCGGCCACCAGGGGCTTGTCGTCGCCGTGCAGATAGCGCGACAGCTGGTGGGCGAACGTCACCCAACGCTGGTCGTAGTAGGCGGCGTTCTCCGCTGCCGCGTGCAGCTCGCCGGGTCCCACCGTGCCACCTGCGGGCTTCTTGGCCAGCTTGCGCATCGCCAGGTCGAAGGACGCCTGCACGCGGCTGGCCGTGGAGCCGAGACCGTACACGGAGTCGTAACGGGCGGCCCAGGCGCGCCAGTCGGCCCAGCGGCCCTCGAAGGCCACGTCCTGGCTGAGGTTGGCGCCGTACCAGACACCCTGCGGGTCCGGGTTGACGACGCTGTCGAGGACCATCCGTCGCACATGGCGGGGGAAGAGCGTCGCGTACACCGCGCCCAGGTAGGTGCCGTACGAGACGCCGTAGTAGTTCAGCCGGGTCTCGTGCAGGGCGGCGCGGATGACGTCGAGGTCGCGCGCCATGTCGGCACTGGTCATGTGGCCGAGCATCGACGCCGAGCGGCGGCCGCAGCCGTCCGCGATCCCCCGGGCCTTGGCACGCTCCCGGGTCTGGGCCGCCGCGTTCGCGGTGCGCGGGTCGGGTGAGGGCGCGTGGATGTAGTTCTCCGGGCGCACGCACGAGATCGGCGCCGAGTGGCCGACCCCGCGCGCGTCGAAGCCGATCAGGTCGTACGTCCTGGCGGCCGTCCCCCACACCTTGCGGGTCACCGGGCCGGCGCTCTTCAGCCCGACGGCGGGGAACCACAGGCCGGGGGCGCCGGGGCCGCCCGGGTTGAAGACCAGCGCGCCCTGCCGCCCGGAGGCCGGACCGGTGGCGCGCAGCCGGCTCACCAGCAGGTCGATCCGGCGGCCGCCCGGGTCGGCGTAGTCCACCGGCACCTTGACCTTGCCGCACTGCACCGGCGCGGCGAGCCCGCTGTCCTTGGGACAGGCGCCGAAGGCGATCCCGGTGTCCGCGGCGGCGTCCGCGGCCAGGGCGACACCAGCCGTCCGCAAGGGGTCGTCCACGGGACCTGGCAGGTAGGCCGAGGCGGGTGACGCGGTGAGCGCCCCCGCCGCCAGGACCACGGACACACCCAGGATCACAGCTCGCCGCACGCGGGACGCCCTTCCGCCGGCCGCGCCACCGCGGCGCGGCGTCATCTGCCGATGGCAGGGATCGTCGGCTGGTCGGACTAGACGGCAAAACAGGCAGGCCGATAAGTCGTCACATTTCCCCCGAATACCCCTCGAATTGCCCCGTCGTCGGCCTTCCGGGCCCCGGTTCCGCTCAGCGGTTGAGCAGAGAGGTGCGCGCCACCGCGAAGAGCCGCTCCTCGACGTGGTCCAGGGCCAGCCGCAGCGCACCGGTGGCGACCGCCTCCTGCCCCAGCGCCGACAGCGCCACCTCCGGCGGCCGCAGGCAGTAGCGGGCCAACTCGGCGCGCAGCGGCTCCAGCACGCCGTCCAGTCCCGCCGCCCACCCGCCGATCACCACGAGTTCGGGGTCGATGGCCAGCACGAGCGCCGCCACGTCGTGCACCAGGCGGTGCAGGAAGCGGTCGACGGCCTCGCGGGCCTGCAGGTCGCCCGCCCTTGCCAGCGCGAACACCTCGGCCACCGCGGGCTCGTCCAGCGGGTGCAGCGGTGTCCCGGTCGTCGACAGCAGGCGTTCCGGCGTCGCCTCGCGGCCGAGCAGGTGCAGGGCGCCGATCTCGCCGGCCGCGCCGCCGAAACCCCGGTGCAGCCGGCCGCCGATCAGCGAGCCCGCGCCCGGGCTCAGCCCGGCCAGCACGAAGACGACGTCGTCCGTACCGACGGCCGCGCCCTTCCAGTGCTCCGCCACGGCCGCCACGTTCGCGTCGTTCTCCACCAGCACCGGGCAGCGGAACGACCGGCGCAGGCGCTCGCCCAGGGGCAGGCCCGTCCAGCCCGGAAGGGCCGTGCTCAGCCGCACCGCGCCGTCCGTCTCCACGATCCCCGGACTGCCCACACCGACCGCCCACAGCGTGCTGCGCGCCACTCCCGCCTTGCGCAGCAACTCGGCGACGGCGCCCCGCACCCGCTCCAGCCGCTCCTCCGCGGGGGTGGCGTCGGCGACGTCGTGGGCCAGGGAACCGAGGACCCGGCCGCTCAGGTCGGACAGCAGCGCCCGCACCTGGCGGGCCCCGATCTCGATGCCCAGCAGGTGCCCCGCCTCGGCGTGGAAGCGGAACCTGCGCGCGGGCCGCCCCTGTTTCCGCGCGTCCCCCGGCTCCTGCGGCGCCTCGACGACCAGGCCGGAATCCATCAGCCCCTCGATGACGCCCTCGACGGTCGGGCGCGACAACCCGGTGCTGTGCACCAGTTCGGTCAGGCTCGGTCCGGGGGCACCACGCAGCGCGTGCAGCACCACAGCGGAATTGATCCGCCGGAGCAGGGACGGATCCCCGCCGGTGAGCCGCCCCAACGTACGTCCTCCCAGCTTGCGCGCGTGTTGGCCGGATCGTACCCGTCCCGGCCGCCCGCGGCGAGTGGCCCGGCGCAGGCTCGCGTGACGTGACGTCAAGTGTCCGACCCCGGGGGTTTACTGTCCCCATGGATCTCGTACGTCACCTCGCCGCCGTGGAGGCGCTGCGCGCCCGCCTCGACGCGGCCGGCGGCGACCCCGGATTCCACCTCGCGGACCTCGCCGCCGAGGACGGCTGCCGCGACCCCGACGAGCCGCTGCTCCCGCAGTGGGAGGACGACGTGGGAGCGGCCTGCGAGTCCCTCGTCTCGGCACTGACCGAGCGCTACCGCACGCCGGCCGTGCTGGTCGATCTCCGGCCCCACCTGGAGCGTTCGGCTCTGGGGGAGGCGGTCGCGGCCCCGCTGGCGGTGCTCAGCGGGCACGCCGACGAGGCCTTCACCTGGCGGGTCGGCTGGCACTGGATAGCGATAGCCGACGCCAGGCCCCATCTGCTGGCCGCCGTCGCCGACACGGACCTCATTCCTTAGAGCGGCTTCCCGCCCACGGTGCTCGACGGTGGGGTGAGCGGACGCCTACGCTGCGTGCAGGACAGTCTGACGCGACAACAAGCGCGGCGGCACGCGCCCGGAGACCTGCCCGATTCCGCCCGGCGAACCGAACGATCCGGCGCCGGCCGACGGCTGGACGCCCACCGGGCCCGGCGCCGCGTCGCGCCATCCAGGGGGACCGCCATGCCGCACCCGCGCCGTATCCTTCACCGCTTGCCCGGCCCCGTGCTCCGACGGTTCCTCCGGCGGGTGCTCGCCGGGTGGTTCGCGGGCGTTCTGGCCGCCGCCACCGCACTGGTGCTCGCCCCGGCCGCCGCCGCCGAACCCGCCACGGGCATCGGCTATCCGGCGGGGGCCACCGCGACCCGCTACTCCGGGCTCGCCTTCGACGCCTGCACCGCACCGCCGCTGACCACCATCCAGGCGTGGGGCGCCTCCCCGTACCGCGCGCTCGGCGTGTACATCAGCGGTGTCAACCGCACCTGCGCCCAGCCGCAGCTGACGGCGGACTGGGTCTCGTCGGTCTCCCGCTTGAAGTGGCGCCTGCTGCCCATCCACAAGGGCCTGCAGCCGCCGTGCGGCGGCCGCCCCACCGACGCGAAGATCAGCCGGACCGCCGCGACCGCCCGCGCCCAGGGCGCCGCCGCGGCCGGGGACGCCGTCGCCGCCGCCAAGGCCCTGGGCATGCGGCCCGGCAGCGCCTTCTACAACGACATCGAGAACTACGCGCAGGCCGACGCCGGCTGCCGCACCGCCGTGTTGAGCTATGTGTCCGGCTGGACCAAGGAGTTGCATCGCCTCGGCTACATCTCCGGTGTCTACATGAACCTCAACCTCGGGGCGCGGCAACTGTCCGACGCCTTCACCTCGGCCTCCTACGCCCGCCCCGACGCCCTGTGGATCGCACGCTACGACGGCGCCGACACCCTCAAGGGCTGGGCCGGTGTCGCGGACGGCAAGTGGTCCGTCCACCAGCGGGCCAAGCAGTACCGGGGCAGCCACGACGAGACCTACGGCGGCGTCACGGTCAACATCGACAACGACCGTCTGGACGCCCCCGTCGCCACGGTCGCCCACACCTACACGGTGACCAGCCCCGGCGCGCTCAACGCCCGCTCCGGGCCGTCCGGCAGCTATCCCGTGGTGCGGACCCACGCGTCCGGCTCGGCACTCCAGGTCGTCTGCCAGACGCCCGGCCCGAAGGTCGGCACCACGACGGTCTGGGACAAGCTGACCGACGGCACCTATGTGACCGACCACTACGTCAGCACACCCTCGGCCACGGGCTACAGCGCTCCCGTCCCGCGCTGCGTCCACCCCTACCAGGTCACGGCCAACGGCGGCCTGACCGTACGCACCGGGCCCGGCAGCTCCTACGCCGCCCAGGGCAAGGCGGCGAACGGGGCGCTGGCCTGGGTGGTCTGCCAGAAGAGCGGATCGAAGGTCGGCACCACGAAGATCTGGGACCGGCTCGACAATGGCCGTTACGTCTCGGACCATTACGTGGCGACGCTGAGCGGCACCACGTACACCAAGCCGGTCCCGCGCTGCTGAGGCTCAGTCACCGGCCGCGGCGCGCAGCCGTCCGAACTCCTCCACCATCGCACCGGTCGTCCACCCGGCGTTGAGCCCGCTGGGGTTGGGCAGGGCCCAGATCCGCGTGTCGCCGATCGTCCGCTCCTGCGGACCGATCGCGGCGCGCGGATCGGCGAACGCCACGCGGTAGGCGGTGACGCCGACCACGGCCAGCCAGCGCGGCCGGTGGCGCAGCACCCGCTGCGTCAACAGCACGCCGCCCTCGACCAGTTCGGCCTTGCCGAGCTCGTCCGCCCGCGCGGACGGCCGCGCGGCGACGTTGGTGATCCCGAGCCCGTACGACAGCAACTCCCCCTGCTCGGAGGGGTCCAGGCGGCGCGGTGTGAATCCGGAGCCGTGCAGCACCGGCCAGAAGCGGTTGCCCGGCCTGGCGAAGTGGTGGCCGGTGGCGGCGGACATCAGGCCGGGGTTGATGCCGCAGAAGAGCACCCGCAGGCCGTCCGCGATCACATCCGGGACGGTGCGCTCGCGGGCGGCCTCCAGCTCGTCCTGCGTCGGCCGGCGGGTGGTCAGAGGATGGCTCCGGGCCGGTACGAGGCCGCCAGGGGATGACGCTCGGTGACCTCCTCCACGCGCCGCACGACCTCGGCGACCTGCGCGGACGCGGCGCCGGTGAAGGAGAGCCGGTCCGCCATGAGGGCGTCGAGCTGTGCGCGGTCCAGCGGGATGCGCTCGTCCTCGGCGAGCCGGTCCAGCAGCTCGTTGCGGTCGGCGCCCTTCTCGCGCATCGCCAGCGCGGACGCCACCGCGTGCTCCTTGATGACCTCGTGCGCGACCTCACGGCCGACCCCGGCGCGTACCGAGGCCATGAGCACCTTCGTCGTCGCCAGGAACGGCAGGTAGCGGTCGAGCTCGCGGGCGATGACGGCCGGGAAGGCGCCGAACTCGTCCAGCACGGTCAGGAAGGTCTCCATGAGGCCGTCCAGCGCGAAGAAGGCGTCCGGCAGCGCGACGCGCCGCACCACCGAGCAGGAGACGTCGCCCTCGTTCCACTGGTCGCCGGCCAGCTCGCCGACCATCGAGGCGTAGCCCCGCAGGACGACGGCGAGGCCGTTGACGCGCTCGCAGGAGCGGGTGTTCATCTTGTGCGGCATGGCCGAGGAGCCGACCTGTCCGGGCTGGAAGCCCTCGGTGACCAGCTCGTTGCCGGCCATCAGCCGGATCGTCTTGGCCAGCGACGAGGGCGCGGCGGCCAGCTGCACGAGCGCGGTCACGGCGTCGTAGTCCAGCGAGCGCGGGTAGACCTGGCCCACCGAGGTGAACTCGTGCGAGAAGCCCAGGTGCTGCGCGACCCGCCGCTCCAGCTCCGCGAGCCGTGCCTCGCCCTCGGCCCCGCCGCCCAGCAGGTCCAGCATGTCCTGCGCCGTGCCGACCGGGCCCTTGATGCCGCGCAGCGGATAACGGCCGAGCAGATCCTCGACCCGGGCGAAGGCGACCAGCAGCTCGTCGGCGCCGGTCGCGAACCGCTTGCCGAGCGTGGTGGCCTGGGCGGCGACGTTGTGCGAGCGCCCCGCCATCACCAGCTCGCCGTACTCGGCGGCCAGCCGTCCCAGGCGGGCGAGCACGGCCACCGTGCGGTCGCGCACCAGCTCCAGCGACAGCCGGATCTGCAGCTGCTCGACGTTCTCCGTGAGGTCGCGCGAGGTCATGCCCTTGTGGATCTGCTCGTGCCCCGCGAGCGCGTTGAACTCCTCGATGCGCGCCTTCACATCGTGCCGCGTGACCTTCTCGCGCTGCGCGATGGACGCCAGGTCCACCTGCTCCAGCACCCGTTCGTAGTCCGCGATCGCCTCGTCCGGCACCTCGATCCCGAGGTCCTTCTGCGCCCTCAGCACCGCCAGCCACAGGCGGCGCTCCAGCACCACCTTCTGCTCGGGGGACCACAGGGTGGCGAGCTCCACGGATGCGTAGCGGCCGGCCAGGACGTCGGGGATGCGGGGCTTGGAAGTCACGTAGCGAGAGTTTACCCGCCGCCCATGGTGAATGCTCACGCCCCAGGAGGAGCGGAAGGCCAGGTCAGAGACGCTCAGCCGACGATTTCGCGGTGCCTGCGCGCGAGGTCGGTGCGGTGTCCCGGGGCCGGACGGCTTCGCACGTCAGGCGGCGGACGTCGCTCCGGTGTCGGAGGCGGCTGCGATCGTCGGCTCATGGACGAGTGGGTCGAACAGGTCGACGAACGTGATCTCGTGGTGGCTGTGGTGCGCCGCGCCGAGGCTGTCCGCCGGGGTTGGCTGCACCGGGTCGCCGTGACGATCTGCCGCGATCGCGAGGGACGATTCCTCGTCCATCGGCGGTCCGGGAAAGTGTCCCGCTTCCCGGGGCACTACGAGGTCGCGGTCGGCGGTGCCGTCGCCGTGGGTGAGTCGTACGAAGCGGCGGCGGCCCGCGAGCTGGAGGAGGAGCTGGGGGTCCGGGTGCCGGTGCACCGCGTGGCCACGTTCCTGAACCTCGGCGGCCTGAGCCCCCACTGGCTCGCCGTCCACGAGGCCGTCGTCCCCGGCCAGGTCAGGCCCGACGGGGACGAGGTCGCGTGGTGCGACTGGATGACCAGGAGCGAACTGGCGGGTTTCATGCGACGGGAGGCCTTCACTCCGGACAGCCAGGAGGTACTGAGCCGGTATGCCGCCGCGGTCCGGCCGGTGCCCCCGGAGGAACGGTGAGGCCGACTCCCGTTCCCGAGGCGGAGCCGCCCCCGGCTCACGCGTCCACGGGCGGGAGCGGGAGGAGCTCGGCGCGCTTGGGGGCCAGGCCGTCGCCGGAGGAGCGGCCGGTGAGGCGGCGGCCTATCCACGGCACCAGGTGCCGGCGGGTGAAACGCACGTCGGCCGCGCGGCGGACGGCCCAGGGGAGCTTCACCTCGGCGGGGAGGACCTCGGTCCAGTCGAACCGCGGGGTGTGGCCGAGGGTCTGCCAGACCGCCTCGGCGACCCGGCGGTGCCCCTCCTCGTCCAGGTGCAGCCGGTCGTCCGCCCACAGCCGCGGGTCGCCCAGCACGTCCGCGCCGTACAGGTCGACCACGAGGGCGCCGTGTTGCGCGGCCAGCTTGTCGATGAAGCCGAACAGCTCCTCCATGCGGGGCAGGAAGCGCACCGCGACCGGGCCACGGCGGGCGGGGCTGCGCATGAGCACGAGCTGCCGGCAGTTCGGCGCCAGCCGCTCGACGGCCTCCTCCAGCAGGGCGCACACCCGCGGGACGTCGCACTTGGGCCGCAGCACGTCGTTCAGCCCGCCGACCAGGGTCACCAGGTCCGCGCCCATCGAGGCCGCGGTCTCCACCTGCTCGTCCACGATCTGCTGGATCAGCTTGCCGCGCACCGCCAGATTGGCGTAGCGGAAGTCCGGGCTGTGGGCGGCGAGCCGGCCCGCGAGGAGGTCGGCCCAGCCGCGGTAGGTGCCGTCGGGCAGCGCGTCCGACATGCCTTCGGTGAAGGAGTCGCCGAGCGCGACGAAACTGGTGTGGGTGGCGGTCATCTCCATGGCGGCCGTGATCCTACCGGGCCGTTCCGCGGCCGCCTCAGGCGGCCGGTGTGTGCCCCATCAGCTCCTTGAGCACGTCCTCCATGGTCACCAGGCCCATGCCGCGCCCCTCGTCGTCGACCACCGCGGCCAGGTGCGCGCCGCTGGCCCGCATCGCCGCCAGGACGTCGTCCAGCGGGGTCGCCGCGCCCACGCGGGTGATGCGCCGCAGCGCTCCGCGCGGGAACGGGAGGTCGCGGTGGTCCGGCCCGAAGGCGAGGGCGTCCTTGACGTGGAGGTAGCCCAGGACGCGGCCGGAGTCCTCGGTGACCGGGAAGCGGGAGAACCCCGAACGCGCGCTCAGCCGCTCCAGCCCCTCGGGTGTGATGTCCGAACGCGCCGTGACCACCCGGTCGGCGGGCACCACGACCTCGCCCACCGGACGCCGGCCGAGTTCCAGCGCGTCCTGCAGCCGGATCGCGGCCCGCTCGTCCAGCAGCCCCGCTGCCCCCGCGTCGGTGACCATCCGGGCCAGCTCGTCGTCGGAGAACACCGCGGCGACCTCGTCCTTCGGCTCCACCCGCAGCAGCCTCAGCAGGCCGTTGGCGAACGCGTTGATCGCGAAGATCACCGGGCGCAGCGCCCGCGCGAGCGTCACCAGCGGCGGCCCCAGCGCCAGCGCGGTGCGCTCGGGCGCGGCGAGCGCGATGTTCTTCGGCACCATCTCGCCCAGCAGCATGTGCGCGTACGTGGCCAGGGTCAGCGCGATGGCGAACGACGCCACGTGAACCGCGCTCTCCGGGACGTGCAGCGCCTGGAACAGCGGGGACAGCACGTGCTCGATGGCGGGCTCGGCCACGATGCCGAGCACCAGGGTGCACAGGGTGATTCCCAACTGCGCGGCCGCCAGCAGCGGCGAGAGGTGCTGCAGGCCCCACAGGACGTGGCGTGCCCCGCGTTCGCCGGCCTCGGCGCGGGGCTCGATCTGACTGCGCCGCACGGAGATCATGGCGAACTCGGCGCCGACGAAGAACGCGTTCACCACCAGCGTCAGCAGCCCGACCAGGATCTGCAGGAAGGTCATCGCACCTCCGCCGCGCCGTCGTCGGTGCCGTGCCCCGCGTCCTGGCCGTGCCCCGCGTCCTGGCCGTGCCCCGCGTCCTGGCCGGGCGGCGCGTCCTCGCCCGGCGGCGGGGAGATCAGCCGCACATGGGCCGCGCGGTGCCCGGAGTCGTCGGTGACCTCCAGCACCCACCCGGCGGCCTCGGCGATGTCCCCGGTGACCGGGATGCGGCCGAGCCGTTCCGCGATCAGTCCGGCCAGCGTCTCGTACGGCCCCTCGGGCGCCCGCAGCCCGATCTGGGCCAGCTGGTCGGTGCGGGTGGCGCCGTCGGCGTCGTAGACCCGGCGGCCGGTGCGGTCCTGGTGGATGAAGGCGAGGTCGGGCGTCTCCTGCGGGTCGTGCTCGTCACGCACCTCCCCGACCACCTCCTCCACGATGTCCTCCAGGGTGACGACGCCGGCCGTGCCCCCGTACTCGTCGATGACCACGGCCATGCCCGTGTCGCCGGCGAGCCGGTCCAGCAGCCGGTCGACGGTCAGCGACTCGGGCACCAGCAGCGGCTCGCGCAGCAGCGGGGTCAGCGGGTGGCCCGGCCGGCGCTCGGCCGGCACGGCCAGCACGTCCTTGATGTGGACGATGCCGATCACGTCGTCCAGGCCGCCGCGGTGCACGGGGAAACGGGACAGGCCGGTCGCCCGGGTGGCCTCGGCGACGTCCTGGCAGCTCGCGCGCTCGTCCAAAGAGGTGACCTGGACCCGGGGGGTCATGACGTTCTCGGCGGTCAGCTCCGCCAGGCCCAGGGTGCGGACGAACAGTTCCGCGGTGTCCGCCTCCAGGGCACCGGCCCGCGCCGAGTGACGGGCGAGCGCGACCAGTTCCTCCGGACTTCGGGCCGACGCGAGCTCCTCCGCGGGCTCCATGCCCAGGCGCCGCAGGATGCGGTTGGCGGAGTTGTTCAGATGGCGGATGAGCGGACCGAAGGCGGCGGTGAACGCCCGCTGCGCCGGGGCGACCGCCTTGGCGACCGGCAACGGACGGGAGATCGCCCAGTTCTTCGGGACCAGTTCGCCGACCACCATCAGCACGACCGTCGAGATCGCCGTGCCCAGGACCAGTGCCAGGGACATCGCCGCCGAACTCGGCATCCCGAGCGCCCGCAGTGGCCCGGCCAGCAGCTTCGCGATGGAGGCCTCCGCCAGCATGCCGATCACCAGGCCCGTGACGGTGATCCCGAGCTGGGCCCCGGACAACTGCAGCGTCAGGGTGCGCACGGCACGCAGCGCGGCGGGCGCGCCCCGCTCACCGGCCCGCGCGGCACGTTCCAGGTCGCCGCGCTCGACGGTGGTCAGCGAGAACTCCGCGGCGACGAAGACCGCGCACGCCAGCGTGAGCAGCAGCGCGACGGCCAGCAGGAGCACTTCGGTCATCGGGACACCTCGATCCCATGATCGGTCAGCGGACGGCGGCGCGCGCGCTCATGCCACCGTCGGCGGAACGGGCGCGTGTCCCTGCGGGCGACGGCGGTGCCGGGCGGGCTACCCGGCGGCCGGAGGGCCGGGCGGGCGGACCTCGACGAGCGGCTTGGTCCAGCGCCGCCACTGCTCGTTGGGGAGATAGCCCGCCGACCGCCAGGCGTGGTGGGCCCGCTCGTTGCGCACGAGCACCATGGCGTCCCCGCGGCGGCCGCCGAGCGCGGCGAACCGGCGCTCCGCCGCGGCCAGCAGCGCGGTCGCGACGCCCTGGCGGCGCCCCCGCGGGTGCACGGCCAGGCGGTACAGGTGGCAGCGCCAGCCGTCGAAGCCGGCGATGACGGTGCCGACGAGTTCCCCGCCGCGTGTCGCGAGGAGCAGCGCCTCGGGATCCCGGGCGATGAGGCCGCTCACCCCGGCCAGGTCGTCGCTGACCGTGGTGCCCTCGGCGGCGTCCTTCCAGAACGCCAGCACTCTTTCGGCGTCGGCAGGTGCCGCGGCCTGTATTCGCAGATCGTCCACGGTCCTCACCCAAGCAGGCCGTACGGGCGCCCGTCGAGGGTTTTACGTGCGGTTCCGCCGCGGTTCCGCGATCACGCGGGCGAAGTCCTCGGCCGTGGGCTCCTGGACGCCCCGCCGCGCCCGGGGCGCCGGTCCGGCTGGTCGGGCACCTGCACGGCGATCTGTGGGCGCGGTGCCGTGCGCCACGGCGCCCCGGTTCGTCCCCCGTGGCGGCGGGCAGCAGCCGCAGAGTGCCGTCATGCGTGCGTGGAGCGGCCTGCGTCCCGGTCAACGCGACGACGCTCGCTGGCCATCCGGCCCCAGCGTCCGGCTGCGGTTCGCCGGCGCACCGGCCGTCGCGCCCAGAGGCGGCGCAGCGTGGTGACGGTGTGCGTCGGGCGGTCCGGCCGCCCCGAACGCTTCGCGCAGGTAGCCCGCGCCGAGGGCCGGTTCCCGGCGTCCGCCAGAACCGCAGGCGGCGTTGAGCGCGAAGGTGCCGAGCCGGGCCCGCTGGGCGGCGTGCGCCGCCGTGTAGCCGGCCGGTCCGACGCCAGCGCCCCGCCGCCGCACGGCGCACCGCGCACGCCGTCATTCGTGCGCGATGGCCGCCAGCACGTTCATCCTCGAGGCGCGCAGCGCCGGCAACAGGGCGGCGACCAGACCGACGACCACCGAGCCGGCCATGACCGCGCCGACCGTCGTCCAGGGCACCGTGAGCGCCCGGATGCCCTCCAGGGCGAGCACCTCGTGCGCCACCAGTCCCCACACCAGACCGAGTCCGAGGCCCAGCACCGCGCCGAACACGGCGATCACCACCGACTCCAGGCGGATCATGCGTCTGAGCTGGAGGCGCGACAGGCCGATGGCCCGCAGCAGCCCGATCTCGCGGGTGCGCTCGACCACCGACAGGGCAAGGGTGTTGACGACACCGAGGACCGCGATGACGATCGCCAGCCCCAGCAGCGCGTAGACGAGGGTGAGCAGCACGGAGATCTGGGTGCGCACCAGCCTCTTGTAGTCGGCCTGGTCCCGGACCTCGACCTGCGGATAGGGCTTCAGCGCCCGCTCCAGCCGGGCGCGGAGCGTCGGCTTGGCAGTGCCGGGCGCCGCGTTCACGTACAGGGCGGCGTCCTGGCTCCCCGGCAGATGGCGCTCGGCGGTGGCGAGCCCCATCGTCAAGGTGGCGTCGTCCCCGAAGAGGGTGCCCTGGCTGGTGGTCAGGGCCCGCAGGACGAAGGTGGCCCTGCGGGCGTCGGCGAAGCGCACCGGCAGTCTGCTGCCCACCCGCAGCCCGTGCCGGGCCGCGTACTCCTGCGAGAGCGAGACGCTGTCCGCGGCGAGCGCCCGGGCGGTGTCACCGCGGGCGTAGTCGAGGTTGAGCACGTCGTCGGCGCCGGGGCCGATGGCGGCACCGGTGAGCTTCGCAGTACGACCGCCGGGCAGGGTGACCAGGACGGGCACGTAGCGCATCGGGACGATCCGGCCCGCCCCCCGCACCTTGTGCACCGCCTTGGTGACGGCGGGGGAGAAGGGCGCGAAACGGTCGCCCTGGACGACGAAGTCGGCGCCGAGTGCCCTGTCGATCTCGTGGTCGAACGAACTGGCCATCGAGGTCCCGGCCATCGACATGCCGGTCACCAGGGCGAGCCCGATCATCAGTGCCGAGGCCGTCGCGCCGGTGCGCCGGGGATTGCGCAGCGCGTTGCGCTGGCTCATCCGCCCCACCGGCCCGAACAGCCGCGGCAGCGCCCCGCCCACCACACGGATGACCGGGCGTACGAGCAGCGGGCCCGCCACCACCGCGGCGATCAGCGAGAGCCCGATGCCCAGGCCCAGGAAGGACGCGGCGGCACCGATCGTCCCCGCGGCCGCCGCGCCCGCGAGCGCGGCCGCCGCCGGCAGCGCGATGAGCCCGCCCGCGACCGCCCGTCCCCGCAGCGACCGGTCGCCGTCCGTGACCTCGACGTCGGCAAGCGCGGCCATGGGGGACACCCGCGAGGCCCTGCGCGCCGGCAGGTAGGCCGCGACGAGCGTCACCACCAGCCCGACCGCGTACGCCGCCACCGGTACCGGCGGACGCAGCACCATCTGCGAGGCGCCGATGTTCATGCCGAACGCGCCCAGCAGCCGGATCAGCCCGGCCGCCAGCCCCACCCCGCACAGCAGCCCGAGCGTGGAGCCGACCAGGCCGAGCAGCGCCGCCTCCACGAGCACCGAGCGCCGCACCTGCCGCCGGTCCGCGCCCAGCGCGCGCAGCAGCCCGAGTTCGCGGGTGCGCTGCGCGATCAGCATGGAGAAGGTGTTGACGATCAGGAAGACACCGACGAGGACCGCGACCCCGGCGAAGCCCAGCATCACGTACTTGATCACGTCGAGGAACGTCGCCAGGGACTCGGCGGCCGACTTCGCCTGTTCGGCCTGCGTCGTGTACGTGTAGCCGGGGCCCAGCGCGGCGGCGATCCGCCGCTTCAGCGTCGCGTCGGACACGCCGGGCGCGGCGTCGGCGCGCACCGAGGTCGCGGCTCCGGCCCGGCCGATCAGCCGGGTCTGCGCGGTGGGCGTGTCCACGAACAGCCGGGCCGTGCCCGGGTTGGTGGTGGTGAACGTGGCGATGCCGACGATGCGCACGGGGAACGCGCCCGGCTGCGCGAGTACGCGCAGGGTGTCACCGATGCGCAGCCCGCGGTTGGCCGCGGTGTCCGCGTCGATCAGCGCCTCGCGGTCGCCGTGCGGCGCGTGGCCGCTGGTCAGCCGTACCGGACTGCGCGGGTCGCCGGACCAGTTGCCGGCCAGGACGGGTGCCCCGGTCGTCGGTCCGACGGGGCGGTTGCGGGCGTCGACGACGGTGGCGTTCCGGACGGTGGCGTCGACGTGCGCGTCGGCGACCCCCGGCACGGCCTCGACCTTGGCCAGCAGCGACGCGGGAAGCGTGCCGACCTGGCCCGAGGCGTAGTTCTGGTTCTCGGAGAACGCCTCGGGCGGACCCACCGTCACATCGGCCGCGGTCGAGGCGAAGAGCCGGTCGAAGGTGCGGTTGACGGTGTCGGAGAAGATCATGCTGCCGGTGACGAACGCCACCGACAGCAGGACGGCGAGCGCGGAGAGCAGCAGCCGGCCCTTGTGGGCCAGGAAGCTGCGCAGCGTCGCCCGGAGCACGGCAGGGGCCTAACCCTGCTTCCGCAGCGCGTCGAAGCGCTTGAGCCGCTCCAGCACGCCCTCGGCCGAGGGCCGGGACAGCTCGTCGACGATGCGCCCGTCGTTGAGGAAGAGCACCAGGTCCGAGTGCGCGGCCGCGGTGGGGTCGTGGGTCACCATCACCACGGTCTGGCCCAGCCGGTCCACGGCCTCCCGCAGGAAGCGCAGCACCTCCGCGCCGGACTGGGAGTCCAGGTTGCCGGTGGGCTCGTCGGCGAAGATCAGCTGCGGGCGGGACGCGAGCGCGCGTGCGCACGCGACACGCTGCTGCTGGCCGCCGGACAGCTGCGACGGGCGGTGCCGCAGCCGGTCGCGCAGGCCGAGGGTGTCGATGACGCGGTCCAGCCACTCCTGGTCGGGCCTGCGGCCGGCGATGTCCATCGGCAGCGTGATGTTCTCCGCCGCGGTCAGCGTCGGCAGCAGGTTGAAGGCCTGGAAGACGAAGCCGACCTGGTCCCGGCGCAGACGCGTCAGCTGCCGTTCGCCCAGCCGCGTGATCTCGGTGTCGCCGATCCACACCTGCCCGGAGGTGACGGAGTCCAGCCCCGCCAGGCAGTGCATCAGGGTTGACTTGCCGGAGCCCGACGGCCCCATGACGGCGGTGAACCGGCCCCGCCGGATGTCCACGTCCACCGCGTCCAGTGCCACCACGCGGGTCTCGCCCGTTCCGTACGCCTTCGTCAGTGCCAGGGACCGGGCCGCCACCTCGGCGCCCGTCACGGTGTCCTCTGTGCCTGTTGTGGCCGGTGTCGACACGCTTGTCCCCCATCATGCCGATGTGCGTGCTGTCGTATGGGGCGAGAGTAGGTCGTCGCGAGCGCGCGTGCATCGTCCGGGGGTCGGGCTCCGGATCGCGCGTGTAAGGGGCACTTGTCACTGCTAGCGCATCGGCGCTAGCCTGATGGTATGGCCAAGACCCAGTTGAACGTGCGGGTCGACGAGACCACCGCCGCGACCGCCCGGGAACGGGCCGCGCAGCGGGGGATCAGTGTGAACCGCTACATAGAGGAACTCGTCCAGCAGGACGCGGGCGAGAACGGCCGCACTTTCGTCGAGGCGGCGGCCGACTTCATGAAGCAGTACGAGTCCGTCTTCGCCGAGGAGTTCGGCGCGGAGCACGAAGGCCGTCGTTGACCCTGCGGATCGATCTCGCCTGGCTGCTCATGGTCGCCGAGCACAACACCCCCGGTGACCCCCAGGTCGCCGACTGGGGCGCGCTGGTCGCCGCCGTCAGCCGGCACCAGGCCGAGATATTCGGCGTGCCCGTGTACGCAGACACCTACGAGTGCGCCGCGTCCCTCATGCAGTTGCTGGTGCACGTCCCCGCCCTGGAGCGGTCCAACGTCATGTTCGCCTCGGCCGTGGCCTACGCCTATCTGGTCGCGAGCGGGCTCAAGGTCGCCACCTCGCCGGAGCGGGTGCGCGAGCTGGCCCGGCTGGTCAAGGGCGGCACGGCCGACGTGCTGGAGATCGCCGAGGTGCTGCGCGGCTGGAGCCTGTGAAGGGGTCGCCGGGCGCCGGTCGGTCCCGCGGCTACGGCCACCGGACGCCCACGGGGAGTTGGTCCCAGTGCGGCGCCGACAGGTGGAGCAGCGTGTAGCGGTCGGGGTCGTCGCCGACCGCCGGCTCCGCCCACAAGGTGAGATGGACGATCTCCCAGTGCCGCGGGTCGACCGCGAGCACGGTCGCGTGCACGCCCGGGGCGGCGGAACGCTCCTGCCAGCGCTCCAGCGCGCGGGCCACCGGCTCGCGGGGGTCGGCGCCCGCCGGCAGGGGCTCGCGCAGGCGGCTCGCCGCCCGGGGCGCGGAGCCGTGGGCAGGGCCGGGGCGGAAGGCGGCACCGGTCCAGTGGTGCACGGACGGGCGGCCGAAATCGCCGACGATGCCCCCGAAGCCGCCGCCGCCCCACAGGAAGCGGTTCATCCCGCCGGTGTCGCCCCAGAGGTAGAAGGGGGCGTACTGGTTGACCGGCGAGCCGTCGGCGCCGCGCTCCCGCACGAGATAGGCCTTGAACCCCAGGCCCTCGTACGCGTCGGTGAGACCGCCGCGGGCGGCCACCCGGTCATGGATGATCCCCATGTCGTAGTCGGCGGGCAGGGTGATCTCGTACTGCATCGCGTACACGGAACCGCCTAGGAGTGATGCGACAGCAGCGCCAGCACTCCGCTGACGGCCTGGTCGAAGGGCGCGGCCGAGCCGGCCGCGCGGGCCAGCACGTAGCCGCCCTGGAGGACGGCGACGACGGTCGCGGCGATGTCGTCGGGGTCGAGCCCGGGGGCGATCTCGCCGCGTGCCTGGCCGCCCGCGAGCACGTCGGCGATCCGGCCGCGCAGCCACTCGAAGGTCTCGTCCACCGGAGCGCGCAGCGCCGGGCTGGTGACGATCTCCGGGTCCTGGGTGAGCCCGCCCACCGGGCAGCCGCGTAGCACCTCGCGCTCGCGCCGCAGATAGCGGGTGATCCGCTCGACCGCCGTCCCGGGCCCGGCGAGCTGCTCCTCGGCCGCAGCGCGCATCTCCGCGGCGGTGCGCCGTACCGCGGCGAGCGCGAGATCGGGCTTGCCGGAGAAGTGGTGGTACATGCTCCCCTGGCCGACACCTGAGCGCTGCTGGATGGCCTTGGGGCTGGTGCCGACGTAGCCGCGTTCCCACAGCAGCGCGCGGGTGCTCTCGATCAACCGGTCGGGGGTGTCCACGCGGGTGACTGTACATACCGGTAGGTACAGCGGGCAAGATCAGCCCGGGCGGCGCGCCGTGGCCAGTACATGCGGTGAACTCGGCACCTGGAGCCCGTGCTCCGGGACGCGCAGGCGGCGCAGCTCCAGCAGCTCGAAGCCGCTCGCCTGCACCGCCGCCGGAGTGTCCCGTCCCGTGCGGCAGCCCCCGAACAGCAGAGGCCAGAACGTGTGGTCCGCCACCCACTGCACCGCCGCCCCGCCGCGGCCCGGGGCCCGGCAGTGTTCCAGCAGCCGCAGTTCACCGCCCGGCCGCAGCACGCGCAGCAACTCGCCGAGCGCCCGCGCCGGATCCCGCACCGAGCACATCACCAGTGAGGACACCGCGGCGTCGAAACCCTCGCTCTTGACCGGCAGGGCCTCCGCGACGCCCGGCACCACGTCCACCGGCACCTGCGCACGCTGCGCCTCGTCCACGGCCAGCCGGCGCAGATGCCGTTCGGGTTCGATGGCCACGACTTCCGCCACCGTGCGCGGATAGTGACGGAAGTTCAGTCCCGGGCCGGCACCGATCTCGATCACCCGGCCGGACAGCCCGGCCAGGAGTTCCCCCCGCAGCTCCGCCAGGCCCATACGGGTCTCGGCGCCCCGGGCGCAGCGGGCGTAGAAGCGGGCGAACAGCGGGTGGTGGACGGGCTCGCGCATCACGCTGGAACGGATGGGCATGGCAGGCCCCTTCTTGTCGAGTACGCCTCGTCGTGCCCCCCTCTTCCGGATTCTGCCGCCGGGGCGGGCCCGCCATGCCTCGTGGTGCGCAGTTCCGGCTCGCGGTTCGGCCGCCGCCGGACGGCCGTTCGAGCCGTCAGATGATGGAGGACCAGATCGCCGTGAAGGCGTCGACGTCCCAGAGGCCGCCGATGCGGGGCGCGAGCCAGCCCGGCGCGGCCTCCCGGAAGGCGTCCGGCGAGAGCGCCGCGGCCCCTGCGGGGACGGCGCCGATCAGCGGTGCTCCGGTGCAGTCCGGGAGGTCGGCGAGGTTGCTGCGGGCCGCCAGGTCCGGGTCGCCCGGCCAACTGCCGATGACGAAACCGGCGCAGGCCAGTGCGCGGGCCCGCAGCGCCTCCGCCGTGAGGGCGGCCGTGTTGAGCGTCCCGAGCCCGGCGGGCGCGACGACGAGGACCGGTGAACCCAGCATCTTCGCCGCGTCCGCGAGCGTGGAGCCGTCCTGGTCGAACCGGACCAGGAGCCCGCCCGCGCCCTCGACCAGGACGATGTCGTGGACGGCCGCGAGCTTCGCGGCGGCCTCGGCGATCTCACCCGGGCCCACGGACGGCATGCCGGCGCGCCGGGCCGCCGTGGCCGGGGCCAGGGGGTCGGGGTAGCGGACGAGTTCGACGCCGGTGAGCTCGTGCCCGGCCAGCCGCGTCACCTCCGCGGCGTCGCCCGGCTCGTCGGGACCGAGGCCGGTCTGGGCGGGCTTGAGGTAGGCGACGCTGAAGCCCACCGCGAGCGAGGTCGCCGCGATGGCCGCCGAGACCACCGTCTTGCCGATCTCCGTGCCCGTACCGGTCACGAACAACACCGTCATGCCGCCTCCGCTGCCGCGCACACCGCCGCGCAGATGCGCGCGACGTCCTCGTCCCCCGTCACGTACGGGGGCATCGTGTAGATCAAGTCCCGGAACGGCCGCAACCATACCCCCCCGCGGACGGCGGCCCGCGAGGCGGCCGCCATGGCAGCAGCGTCGAGGGGGGTGTCGAGCTGGACGACCCCGATCGCGCCCAGCACCCGTACGTCCCGCACTCCCGGGAGGGCGGCGGCCGGCGCCAGCCCGTCCCGCAGTCCGGCCTCGATGCGCTTGACCTCCTGGGCCCAGTCCTGCCCGAGCAGCAGGTCGATCGAGGCGCAGGCGACGGCCGCGGCCAGCGGGTTGCCCATGAAGGTGGGGCCGTGGGCGAGGACGGGGACCTCGCCCCGGGAGATGCCGTCGGCGACCCGGGCGGTGCACAGGGTCGCGGCCATGGTCAGATAGCCGCCCGTGAGGGCCTTGCCGACGCACATCACGTCGGGGGAGACGCCCGCCTGCTCGGCGGCGAAGAGCGTGCCGGTCCGGCCGAAGCCGGTGGCGATCTCGTCGAACACGAGCAGCACGTCGTGCTCGTCGCAGGCCTCGCGCAGCACCCGCAGATAGGCCGGCGGGTGGAAGGACATGCCGCCCGCGCCCTGCACCACCGGCTCCACGACGACCGCGGCGAGTTCGTGCGCGTGGCGGGCGACTCTCTCCCGCAGATGGCGGGCGTACGCGTCGTCGTACTCGGCCGGTGGCGCGTCGGCGAAGACCTGACGGGGCAGCACCCCCGACCACAGCCCGTGCATGCCGCCCTCGGGGTCGCACACGGACATCGGCTGCCAGGTGTCGCCGTGGTAGCCGCCGCGCCAGGTCATCAGGCGCTGCTTGGCGGGCCGGCCGAGGGAGCGCCAGTACTGCAGGCACATCTTGACGGCGACCTCGACCGACACGGAGCCGGAGTCGGCGAGGAAGACGTGCCGCAGCGGCTCCGGGGTGATCTCCACCAGGCGGGCGGCGAGCCGGACGGCGGGCTCGTGCGTGAGCCCGCCGAACATGACGTGGCTCATGCGGTCCAGCTGGCCGCGCGCCGCCTCGTTGAGCACCGGGTGGTTGTAGCCGTGGATCGCCGACCACCAGGAGGACATGCCGTCCACGAGTTCGGTCACGCCCTCGACCGGTTCGGCGAGCCGCAGCCGGACCCCGGCGGCGGACTCGACGACGAGCGGGTCCTGACGGCCCGGCATGGGCCCGTACGGATGCCAGACGTGCTCCCGGTCCAGTGCCAGGAGCTCGCCCGCGGTGAGCGGTTCAGGCATTGGGCGGCAGGTCCGTCCCGGTGCCGCGACGGCGCACCGCCACCAGGTCCGTGCGCGGGGCACCCGCGGTGCCCGCCGGGACCGGGGCGGCGTCGCCGTGTCCGCCGCAGGGGCCGCAACCGCCCTCCCCGGCGTCGTGCGAGCCGCAGCCGTCGCTGTGCGAGCCGCATCCGGCACCCGCCCGCGCGTCCGCGACGTCGGCGCGGTGCTGGGGGAGGGTGACCGTGCCGGCGCCCTCCACCTCGAAGCCGGCGTCCGCGATCATGTCGAGGTCGGCCTGACCCGCCTGGCCCTCACTGGTGAGGTAGTCGCCCAGGAAGATGGAGTTGGCCAGGTGCAGCGCCAGCGGCTGCATGGTGCGCAGGTGCACCTCGCGGCCGCCCGCGATGCGGACCTCCACGTCGGGGCAGACGAAGCGCACCATCGCGAGGATGCGCAGGCACCGCTGGGGGGTGAGGTTCCACTCCTTGGCCAGCGGCGTGCCCTCGAACGGGATGAGGAAGTTGACGGGGACCGAGTCGGGGTCCAGCTCCCGCAGCGCGAACACGACGTCGACCAGGTCCTCGTCGCTCTCGCCCATGCCCGCGATCAGGCCGGAGCAGGCGGACAGGCCCGCCGCCTGGGCCTGCTGCACCGTGTCGACCCGGTCGGCGTAGGTGTGCGTGGTGGTGATGTCCCCGTAGGTCGCCTCGGAGGTGTTGAGGTTGTGGTTGTACGCGTCGGCGCCCGCGCCGCGCAGCCGGCCGGCCTGCCCCTCGGAGAGCAGGCCGAGGCAGGCGCAGACCTCCACGCCCTCGTTCTGCTCCTTGATGGCTTCGATGGTCTTCGAGACCCGGTCCACGTCGCGGTCGGTCGGTCCGCGCCCGCTGGCCACCAGGCACACCCGCTTGGCGCCGCCCGCGACCCCCGCCGCCGCGGCGGCCGCCGCCTGTTCGGGCTTCAGCCAGGTGTACTTGAGGACACCGGCCTCGGAACCCAGCCGCTGCGAGCAGTACGAGCAGTCCTCGGGGCACAGCCCCGACTTGAGATTGACCAGGTAGTTCAGCTTCACGCGGCGCCCGAACCAGGCCCGGCGCACCTTGCCGGCCGCGGCCACCACGTCGAGCAGCTCGTCGTCGGAGGTGACCAGCACGGCGAGGGCCTCCTCGCGTGTGGGCAGCTCGCGGCGCAGCCCCTTCTCCACCAACCCATTGAGCAGATCCATGCCGTGATCCTGACGCACGCGGCGACCCGGAGCCAATGAGGCACCCCACAAGACCGCTCGCGCAGGGTGTGTGGATCACCACACCGTGCGAACCGGCAGGGCACACTACGGTGCTGCAGAGACCTCACGACGACCCCGGGGACGACCATGGCCCGCGACCCGTTCGACTGGATCGACGCGCACGCCGAACGGCGCGGCGCCGCGGGGCTGGTGCGCACCCTGCGGCCCCGCCCCGCGCGGTCGCCGCTGCTCGACCTCGCCTCCAACGACTACCTGGGCCTGGCCCGGCACCCGGAGGTCACCCGTGCGGGTGCCGATGCGTGCCTGCGCTGGGGCGCCGGGTCGACCGGCTCACGGCTGGTGACCGGCAGCACCGAACTGCACGCGGAGCTGGAGGCCGAACTCGCCGCGTTCTGCGGCTTCGAGGCGGCCCTGGTGCTGGCCTCGGGGTACGCCGCCAATCTCGCCGCGGTGACCGCGCTGACCACCGAGCCGGGCACCCTGATCGTCTCCGACGCGGGCAACCACGCCTCCCTCATCGACGGCTGCCGGCTCTCCCGGGCATCCACCGAGGTCGTCGCCCACGCCGACCCCGAGGCCGTGCGCAAGGCGCTGTCAGGGCACGACGGCCCGGCCGTGACCGTCACCGACTCGGTCTTCTCGGTGGACGGCGACGCCGCCCCGCTCGGTGAACTGGCCGCGGCCTGCGCCGAGGCGGGGGCCGCGCTCCTGGTCGACGACGCGCACGGGCTCGGCGTCCTCGGGGACGGTGGCCGGGGCGCGACGGCGGCCGCCGGGCTGGCCGGGGCCCCGGGGCTGGTGTGCACGGCCACGCTGTCCAAGTCGCTGGGCAGCCAGGGCGGCGTGGTGCTCGGCCCGGCCCGGGTCATCGGGCATCTGGTCAACGCGGCACGGACGTTCATCTTCGACACCGGCCTCGCCCCGGCGGCCACGGGCGCCGCGCTGGGGGCGCTGCGGCTGCTGCGCCGGGAGCCGGACCGCGCCGCGCGGGCCCGTGAGGTGGCCCGTGAGCTGTACGAACGACTGGCGGCTGCGGGGCTGGAGACCACCGCGCCGGACGCGTGCGTGGTGTCGGTGCGGGCGCCCTCGCCGGAGGCGGCCGTGCAATGGGCCGCGGACTGCCGGGAGGCGGGGCTCGGTGTGGGGTGTTTCCGGCCTCCGTCGGTGCCGGACGGGATCTCCCGTCTGCGGCTCACCGCCCGCGCCGACCTGACCGACCGGGAGATCGGCGACGCCGTCGGGACCATCGTCCGTACGGCGCCGCCACGCCGCTGAGCTCAGGGGCGCTCGGTGAGGGTTCCTGTGCGCACCGCGTCCAGGAACGCGTTCCACTCGGTGGGGGAGAAGAGCAGGGCCGGGCCGCGCACATCCTTGGAGTCGCGGACGGCGAGCTGTCCCGAGAGCGGCCCGGAGGGGAGCAGGGCCGTCTCGACGCAGTTGTTCGCCGCCGTGCTGTAGCTGCTGCGTCGCCAATTCACGCCGAAGAGGGACGCACTGGAGGAAACGTACTGAGGCAGTGCGCTGGACATGGGGGTGTGCCTCCTTACGCGCCTTTGCCGATGCCGGTGATGAAGGACAGCGACTGTTCACTCGACAGGGCGTGGGAGCGCAATCTGTTGAAGGCGGCACCGTACGCCCTGATGTCCTCTTTCTGATCCAGATAGAGACTACTCGTCAACTGGTCGAGAACGACAACATCCAGATCAGCAATGCGCGGAAACGAGAAGATGACGAAAGGCCCCGTGACGCCGATATGGCCACCGGCCGAGAAAGGCAGCACCTGCAGATGCACATGGGGCAGGGAACCGAGCTCCACAAGATGGCTTAATTGCGCCGCCATCACTTCCGGGCCCCCCACACTGCGTCGCAGCACCGCCTCGTCGAGCACGGCCCACAGCTCCAGCGGCGGTGACCCGCGGAGCACCGCCTGCCGCGCCATGCGCACGTCGACCAGCGTCGCGACCTGCCGCGGGCCGAGCTGGGGCAGCACCGAACGGGTCAGCTCGCGGGCGTAGTCCGGGGTCTGCAGCAGCCCCGGCACCACGGTGGTCTCCAGGGTGCGGGCCCGGCAGGCGTCGGTCTCCAGACTGATGAAGTCCCGGTACGCGGACGGGAGTTCCTCCCGGTACTCGTGCCACCAGCCGCGCCGGACGCCCTCACCGCCGGCCAGCGCAGCCAGCATGTCGCGCAGCCGCTGGTCGCGGACGCCGTACGCGTCCAGCAGTGCGGTCACGTCCTCCGGGCGCACGCCGCTGCGGCCGGTCTCGATGCGGCTCACCTTGGACTGATGCCAGCCCACGCGGAGGGCGACCTCTCCGCTCGTCAGGCCGGCCGTGTCCCTGAGACGGCGCAATTCGGAGCCGATCTTGCGGCGGCGGACCGCCGGCACCTGCTGCATGACTGTGTACCTCCTGGTTCCCGGCATGCCCCGCCGGTCCCCGGGCGAAGTCTGCCGCGCAAATACGTTCTCTCGTAGCAGAGTTCACCGCTTTGGGCGACAGATATATGCATATAGCTGTGGTGGCCCCTGTTTAACGGCACGATGGGTGGCACTCTGGCGCGTGGAAGCCGGTGCGCACCGTACGGGAAGTACGGACCACCGGCGGCCGGGCGCGCGGCCCGGACAGGCGTGCGCCGGAGTCCCGGTCACGGCGGGAAAGGGACAGCGTCGCCATGGCAGACCATCAGGAAGTATCCGTCACCCTGCCGAGCGACCCTGCCTCGGTACCCGCGGCCCGTCGTTACGTGTGCGACCTGTTGGTGGAGTGGGGGATGGCGGAGGACTCGTCGCCCGCCGACGCCGTCCGGCTCATCGTCTCCGAACTCGCCACCAATGCCGTCCTGCACACCCTCGGCCAGTCGCCGACCTTCACCCTCGACGTCCAGCTCGACCGCGACGAGCAGTTGCGGATCGGGGTCACCGACAGCCACCCGCGCTGGCCCCAGCGGCTGCCGGCCGCCGTCCAGCAGGACAACGGCCGCGGCATGGTGATCATCCGGCACCTCACCGCCGAGGCCGGCGGCCGGCTCCATGTCACCCCTACCGTCGAGGGCGGCAAGACCGTCTGGATCACCCTTCCGTGGGTGGCCGCGGCCGCCCCGGTGGAGTGAGCGCCGCGCCCGGCGTCGTCGCGGGGCGCCGGTAGGTTCCCAGCAGCAGGGCGCGCAGGGTGCGGACGCCGGGTGACGTGTCGTCACCGCGGCTCGCGAGCGCGATCGTCCGGTGGATACCGGGTGCCGCGAGCGCACGCACCCCGAGCGGCACCACCGAGGACTCCGCCATCATCCTGGGCACCAGACCCATCCCGAGCCCCGCACTGACCAGTGCGCACACCGTCACGTAGGCGGGGGTCTCGCACACCACGACCGGGCGCACGCCCGCGGCCCGCAGCGCCGCCTCCATCGCCTGCCGGTTCGGGTAGTCGGGTGCGCTGCTCACCAGCGGCTGGCCCGCGAGCTCGGCCCAGCGCATCGGGCCGGGCGCGGCGGCCAGCGCGTGCCCGGGGGACGTCACGAGGACCAGGTCCTCCACGAGGAGCGGCTCCACCGTGACGCCGGGGGGCGGTGCCGGATCCGGTCCCCCCTCGTAGACATGGGTCAGCGCGAGGTCCGCGTCCCCGGCGGCGACGGCGGCCACCCCGGCCGGCGGCTCGTACTCGGCGACGCGCAGCTCCACCTCCGGGTGTTCGCGGCGGAAGGCGGTGAGTACGGGCGGCAGCAGATGGATGCCCGCCGTCGTGAACGTGCCGATGCGCAGCCGGCCCCCGGACAGCCCGCGCAACTGCGACAGTTCCAGCCGGGCCCGGTCCATCTCGTCCAGCGCCCGTCGGGCGTGCGCGACCAGCACCTCGCCCGCCGCCGTGAGCCGCGCGCCGCGGTGTGTCCGGACCAGCAGCTCGGCGCCGGCCTCCCGTTCCAGCTTGGCCAGCTGCTGAGAGAGCGCCGGCGCGGTGTAGCCGAGGCGCGCGGCGGCCCGGGTGATCGATCCGGCCTCGGCCACCGCGACCAGCCCGGCGAGACGGGTGGAGTCGAACATTAAGCATTCCTTTGGACTGGCCCTCAAGATTGCACATACACACTAAGGGTCCCGGGGCCCCACGCTGGCAGGCATGGACGCACATCTCATCGCCTTCTGCGGGGTGGCGGCCGGCATGGTCGTGATGCCGGGCGCCGACTTCGCCGTGGTCGTGCGCAACGCGCTCGGATCCCGCCGGACCGGGGTCGCCACCGGTGTGGGGATCGCCGGCGGGCTGCTCGTGCACACCGCCCTCGCGGTCGCGGGGCTCGCCGCGGTGCTGGTGGCGGTGCCCGCGCTGTTCCGGACCGTGCAGCTGCTGGGCGGTGCCTATCTGCTCTTCCTGGGGTCGCGCGCGGTCGTGGCGGCGGTGCGCCGCGGCCGCTCCGGCGCGGCGGACGGCGCGGCCGGCGGCGACCAGGACCCCGGCCGCGGGGTCGTGCGCGGGCTGCGGCAGGGCTTCCTGACCAACGCACTCAACCCGAAGGCGCCGGTGCTCTTCCTCAGTCTGCTTCCGCAGTTCGTCCCGGCCGGGCAGCCCGCCGTTCCCCGCACCCTGCTGCTGAGCGCGATCGTGGTGGCCATGGCGCTGGTCTGGTTCCCCGGGGTGGCGCTCCTGGTCGACGGGCTCGGCACCTGGCTGCGCAGGCCCGCGGCGGCGAGCTGGGTGCGGGGGGTCAGCGGCGGCATGCTGGTGGCGCTGGGCGCGGTGCTGCTGACCGGGGTGCGGCCCTGAGGCGTTCAGTCGTGAGCGGGCACCAGCAGTGCCTCCGCGCCGATGGGTGTGAAACCCGCCGCCAGGAGCGCGCGCACGCTCGCCGCGTTGCCCGGGGCGATCTGGGCCCACAGCGTCCCGCCGTCCGGGACGAGGCGGCGTGCCTCCAGGGCCAGCCGTCGGCCGAGCCCGGCTCCGCGCGCCGCGGGCTCGACCTCGACCGCCATCTCCCACCGGCCCGCCACCCCGCGCCCGATGAGCACGGTGCCGCCCGGGACCGTCCACACGCGCACCTCGTCCCGGTGCGCCAGTGCCCGCGCCGCGCGAGGGTGCTCGCGCCCCGCGGTCTCCCGCAGGGCCAGCGGGGGGCCGGGTGGCGGACCGGGCAGGGCGGCGGCCGTCGCCAGCAGGTCGATGCCGTTCACCCGGCGCCCGAGCAGCCCGCCCAGGGCGGTCAGGAACGGCGGGTTGAGCGGCGCCGACAGGTCGCCGGGCGGCAGCAGTTCGCGGACGCGGCCGGGGTCGGCATCGGCGAAGACCACGGTGTGGGCCGTGAAGGCGAGGACGCCCGCGTCGCGTGCCGAGGGCTGCGGCAGGACCGTCACCGAGCCGTCGGGGGGCGGGAGGACACCCTCGGCGGCATCGGCGATCAGCTGCTGCAGCGTCATGGCCCCACGCTACGCGGGCCGGTACGCCGCGGGGCCTCCGGGTGGGCGCGTCCCGGGGCCCCGCGACGGGCGGTCACTTCACACGGCCGTACCAGACGCTGCGGGTCCAGATCTTCTCCAGGCGTACCCTGCCGCCCGGCTTGGGGGAGTGCCAGATCCTCCCGTGGCCCGCGTATATCCCGACGTGGTAGATGCTGCTCCCGTAGTGGAAGAACACCAGGTCCCCGCTGGTGCGGTCGGAACTGTGGATGTGCCGTGTGCTGTTGTACTGCGCGGCGGCGGTGCGAGGCAGCTTCCTGCCCACCCTCTTGAACGAGTAGAGCGTCAGGCCGGAGCAGTCGAAGCTGCGGGGGCCGGTGGCCCCGTACCGGTAGGGAGCGCCCTTCTTCGAGGCCGCGACCTTCAGTGCCTTGGCCCGGATCGTCGCGGCCTCGGCGTGCTGGGCCATGTCCGGAAGGACCGCGGGGCCGGCAACGGCAGCCGCCGTGAGGGCGGATACCGCCCCGAGCCGGGAGAGAACCGCGGACATGGCTGATGGCGCGATCATGCGCAAACCCTTCGTCGTCCGCCTGCGAAGGATGACCTGTCGGGTTCGGGCAGGCGAAGATGCCCGGCCGCTGCTGCGGCTTCACCCCAAGGGATCGGCCCGGGGGCCGGTCCCGTCGTACTCGGGTCCTCCGCTCCTGCCGTTGCGTTCGGTGTCGACCTGGCGTCCGCGACGGCGGCAGGACTCGGCGTCCGCGCGGACCGCCCCGCCGGATGACGGGGGCTTGTCGTCGAAGGGATGGTTACTCACAGAACCGGTCAGGACATAGCTCATCCGGTCGAATGTGAGTCTCTTCACGACTCACCTATTCGGGTGGACTCCGGTCTCGGGAGCCTCGCCTGACGACTCGAAACCAGTCGAACACCTGCGATGGAGCGTCAGATTCCGGATGTGTGCGGCCGGGGAGCGCAAGTCGGGACCGAGCGCGCGTCGACGCCGCGTACAACGATCGGGCGAGTCCATTCGGTGTCACTTCGTGTCGGGGCCGTGGTGGCGCATGACACGGTCGCGGAGAAGTGATCCGAACCCCCGGCGATGTGACGTCCCCTCAGCGAGGCGGCGGGGGAGGGAGGGTGACCATTCGCGTACGCCGTTCCCCGTCGAGCACGCGCAGGGCCCGCTCGATCGTCGTGGTGTGCAGTTCGCTCTCCCCCCGCAGATGCATCGTGGCCAGCGCGTCACGCAGCTCCGCCGCCCGCCCCGCCAGGGCCTGGGCAGCCCGCAGCGCTGCGTAGGTGTCCCGGACGCGGGCGGGGTTGATCCTTCCCAGCAGATCCACGACCTCCAGATACGTGTCGATGAGCTCGCCCTCGGCGCGGGTCAGGGCCGGCAGCGGCGGCAGTTCGGGCAGCACGGCCGGTCACCGCAGGGCGCGCGGGCCGGTCCCGTCGTCACCCTTGCGGCTGACGGTGAGCCGGTCCACCAGTCCGTACGCGAGCGCGGACGGGGCGTCGAGGATCATGTCGCGCTCGATGTCGGCCCGGATCCGCTCCGCGTCCCGTCCGGTGTGCCGTACCAGCAGCTCCTCCAACTGGTCACGACTGCGCAGCAGTTCCCTGGCCTGGATGTCGAGGTCGGCGGTGGTGCCCTGGACGGCCTCCGAGAAGGAGGGCTGATGGATCAGTACCCGCGAGTGGGGAGTCGCCAGCCGCTTGCCCGGGGTCCCGGCCGCCAGCAGCACGGCCGCGGCCGACGCGGCCTGGCCGACGCACACCGTCGAGACGTCGCAGTTGACGAACTGCATGGTGTCGTAGATCGCCGTCATGGCGGTGAGCGACCCGCCGGGGGAGTTGATGTAGAGCGAGATGTCCTGCTCCGGGGCGGCGCTCTCCAGGTGGATCAGCTGGGCGATGACGTCGTTGGCGGACGTGTCGTCGATGGGTGTGCCCAGCAGCACGATCCGTTCCCGGAGCAGCTTGGAGTACGGATCCAGGGAGTGCACACCCTCACTGGTGCGCTCGGTGAACTCGGGCAGGACGTAGCGGGCGGTCGGTCGAAGCATTGCGGCACCTCCGTCGGGGCACGGGTCCCCGTTCAGGTAAAAATGTACAGGACGTACATCCCGTTATGATGGGGAGCATGGCCCATGAAGTCCCCGTGACACAAGCGAGAGCAGAGCTCGCCGAGCTCATCAACCGCGTCGTCTACGGCGGTGAGCGCGTCGTCGTGACGCGCCACGGCAAGCCGCTCGTCGCCCTCGTCTCCGCCGCTGACCTGCAACGACTCCAGGAACTCGACGAGGCCGCGGACGAGGCCGTGGTCAGTACCGTCTCCTCGGTGCGCCCCACGCTGTCCGCCACGGGCGAACGGCGCCGCTTCGGTATCGCCGCCGAGCACCGCGGCACGACGAACGCCCGCCACGACGGAGCCTGAGCGGCACGCCGCCGCGTGCCGCGCCCGCGCGGCCCGGCCGGCGGGGTCCGCACGTGTCGTGCGCGGCGGGCCCGGGACGTCGTGGCATGCTGCCCGGGGCGCCCGGCGCGGCGGCGGGCCTCCGTCGAGGGGCGGCGAGTTAACGCGGACGAAACGACGCGGAACTAGCCTGCGACCTCCGGCTGTCGGAGAACGGAGCCGCAGGTCAGGGACGGCCCGCGGACCCGCTCACCCGGGACGACTGCGAGGTGTGGCCATGCAACTGACCCCTCATGAGCAAGAACGCCTGCTCATCCATGTCGCCGCCGACGTGGCGGAGAAGAGGCGGGCCCGGGGGCTCAGGCTGAACCATCCCGAGGCGATCGCCCTGATCACCTCGCACATCCTGGAGGGCGCCCGCGACGGGCGGTCCGTCGCCGACCTCATGGCCTCCGGTCGCAAGGTCCTCGGGCGTGACGACGTCATGGACGGCGTGCCCGAGATGATCCACGACGTCCAGGTCGAGGCCACCTTCCCGGACGGCACCAAGCTCGTCACCGTCCACGAGCCGATCGCCTAGGGGGCCCGCGTGATCCCCGGAGAGATCCTTTACGGCGACGAACCGGTCGAGCCCAACGCGGGCCGGCCGGTGACCCGCCTGGTCGTGCTCAACGCCGCCGACCGCCCGGTCCAGGTCGGCTCCCACTACCACTTCGCCGAGGCCAACCCGGGACTGCGCTTCGACCGCGCCGCCGCCCGCGGCAAACGGCTGGCCGTCGCGGCCGGCACCGCGGTGCGCTTCGAACCGGGCATCCCCGTGGAGGTGGACCTCGTGCCGATCGGCGGCGCGCGTGTGGTCGGGGGACTGCGCGGCGAGACCGGAGGTGCCCTCGATGGCTGAGCTCTCCCGCGCCGTCTACGCGGACCTGTTCGGGCCGACCACCGGTGACCGGGTGCGGCTCGCCGACACCGATCTGCTGATCGAGGTGGAGAGGGACCTGTCCGGCGGGCCCGGCAACTCCGGGGACGAGGTCGTCTTCGGCGGCGGCAAGGTGATCCGCGAGTCGATGGGGCAGTCCCGGGCCACGCGCGCCGAGGGCACCCCCGACACCGTCGTCACCGGGGCGCTGATCCTCGACCACTGGGGCGTGGTCAAGGCCGACATCGGCATCCGGGACGGCCGCATCGCCGCGATCGGCAAGGCCGGCAACCCGGAGACCATGGACGGGGTGCACCCGGACCTGGTCATCGGCCCGGAGACCGAGATCATCGCCGGCAACGGCAGGATCGTGACCGCGGGCGCCATCGACGCCCACGTCCACTTCATCTCCCCGACGATCGCCGACGAGGCCCTCGCCTCGGGGATCACCACCCTCGTCGGCGGGGGGACCGGCCCCGCCGAGGGCACCAAGGCGACCACGATCACCCCGGGGCCCTGGCACCTGGCCCGGATGTTCGCCGCGCTGGAGCACTACCCGGTCAACATCGGCCTGCTGGGCAAGGGCAACACCGTCTCGCAGGAGGCGATGCGCTCCCAGCTGCGCGGCGGCGCGCTCGGCTTCAAGATCCACGAGGACTGGGGTGCGACCCCGGCGGCGATCGACGCCTGCCTCACGGTGTGCGAGGCCACCGGCGCCCAGCTCGCGCTGCACACCGACACGCTGAACGAGGCCGGATTCGTCGAGGACACCCTGGCCGCGATCGCCGGGCGCGGCATCCACGCGTACCACACCGAGGGAGCGGGCGGCGGGCACGCGCCGGACATCATGACGGTGGTGGCGCACCCCAACGTGCTGCCCTCGTCCACGAACCCGACCCGGCCGCACACCGTCAACACCGTCGAGGAGCACCTCGACATGCTGATGGTCTGTCACCACCTCAACCCCTCGGTGCCGGAGGACCTCGCCTTCGCCGAGTCCCGGATCCGGCCCGGCACCATCGCGGCCGAGGACTTCCTGCACGACCTGGGCGCGATCTCGATCATCTCCTCGGACTCGCAGGCGATGGGGCGGGTCGGCGAGGTGGTGCTGCGGACCTGGCAGACCGCCCACGTGATGAAGAAGCGGCGCGGTGCGCTGCCCGGTGACGGGCGTGCCGACAACCTCCGTGCACGTCGATATGTCGCCAAATACACGATCAACCCGGCGGTCGCCCAGGGCCTCGACGGCGAGATCGGCTCCGTGGAGCCCGGCAAGCTCGCCGACCTCGTCCTGTGGGACCCCGCGTTCTTCGGCGTCAAACCCCAACTGGTGATCAAGGGCGGCCAGATCGCCTACGCGCAGATGGGCGACGCCAACGCCTCCATCCCGACCCCCCAACCGGTCCTGCCCCGTCCGATGTTCGGTGCGCTCGGTCGGGCACCCGGCCTGAACTCCGTGAACTTCACCACCGACACGGCGCTGGAGGACGGCCTGCCGGAACGGCTCGGCCTGGCCAAGGAGTTCGTCGCCATCCGCAACACGCGCCGGATCACCAAGGCCGACATGCGCGAGAACGACGCCATGCCCCGGGTCGAGGTCGATCCCGACACCTTCACCGTCCGTATCGACGGCGACGTCGTCGAGCCCGCCCCGGCCGTGGAACTCCCCATGGCCCAGCGCTACTTCCTCTTCTGAGCGCGGCCATGACCGCGATTTCGACCACGACCACGACCACGACGACAGCGACAGCGACGGCGACGACGACGGCGACGGCGACCGGTGCCGTCGCCACCGCGACCCGGGCGGCACTGCTGGTGCTGGCCGACGGCCGCTTCCCCGCCGGTGGCCACGCGCACTCCGGCGGCGCGGAGGCCGCGGTCAAGGCGGGCCGTATCCGCTGCCCCGCCACGCTGGAGTCCTTCTGCCGGGGCCGGCTGCACACCGCAGGACTGGTCGCGGCGGCACTGGCCGCCGCCGCGGCCGCCGGCCTCGACCCGCTGGAACTGGACGAGGCCGCCGACGCCCGCACCCCGTCGCCCGCGCTGCGCGCGACCGCGCGCCGGCTCGGCCGGCAACTCACCCGGGCCGCCCGCGCGGCCTGGCCGTCGGAGGCCCTCGACGCGCTCGCCGCCGCCCGGCCCCGCGGCGCCCACCAGCCCGTCGTCCTGGGTCTGACCGCCCGCGCCGCGGGCCTCACCCCGCCGGACGCCGCCCACGTGGCGGCCTACGAGTCCGTGACCGGACCGGCGACCGCCGCCGTACGCCTGCTGAGCCTGGACCCGTTCGCCGTGACCGCCGTGCTCGCACGGCTCGCCCCCGACCTGGACGAGGTCGCGCGGCGGGCCGGTGACGCGGCGCGGCGCGCGCTGACCGAGGGCACCGGCGCGCTGCCCGCCGCGTCCGCGCCGCTGCTCGACGTGTACGCCGAGCAGCACGCCACCTGGCCCGTACGCCTCTTCGCCTCCTAGGACGCCACCATGCATCTCGACCACGACCACGAGTTCCCCGAGCGCTTCGCGTACACCACCCCCGCCACCCCCGTCACCCGCCTCGACGGCAGCCGCCGCGCGCTGCGCGTCGGGCTCGGCGGCCCCGTCGGCTCCGGCAAGACCGCCACGGTGGCCGCGCTGTGCCGGGCGTTGCGCGACCGGCTGTCGCTCGCGGTCGTCACCAACGACATCTACACCCGCGAGGACGCCGACTTCCTGCTCCGCAACGCCGTCCTGCCGCCCGAGCGGATCACGGCCGTGGAGACCGGTGCCTGCCCGCACACGGCGATCCGCGACGACATCTCCGCCAACCTCGAAGCCGTCGAGGAGCTGGAGGAACGCCTCGGCCCGCTGGATCTCGTGCTCGTCGAGTCCGGGGGCGACAACCTCACCGCGACCTTCTCCAAGGGCCTGGTCGACGCGCAGATCTTCGTCATCGACGTGGCCGGCGGCGACGACATCCCGCGCAAGGGCGGACCGGGAGTGACCACCGCGGACCTGCTCGTGGTCAACAAGACCGACCTCGCCCGCTACGTCGGCTCCGACCTGGACCGGATGGCCCGCGACGCGAAGGCGCAACGCGGTGAGCTGCCCGTCGTGTTCACGTCACTCGTCGCGGAGGACGGCGTCGCCCCCGTGGCCGAGTGGATCCGCGCCCGCATCGCCGCCTGGACCGCGGTCCCGGCGTGACGGGTGTCCGCGCGACCGCACGGATCACCGCCGCCCCCGACAGCCGCGGCGGCACCGCGCTGCCGGAACTCGTCGGGGACGGCCCGCTCGCGCTGCGCCGCACCCGCTCGTCCGAGGGCGCCACGGCCCGGGTCACCGTCGTCGGCGCGATGAGCGCGCCGCTCGGCGGCGACCACCTCGCGATCCACGCGGCCGTGCTGCCCGGCGCCGCGCTGCGCGTGGACGCCGCGGCGGCGACGGTGTCCCTGCCCGGCCGGTCCGGGGAGCCCGCCCACTACGAGGTGCGGCTGACCGTCGGCGAGGACGCCGTACTGCACTGGCTGCCCGAGCCCCTCATCGCGGCCGAGGGCAGCGACCTGCGCATGACCACCACGGCCGAACTCGCCCCCGGTGCCCGGCTCGTGCTGCGCGAGGAGCAGATCCTCGGCCGGGCGGGCGAGCGCCCCGGGCGGCTCGTCTCCCGGCTGGTCGTACGCGTCGGCGGGCGCCCGCTGCTCGACCAGGCACTGTCCTTCGGCCCCGGCGCGCCGGGGTGGTCCGGCCCGGCGGTGCTGCACACGCACCGGGCGGCGGGTCAACTGCTCGTGGTGGATCCGGCGTTCGAGGAGAAGCCGGTGAGCGCGCGCGTCCTCGCGGCGGACCCGGCGCGGGGCGAGGCCGTGCTCACCCCGCTGGCGGGGCCGGCCGCCCTGCTCACCGCCGCGGCGGCGGACGGGCTGTCCCTGCGGCGGCTGTTGTCGGCTAGCGTGGGTCCGTGAGTTCGATAGACACCGATGACACCGAGAGCCCGGGCCGGTACGGCCCCGGCGCGACCACCGAGGCCGAGCCCGAGCAGGTCGGTCCCGTCCGCACCGAGTACTCCCCGGACCACGACGGAGACCCCGACCCCGGGGAAATCGTGTGGACCTGGGTCCCGTTCGAGGAGAACGACGGCCGCGGCAAGGACCGTCCGGTCCTGGTCGTGGCCCGCGAGCCGGCCGGAACCCTGCTCGCCGTCCAGCTCTCCAGCAAGGAGCACAACGACGACCGGGAGTGGGTGCCCATCGGCTCCGGCCCCTGGGACAAGTCCGGCCGCGCCTCCTGGGTCAACGTCGACCGCGTTCTGCGGGTGCACGACGAGGGCATGCGCCGGGAGGCGTGCGCCCTGGACCGGGGCCGTTTCAACATCGTCGTGAACCGGCTCAAGGAGCTCTACCGCTGGCGCTGAGCCCGGCGGCGACGCGAGACGAGGGCCCCCGGGCGGTCGTGCCGCCCGGGGGCCCTCGCGTGCGTGGCCGGTCCGCGGGAGCGTCCGCGGATCACTCCGCGACGACGGAGTACTGCGAGGAGTCGTGCTCCAGCACGCACTTGCGCATGCCGGCGCGACGCGCCGTGAACTCCTCGCTCGCGACGAACGCGAGGTACTGCTCCATGGACGCCCATTCGCTGGTGACGATCCAGCAGTCGGGGTCCTTGACGGACTTGCACAGCTGGGAGCTGATGTACCCGTCGGCCTTGGCGATGTCGTGGTGCACGAGGTCGTATGCCGCCGCATACTGGTCGCCCATGCCCTCGTGCAGCTGGATGCGCAGGACGACGCGCGTTTTCGTGGGTGAAGTCTTCGGTGAAGTACTCATGACCCTCGACCTCCCGTGGGACAACGAGGACGCTGTTGCTTCGCCGGATGCTCACTCTGCGCGGCCGTCGGGCCACGATGCGGGACGGCGGCGGGTCCGGCGGGCCGGGACCGCGAGGCGCGGATCCCCGGCGGGTCGGTGACGTGGCGAGAGGGTGTCCTGCCCCGCGTTTCCCATGAGCGGACTCCCATGGGGCGCGGGCACCCCGAATGCCGCCGTCCCACGACTGTGGCCCCCTCACCCGGGCGGCGCAAAACCGATGAGCCGAACGGGTGAGCGGGCCCTTGGGGCGTCAGGCCGTCGGCTCCGGCGGGTCGGCCGCCGTCAGCAGTGCGGCGAGTGCGCCCGCCGCCTCCCCGGGACCCCCGCGGCGGTGCAGGAGCTCGGTGCGGTGCACCAGCCGCGGTGCGGCCAGCGGTACCGCCACGACGCCCTGACGGCCGGCCACGGCCGACCGGGGCAGCAGTACGGGACCCAGCCCGGCCCGTACCAGGTCGAGCACCCCACGCACGTCCGGCCCCTCGTAGCGCACGCCGGTGCGGAAGCCCTCGCCGGCCGCCGCCGGGTGGAGTCCCGCGGGCGGCACCGCCGCGGCGGGCGCGTCCACCCACAGGGCGTCGGTGAGGTCGGCCAGCCGCAGTCCGGACCGGCGGGCCAGCGGGTGGTCCGCGGCCAGGGCGACGACCAGCTCCTCCTCCGCGCACCGCACGGCCCGCAGGGCACCGGCGCCCGGCATTCCCAGCGGATCGCTCGGCGCGGCGGCGCCGTCCACCAGGCCGAGGTCCAGGTCACCGGCCGTCACGCCGGCCACCACCGCGGCCCGTTCCAGGACCCGCAGCGTCACCTCCGCACGCGGCCGCTGCGCCCGCAGCCGGGCCACGGCGCGCGCCAGACGGCCCCCCATGGCGGGTGCCGAGACCCCGGCCGTGATCCGTGCCGCCGGGGCACCTGACACGCGGGTGACCTCGGCGCGGGCCGCCGCCAGGCGCAGCAGCAGCGGTTCGGCGTGTTCCAGCAGCCGGGCGCCCGCCTCCGTCGGCGTCACCGGCCGTCGTCGCAGCAACTCCACCCCGAGATCGGCCTCCAGGGCGGCGATGTGTTGCGAGACCGCGGACTGGGTGTAGCCGAGCTCCCGCGCGGCGCCGGAGAAGGAGGCGCACCGGACCACCTCGGTGAAGGTGCGCAGCAGATGAGGGTCCACGGCCGATCAGTATCGCTGATCGGCCGTGCGCACATCATCGTTGGACGCGATGCGGACGGGTGCGGACGATGGTGCGCATGACCTCGACCACCGGACGTCCGCAGGCCACCGCCCGTCTCGCCCTCGTCGGCGACCGCTCCGAGTCCGTGCGTTCGCACCGCCGCGTCCCGCGGCTGCTCGAGGCGCTCCGGACACGCGACGGGCTGCTCCTGGACGCCTACTGGATCCCCACCGAGGAGGTCGAGGCGGCAGGCGAGACCGGCGGTGTCGAGGGCTTCGACGCGGTGTGGACGGTGCCGGGCAGCCCGTACCGCAGCGAGGCCGGGGCCCTGGCCGCGATCCGTACCGCCCGCGAGCGGGGCATCCCGTTCTTGGGCACCTGCGCCGGATTCCAGCACGCGCTGCTGGAGTTCGCGCGGAACGTGTGCGGCGTCGCCGGCGCCCGGCACGGCGAGAACGAACCGGACGCGGGGGACGACGCGTTGATCGTGCCGCTCGCCTGCTCGCTGGCCGGGCACGAGGGCCCGCTGCTGATCACGCCCGGCTCGCGCACCGAGGCGGTGCTCGGCGCCACGCGGACCGTCGAGCGCTACCACTGCTCCTTCGGACTCAATCGCGACCGGCTCGGCGAACTCACAGGCCGGGGGCTGGCCTTCACCGGTCACGACCCGGAGGGCGAGCCGCGGATCGCCGAACTCCCGGGCCACCCCTTCTATGTGGCCACCCTCTTCCAGCCGGAGCTGGCGGGGGACGGCTCGGTGCCGCACCCCCTCGTCCGGGCCTTCGCCGCGGCGGCCGTCGCCCGCGCGGTCAACCGCCGCGTCATGCATACGGCTTGGTAAAGATACGCCCGTACGATCTTCTCCTGACGGCCGTGCGGGCGAAATGATCCCCCTGAAGTTCTGTGCTCGCGCCGCCACAAGCGGCTCAACAGCAGGGGGACGTCATCGTGAGACGCACAGCCGTGCTCGGGCTCACCGGAGCCCTGATAGCCGGCACCGTGGTCGCCGCCGCGCCGCAGACCGCGGTCGCCGGGGGCGCCGGCCACGGCCACCATGTGAACGCGGAGGACGCCGGTGTGCGGGTCGCCGCCGCGCGCGCCGCCAGGGCGGGCATCGACTGGGCCGCCTGCCCCGCCGACTGGGGCATCGCCGCCCCCGTCCAGTGCGGCTGGGTCACCGTGCCGGTCGACTACGCCAAGCCGAACGGCAGGACGATCCGGATCGCCGTGGACCGGATCGGCAACACCGGCACCGCCGCCGAGCGGCAGGGCGCCCTGATCTACAACCCCGGTGGCCCCGGCGGCTCCGGCATGCGCTTCCCGCTCCGCGTCACCGCCAAGAACCCCATTTGGACGGCCACCGCCAAGGCGTACGACTTCGTGGGCTTCGACCCGCGCGGCGTCGGCCACTCCGCGCCCATCTCCTGCGTCGACCCGCAGGAGTACGTGAAGGCTCCCAAGGCCGACCCGGTCCCGGACAGCGAGGCCGACAAGCGGGCGCAGCGCAAGCTCGCGGCCGAGTACGCCGAGGGATGCAAGGAGCGCACCGGCGCCGCCATGCTCTCCCAGATGACCACGCCCAACACCGCCCGGGACCTCGACGTCATCCGCGCCGCGCTCGGCGAGCGAAAGCTCAACTACCTGGGCGTCTCCTACGGCACCTACCTCGGCGCCGTGTACGCCACGCTCTTCCCGGGGCACGTCCGCCGCATGGTCGTCGACAGCGTCGTCAACCCGGCCCGCGACCAGATCTGGTACCAGAACAACCTCGACCAGGACGTGGCCTTCCAGGGCCGCTGGGACGACTGGAAGGCGTGGGTCGCGAAGTACGACTCCGTCTACCACATCGGCAGCACGCCGGCGAAGGTCCAGGCGCAGTGGGAGCGGCTGCGCGCCACCGCCAAGGCCCACCCCATCGGCGGTCTCGTCGGCCCGAACGAACTGCTCGGGCTCTTCCAGTCCGCCCCGTACTACGACTCGTCGTGGGCGGCCGTGGCCGGGGTCTGGAGCAAGTACCTCGCCGGGGACACCCAGGCCCTGGTCGACGCGGCGGCCCCGGACCTGTCGGACACCGCGGGCAACACCGCGGCGGAGAACGGCAACGCGGTCTACACGGCCGTGGAGTGCACCGACGCCAAGTGGCCGCGTGACTGGCGCGTCTGGGACCGCGACAACACCCGGCTGCACGCCAGGTACCCGTTCCTGACCTGGGCCAACGCATGGCTGAACCTCCCGTGCGCCACCTGGGGAGTCCCGCAGAAGAACCCGGTGGAGGTGCGGACCGGCCACGGCCTGCCACGCGTCCTGATCGTCCAGAGCACCCGTGACGCGGCGACCCCGTACCCCGGGGCCGTCGAACTGCACCAGCGGCTCAAGGGCTCGCTCATGATCACGGAGAAGGGCGCCGGCTCGCACGGCGTCACCGGTCTGGTCAATCCCTGCATCAACGACCGGGTGACCGGCTACTTCGTCAGTGGCGCGCTGGACCGCCACGACGTCACGTGCACCCCGCACGCGGCGCCGGTGCCGGCCGCGGGCTGACCCCGGCACCACCCCGCACGAACGGTCCCGGCCCCCGGTCGAGGGGGGCCGGGACCGTTTGCCTCGGCAGGGGGCGGGTCAGGCCGGGCGCACACCCGTCGTGCCCTCGTTGCCGTCACCGGTGTTGACCGTGCCGCGCGGCTCGAACATCAGGATGCGGGTGCCCTCCTCGGCGCGCGGCCGGTGCGGAACGCCCTTGGGCACGGTGAACACCTCGTGCGGGCCGAGCGTCACCGTGCCGTCCGGCAGGTCCAGGTGCAGCCGGCCGGCCAGCACGAGGAAGAACTCGTCGGTGCCGGCGTGGGTGTGCTCGCTGAATTCACCCTCGACGTTGGCGACCTTGACGTCGTAGTCGTTGACCTCGGCCAGGACGTGCGGGAGCCACTTCTGCTCCACGGCGTCCATGACGGTGTCGATGTTGCGTTTGTCCATGCTTCCTCCCTACCCGGGGAACGCGGCGGCGAAGGCCGCGCGGGTGGGTGCGTCCCGCTGCCGGTCCAGAACGGCGAAGACGACCCGGTCGAAGCGCTCCGCGAAGCGTCCGCCGGGATGCAGCAGGCCGCGGAACGCCGCCGCGACGCGTACCGGGTCGTTGCGGAACACCCCGCAGCCCCACGCGCCCAGCACCAGCGCCCGGTATCCCCCGGCGGACGCGACCTCCAGTACCCGGCAGGCCCGCGCGTCGATCGCGGCGGGCAGCCGGACGGCGGCCGGCGGGTCCCGGAGCTCGACGACCCCGGCATTGGGCGCCGCGCAGGTGAGGAAGCCCACCTCGAACGGTTCCTCCAGCAGCTCCCCGCGCGGGTCCCGGAACACCGGGACGGCGGGGGAGTGGACGACGCGGTCGCTGTAGAAGGGACTGCCGTCGGTGCGGTGCCAGGTGTAGAAGTCCCGCGCGGCGAGCAGCGTCGTGTACAGGGCCGAGGAGCGGCACAGCGCCTCCTCCTGGGCCTGGGCGCCATTGAGATAGCCGCCGCCGGGATTGCGGGCCGAGGCGAAGTTGAGGACCGCGACCGGACCGGCGCCCTCGCGGTCGAGTCGTCCGGCCGCCTGGAGGCTGTCCTCGCCGGTCACCTCGAAGGCGGTCGGCGCCGAGAGCACCGGTGCGGCACCGGGGTCGACGGGCTCCGGCCCGAGGACCCGGGTGCCCGCGACGGCACGCCGCACCGCCGCGCCGATCGACACCTCGGTGCCCCGCGCCGTGCGGTAGCCGCCCGCGGCGACGACGTCCTCCGTCGCCCGGGCCATCGCCCGCAGCCGGGCGCTCATGAACGATCGCTTCCCACGGCCGAAGGCCAGTGGGGGCCGGTCCGGGGAGCGAGGGGTTTTCCCTCCGCCAGCCAGCGGTCCTCGGCCGCGTAGTCGAAGAGGTCGCCGAAACGGTCGTAGGTGGTGGCCAGCACCGGGAACGCGGCACGCCAGTCACGGTCGCCGAGCCGGGCCACGAGGCCCTGCACGGTCGCCGGCAGCGACTCCGCGTAGCCCGTCACGGCCCGGTAGCCGAGCTCGCGCGCGGCGGCCGCCATGTCGAGGACGAAGGGGTGCGCCGCGCTCCACGGGGTGTCGCCGACGTTCGGGGCCGGCGGCGGCCCGTCCACCAGGACCGTCTCGGCGTCGTGGTCCAGCAGCGCGCCGATCGCGGCGGCGATCTCCGCGACCGTCGGGGCGTACGGATCACCGGCGTTGAGGACGCGCGAGCCCGGACGGCGGGCGGCCAGCCGGACGAGTTCGGCCAGATTGGCGGTGTGGACCGGGTGGAAGCGGCTCTCGCCGTTGTGGGCCATGATCATGACCGGCCGCCTGTCCAGGGCGCGTTTGACGAAATACATCTCGCGCGGGCGCAGGTCGTGCGGGCCGTGGACGGCGCCCGCCCGCACCAGTGTCGTGGGCAGCCGGTCGCCCGCCGCGAGGAGTTCACGTTCGAGGGCGGCCTTGCGCGTGGCGTAGTCGCGCGGCCCCGCGGGGACGAGCGACTGGGTCTCGGGGATCGGGACGGGCAGCACCGGGGCGCCGTCCGGTTCCTCCTGGGTCTGCAGGCTGCGGCCCCGGTCGTCGGCGTAGACCGAGCAGCTGGAGACGACGACGGCGGAACCGATCCGTCCGGACAGGTCCAGCAACTGGCGTGCGTGCTCCGTCCCGTACGCCACGCAGTCCAGCAGCACGTCGCAGCCGTCACCGAGGGCCGAGGCCAGTGCCGCGGTGTCCTCGCGGTCCACCGTGACGGGCCGTACGCCATCGGGCCAGGGCACATCGCCGCCGCCCCCGCGGGAGGCCGCGCGCACCTCCCAGCCGTCCTCCGCGAGGGCGCGCACCGCGGCCCGCCCGATCTGTCCCGTCGCCCCGATCACGAACGCGCTTCCCGTCGTCATGCGGCGACGGTAGGCGGCCGCCCGGGGCCCCGGCCAGGCGGGTTCGCCCTGCGCGGATCCGCTGAGGGCGCAAGGCGCGCGGCGAGGGGCCGCTCAGGCGCCGCGCCGCAGCCGGGAACCGACGCCGCGCCCCGGATTCCGGCTCTGCTGCTCGGCCTTGACGTCCGCGGCGTAGCGGTCGACGTACTCCTGGCCGGACAGTTCCAGGATGGCGTACATGATCTCGTCGGTCACGGAGCGCACCACGAAGCGCTCGTGGTCCATCCCCTCGAAGCGTGAGAACTCCAGCGGTTCGCCGAAGCGGATGGTCACCGGCTTGATGCGCGGCAGCCGGCGTCCGGCGGGCTGGATCTCGTACGTGCCGATCATCGCGCACGGGATCACCGTGACCTTCGCGCGCAGCGCCATCGTCGCCACGCCCACCTTGCCCTTGTACAGGCGTCCGTCGTGCGAGCGGGTGCCCTCGGGGTAGATGCCGAGCAACTCGTCCTTGGCCAGCACCTTCAGCCCCTCCCGGATCGCCGACTCGCCCGCCTTGCCGCCGGAGCGGTCGACCGGGATCTGCCCCGCGCTCCGGAAGAACGCCGCGGTCAGCCGGCCCTTGATGCCGGGGCCGGTGAAGTACTCCGCTTTGGCGAGAAAGGTGATGCGGCGCGGCAGGATCGCCGGCATCAGGAAGTGGTCGGAGAACGACAGGTGGTTCCCGGCGACGATCGCCGCCCCCTCCTCCGGGATGTTCTCCATGCCCTCGATCCTCGGGCGGAACAGCAGCCTGAGGAGCGGGCCGAGGAGCACGTACTTGAGCACGTAGTAGAACACGGTGCGACTCCCAACCGTCCGGCTCGGCCTCGGGGCAGCGTTCTGCCACGTCGGAAGGCGTGTCGGGGACGGCCAGTGTAGGTCCCCGCCTCGCCGTCCGTCACCGGTTGCGGGCGGCCCTCGTGCCGGCGTGGCCCGAAGTTGGTATGGACATGACTAATCGTCGGCCCCGGGTTCGCCGCGACATCGTCGGTGAGAGCGCTCTCATGGTATTCCTCCGCACCCTCCGCACCCCCTGCAGACCTTCCTCCCACCACAGTCAGGGGACCTGTCATGAGACGCAGGACCAGCGCGCGCACGGGTCTGTCCGCCCTCCTCGTACTGGCCGGGCTGGGCGGCTCGCTCACCTCGCTCTCGGCCGCCGCCTCGACCGCCTCCGCCTCCGCGGCCGGTACCTCGGCCCGCGTCACGGCGCCCGCCGCGGCGGAACTGGCCGGCGTCGTGGCGGGCGACCTGGGGCTGACCCGCGGTCAGGCCCGTGAACGGCTCCGGGACGAGGCCGCCGCGACGCGGCTGGAGCCGACCGCCCGGCGCGCGGCCGGCGCCGCGTACGGCGGTTCCTGGTACGACGCGGACAGCGGACGGCCGGTCGTCGCGGTCGTGGGTACCCGCGGGGCCGAAGCCGTGCGCGGCACCGGGGCGGCGGCCCGGCTCGTCCGGCACACCGCGGGCGAACTCGACGCGGTGAAGGCCGGCCTGGACCGTGCGGCCAGGGCGAAGGCCGCTCCGTCCGGGGTGACGGGGTGGCGGGTCGACCCGCGCGCCAACCGCGTCGTGGTCGACGTCCGCGCCGGAGCGGAGCGCGTCGCCGCCACCGAGGCCTTCGTGGCCCGGGCCCGCCGGGCCGCGCCGTACGCCGTCGTCACCTCGGTCCGGCCGGCCGGCCGGGCCCCGGTGACCCTCGCGGCGGGCACGGTCGGCGGCGACCCCTACTACAGCCACAACATCCGCTGCTCGATCGGCTTCTCCGTCCACGGCGGCTTCGTGACCGCGGGCCACTGCGCCCAGCTCGGCGCGGCCGTGTCCGGATGGGACGGCTCCTCCATCGGCGCCTTCCGGGGCGGGACGTTCCCCGGCAACGACTACGGTTGGGTCGACGTCGGCAGCGGGTGGTGGACGGTCCCGGTGGCGCTCGGCTGGGGAGCCGTCCCCGACGCCCTGGTCCGCGGCTCCGCCGAGGCGCCGGTGGGCGCCTCGGTGTGCCGCTCGGGGTCCACGACCCACTGGCCCCGCGGCACGGTCCTGGCGAGGAACGAGACCGTGAACTGCAGCCAGGGCAGCGTGTTCGGCCTGACCAGGACGAACGTGTGCGCCGAACCGGGCGACTCCGGCGGCTCGTTCATCAGCGGTGACCAGGCCCAGGGCGTCACCTCCGGCGGCTGGGGCAACTGCTCCTCCGGGGGTGAGACCTGGTTCCAGCCCGTGAACCCGATCCTGTCCCGGTACGGACTGACCCTCCACACCGCCTGACCACCCGAACGCCCGGCGTCGCCCGGTCAGTGCCCCGTCGCGCCCTCCCTGGCGCGGCGGGGCATCAGGAAGGTGGCCACCAGGGCGACGACGAAGGCCGCCGCCGCCATGAGCGCCGTCCACTGGGCGGCGTCCACGGTGTCCCCGTCGGCCGCGTACGAGAAGAAGGCCGTGCCGAGCACCGCGACACCGACCGAACCGCCCAGCTGCTGAACGGCGTTGAGGACACCGGAGGCCGATCCGTTCTCGTGCTCCTCGACGTCGGCGAGGGCGATGTCGAAGAACGGCGCCATGACCAGGCCCATCGCGAAGCCGTTCAGCAGCAGTGCGGGCAGCAGTTGCCAGGTGGTCGCCCCGTGGCCCGCGAGGTGCACGGTGAGGGCGAGTGCGGCCACCGCGACGGCGGACAGCGCGAAGCCCGCCTGGATGGTGAGCCGGCCGTACTTCGGTCCCAGCACCGCTCCGGAGAGAACGGCGCCGATCACGGTGCCGAGGGACCAGGGGATCATCGAGGCGCCCGCGTGCAGGGCGCTGTATCCCAGGCCCACCTGCAGGTGCAGGGTGAGCACGAGCATCAGCCCGCTGATCGCGGCGAAGAAGACGATGCCCACGACGAGCGCGGCACTGAAGCCGCGGTGCCGGAACAGACCCGGCTCGACCAGCGGTGATCCGCCGCGGGCCACCAGTCGCCGCTGGTAGCGGACGAAGAGCCAGAGGACCGGGACCGCGCCGGCCATCGACAGGTAGGTCCACAGCGGCCAGCCCAGGTCGCGGCCCTGGACCAGCGGATACACCAGCAGGAGCACCCCGAGGCTGACCAGCGCCGACCCGGGCAGGTCCAGCCGCGGCCCGTGCGGCGCGCGGCCCTCGGGCAGGATGCGCAGCGCGGCGACGAAGGCGACGGCGCCGATCGGGACGTTGATCAGGAAGACCGCGCGCCAGCCGGAGCCGAACAGGTCCGCGTCGGTGAGGAAGCCGCCGAGCACCGGGCCGGCGACCGCGGCCAGTCCCATGACCGGGCCGAAGGCGCCGAAGGCCGCGCCCTGCTCCTGCGGAGGGAACATCTGGCGCAGGATGCCGAGGCCCTGCGGGACCATCATCGCGGCGAACACCCCCTGCGCGGCCCGTCCGCCGATGAGCATCCCGGCCGAGCCCGCCGCCGCGCACAGCGCGGAGCAGACCGTGAACCCGGCGAGTCCGACCAGGAACATCCGGCGGCGGCCGACGATGTCGCCCAGCCGTGCCCCGGTGATCATCAGTACGGAGAACGTGAGGGTGTAGGCGGCGGTGATCCACTGGATCTGTGTGGAGCTGCCGCCGAAGTCCGCGCGGATCGAGGGCGAGGCGACGCCGACGATCGTGGCGTCGAGCAGATCCATGATCTCGACGGCCAGGACTATGGCGAGGCCGAGCTTGCGCAGGGGGTGGCCGCCGGAGGGGGCGGCCGCAGGCGTCGGCGGGGAGAGGGACGCTGATGCTTCGGTGCTCACGGGAGGGGCCTCCGGTTCGGTGCACGGGGCGAACAGTGTTCGTTCGGAACGAACAGTGTTCTAGAAGACGAACGCCGTTCGTGTCAAGTACGCTGTTCGTGTTCAGCTCCCGGAGGTACGCAGCCCGTGACATCGGTCCCCGCCCCGCCCTGGCGTCCCGAGCGCAAGAAGGCCACCCGCCGCACGCTCAGCCAGGAGGCGATCGTCACCGCCGCCCTGCGGATCGTCGACGCCGAGGGCCTGGACGCGCTGAGCATGCGCCGCGTCGCTCAGGAACTGGACACCGGCGCCGCCTCGCTCTACGCGCACGTCGCCAACAAGGAGGAGCTGCTGGAGCTCCTCCTGGACCGCATCCAGACCGATGTGACCCGCCCGGAGCCGGATCCCGAGCGGTGGCAGGAGCAGGTCAAGGAGATGGCCCGCGAAGGCCGCCGGGTCCTCGTCACCCACCGCGACCTGTCCCGGGCCGCCCTGGGCCAGGGCATCCCCTCCGGCCCCAACGCCCTGCTCAACGCCGAGGCCATGCTCGGGATCCTCAAGGCCGGCGGACTGTCCGACCGGGTCTGCTCCTACGGGGTGGACGCCCTGGCGCTCTTCATCACCGCGACCGCCGTGGAGGACGCGCAGCGCGCGCAGGGCTTCGGCGCGTCCGAGGTGAGCCTGGAGGAGCAGGTGGCCCGCGCCCGCGAGTACTTCGCCGCACTGCCGTCCGATCGGTTCCCGCACATCACGGGCATGGTCGACGCGCTGACCCGCAGCGAGGGCGACGAGCGCTTCGAGTTCGGCCTCGACCTCCTCGTCTCCGGCCTCGCCCGGCACGCGACGGGCTGACCGCGGCCGCCCGGTCGCGGCCCGGTGGATCCGCGGGACGGGACGACGCGTTCGCCGGCCGGGGCATCGCGCAGTGCGCCGAAGCCTCGTCGGGTGACCCCTCCAGGTCGGGGCGGGCGGCCGGGTCGTGAGCCGGGACGCCTCCGGCGGGCGCCGGCCACCGCCCCGGAGCCCCTGGGGGAGGGGGAGTCAGCGGGGTGTGCGGATCGCGAACGTGCCGATCGTCGCGAGGCCGAGCACGACCCAGGCGAACCAGAGCCAGCCGTTCGGCCCGAGGGCCACCGTGTACGCGGTCACGGCGACCAGGCAGGCCACCGTGAGCGCGATCATCGCCTTCGCAGGTGCGGGCATCGAGGCCCTCCTCCCCGGGCGGCGTACGGCGGCGGCCCGGACACCATGGTCGCCCCGCAGGGCCCCGGGGCGCTACCAGTCGCCGTCCGTGACCGATCCGTCACCCTTGAGCTGTTGCACCTGTCCCGGCACCGGGGGCACCCAGGGCGACTCGTCCTCGCCCAGCCAGTCCCCGACCGGCTTCACCCGGGTGAGGGTGTCGGGGGCCGCCAGGTCCTCCGCGTCGGCGTCGTAGTAGTCGAACCACGGGAGCCCGGCCGCCGTGTACGCCGCCCGGTTCACCGGGGACGGCGGCGGTGCCTCGCCGGTGATGCGGCGCCACTCGGGAGCCGTCGTCAGATGGACGTAGATCCGGCCCGACGGCTCGTCCCGCCAGTCGGAGGGCTTGCGGTCGTCGCGGTAGACCTCCTGCCGCATCCGCCCGCCGGCGCCCAGCCCCATCGCGGGGGCGGACCGCGCCGGCCCGCGCGTCCGTCCGGAGGGCGCCGCACCGGGGGCGGGGGCCGCCATCGGCGCCATCGGCATCGCGCCCGCGGGACCGCCGTACCCGCCGAAGGCCGCCCGGGGCATGCCGTCCCCGCGCCGCTGCTCCGCGTGCCAGGCCGCCAGCCGATCCTCGCGGAGCTCGGAGACCTGGAGCTGCACGCCGCCCCAGACCTCCTCACCGGTGACCTGGCCCTCGACGGTCGCGCCGAGGCCGAGCGGCACGGCCACGAACTGCCGGATCGTGCCGGAGCCGGAGTTGATGCCGTCCAGCCACGGCTGGCGCGGCAGCACCACATAGTTCTGCGGGTTCTGCGTGAGCCGGTCGCTCCACGGCGCGCCCGACACCGCGCAGACCTTGCCGACGCCCACCTGCAGCGCGGCCGGTGCGGCGGCCGAGAAGCTCAGCCACATCGCCTCGCGCTGGTAGACCGGCAGCATGACGCCGCCGCGCGCGAGCCACTGCTCGGGCGCCCGGTCCGGGAAGTCCGCGACGCGGCGCAACGGGAAGGTGCCGAGCCCTGGTGGCAGCGGGTGCGTGCCCGTCTCGGGCAGGCGCAGCGTGCGCATGAAGCGCACCGTCACACCGCCTGGCAGGAGCAGCGCGTCGCCCGATATCCGTACCTGGTCGCCCATCGAGGGCCTCCCTTCGCGGCGGGCGGCCCCGGTCAGCCGCGACCCCGCGCCTCCAAGGATGCCAAGTAGGCGTTGTACGCGGCCAGTTCCGCGTCACCGTCGCGGTCCGCCGCACGGTCCTTGCGGCGGGCGTGCCGCTGTTCCGAGGTGTACCACTGGATCAGCAGCGCCACCAGCACGAGGACCGAGGGGATCTCGCTGAACGCCCAGGCGATGCCGCCGGCGGCGGTCTGGTCGTCGAGGGCGTCGATCCCCAGGGAGGCCGACGGGTGCTGGAAGGTGCGGATCATGGGCTCGGAGGCCATCATCAGCGCGATGCCGAAGAACGCGTGGAAGGGCATGCCCGCGAACAGTTCCAGCATCCGCATCACGTACCCCGGCCGGTGCGGTCCGGGGTCGACACCCATGATCGGCCAGAAGAAGACCAGGCCGACGGCGAGGAAGTGCACCATCATCGCGATGTGCCCGGCCCGGCTGCCCATCAGGGTGTCGAACAGCGGGGTGAAGTAGAGCCCGTACAGGCTCGCGATGAACAGCGGGATGGTGAACGCCGGATGCGTGACCACCTGCATGTAGCGGCTGTGCAGCACCGCGACCAGAAGCTCGCGCGGTCCCTTGCGGCCGCGCGCGGCCGCGGGCAGAGCGCGCAGCGCCAGGGTCACCGGGGCGCCGAGCAGCAGCAGGATCGGGGCGACCATCGAGAGGACCATGTGCTGCACCATGTGGACGCTGAACATGACCATGCCGTAGTCGTTCAGCGCGGTGCACATGGCCAACCCGATGGACAGCACACCGCAGGTGAAGGCGACGACGCGTCCGACCGGCCAGCGGTCGCCGCGGCTGCGCAGGCGTACGACGGCGGCGCCGTACAGGCCCAGCGCCAGCAGGCAGCCGACGAGGAAGAACGCGTCCCCGCTGAAGGCGAGTCCCCTGCCGAGAGTGAACGGCGGGAGCTCCGTCATCATGCCGTGTCCGCCGTGGTCCATCCGTCACTCTCCTGTCGTGCCCGTCCGCACGCACCGCGCCGTCGGCAATGTGCCGGTTGGGGCGGGTGCGCCCGCACCAGACTAGAACCGCCCCCGGTCGCGCTCGCGGCCGGGGGCGGTTCCTGAAGGGTGATCAGCGCGTCACAGCACGCACTCGGCCTCGACGTAGCGCTCGACGGGCACGGTCTTGAGGTGCTCGACGGCCTCGGCCAGCGGGACCAGCGTGATGTCGGTGCCGCGCAGCGCCGTCATCATGCCGAAGTCGTCGTTGTGCGCGGCCTCCACGGCGTGCCAGCCGAAGCGCGTGGCGAGCACGCGGTCGTACGCGGTCGGGGTGCCACCGCGCTGCACGTGGCCGAGGATCACCGGACGGGCCTCCTTGCCCAGCCGCTCCTCCAGTTCCACCGAGAGCCGGGTGGCGATGCCGGTGAAGCGCTCGTGGCCGTAGGCGTCCTTGACGCCGGCCTCGAACGACATGGTGCCCTCGCGAGGCTTGGCGCCCTCCGAGACCACCACGATGGCGAACTTCTTGCCCGCCGAGAAGCGCTCGCCGACCCGCCGGGTCAGCTCCTCGATGTCGAAGGGACGCTCCGGCACCACGATCGCGTGCGCGCCGGCCGCCATCCCGGAGTGCAGCGCGATCCAGCCCGTGTGGCGCCCCATGACCTCGACGATCAGCACGCGCTGGTGCGACTCGGCGGTGGTCTTGAGGCGGTCCAGCGCCTCGGTGGCGACGGTCACGGCCGTGTCGAAGCCGAAGGTGACGTCGGTGGAGGCGATGTCGTTGTCGATGGTCTTGGGCACGCCCACGATCGGCAGCCCGTTGTCCGACAGCAGTCGGGCGGCCTTGAGGGTGCCCTCACCGCCGATCGGGATGATCGCGTCGAGGCCCAGGTCCGCGACGTGCCCCTTGGCCCGTTCCACACCGTCCCGCAGGTGCTCGGGGCGGACCCGGGAGGAACCGAGGATCGTGCCGCCGCGGGCCAGGATGCCGCCCACCGCGTCGAGGTCGAGCTTGCGGTAGTCGCATTCGAGGAGGCCCTTCCACCCGTCGTGGAAACCTATGACCTCGTCCCCGTGGTCGACGACCGCGCGGTGCACGACCGACCGGATGACGGCGTTCAGGCCGGGGCAGTCGCCGCCGCTCGTCAGCACACCAATACGCATTGCTCGTTACTCCTGGAAGATCGATCCGGGCGCCGGACGCCGTCGTCCGGATGGACCTGCGACGCACGCGCCGCAACACCTACGTTATCGAGCCGGGCGCGGACGACGGAAACGCCGCCCGCACTGCGGACACTCCCGGCCCGGGCCCCGCTCCCGGTACCGCTGCTTCAGGCAGGCTGCGTGGCGGAGGCGATCCGCTCCGCGCGCAGCGCCTCGTACCACTGGTCGTCCACGGGCGGCAGTGCCCTCACGTCCATCGCCAGCTTGATCAGCATGTCCGCGATCTGCGGATTGCGGGCCATGACCGGTCCGTGCATGTAGGTGCCGAAGACGGTCTCGTTGTACGCGCCCTCGGTGCCGTCGCCGGTCCCGTTGCCGTTGCCGAACCGGGTGCGGGCCAGTGGGCGGGCGTACTTGCCCACCTGCGTGATGCCCTGGTGGTTCTCGAAACCGGTCAGCGGCGGCAGGCCGAGCGCCGGGTCGATGTCGGCCAGGACGTCGCCGACGCACCGCTCGCCCTCGCCGCGGACGCTGACCACGTCGAGCAGGCCGAGGCCGGGCTCGGGGCGGCCGAGGTCGTTGACGAACTCGTGGCCGAGGATCTGGTACCCGGCGCAGACCGAGAAGACGATGGCACCGTTGTCGACCGCGCGGTTCAGCCCGCCGTCGCGGCGCAGCCGCTCGGCGGCCAGCCGCTGCGGCCGGTCCTCGCCGCCGCCGATCAGGTAGATGTCACCGGAGGTCGGGATCGGCTGGTCGGACCGTACGTCGATGCGGGTGACCGGGACCCGGCGCTGGCGCGCACGGCGTTCGGTGACCAGCACATTGCCCTGGTCGCCGTAGGTGCTGAGCAGGTCGGGGTAGACCCACACCAGGCGCAGGCTGGAGTCGCTCATGGCGTGTTCTCCTGTCGAAACGGGTCTTCGGTCAGTTGCCGACGCGGCGGCGCAGGTCCTGGAACGCGGTGTAGTTGGCGATGGCCTCGATCCGGCCCTGCGGCGAGGTGCGCACCGCCTCGTCGAAGTCCGCGCACACCTGGAACTGCAGCCCGGCGACCTCCAGGCGGACCGCCAGGTCCAGCTTACGGTCGCCGATCACCCGGATCGGGTGCCCGGCCAGCCGGGTGTAGTCCACGTCCCACAGCCAGGACGTGTCGGTGCCGTCGGCGCCGCGGGCGTTCACCGAAAGGATCACCGGCGTGGGCGGCCTGTCGATCAGCGAGAAGGTCTCCAGCCAGCCGGCCGGGTTCTTCGCCAGCAGCAGCCGTACGTCGCGGCCCTGGAACTGCACCACGTCGTAGCGTCCGGCCACCGCCTGGACCTTGTACATCCGCTCCAGCGCGACCTTGGGGTCCACGCCGAAGGCGGCGGCAGCGGCGGCGGAGACGGTGGCGTTCGACTTGTTGGCGCGGCCGGGCAGCTGCAGCTGGATCGGCCAGGCGGAGCCGTACGGGTCGATCACGTGGTCGCCGGAGAGCGCCCACGTCGGGGTCGGGCGCCGGAAGCCACACTCACCGCAGAACCAGTCCTCGGAGGGGCGCTGCAGCACACCGCCGCAGGACGGGCAGGACCAGGCGTCGTCCTTCCACTCCTGGCCGGCGGCGACCCACACGACGGTCGGGCAGGAGGAGGCCGCCCAGGTGATCAGGGGGTCGTCGGCGTTGGCGATGATGATCGCGTCGGTGCCGGCCAGTCCCTCGCGCCACTTCTCGGCCAGCATGCGCGTCTCGGCGGCCCGGTCCAGCTGGTCGCGCGACAGGTTCAGCAGGGCGATGGCCTTGGGACGCACGTCCCGTGCCACACCGGCCAGGTACTTCTCGTCGACCTCGATCACGCCGTAGCGGGCCTCGGAGCCGCCCGCCAGGGCCGAGGTGATGCCGGCCGGCATGTTGGCGCCGAGCGCGTTGGAGACGACCTCACCATGGGCACGCAGCGCCTCTGCGAGCAGCCGGGTGGTGGTGGTCTTGCCATTGGTGGCCGAAACGAGCACGACGTCGAGGTGCGTCGCCAACCGGGCCAGCAGGTCCGGGTCGAGTTTGAGCGCCACCCGGCCGCCGATCACCGATCCGCTGCCGCGTCCCGCCGCCCGCGACACCGCCGCCGCGGCCTTGCCCGCCGTCACGGCCAGCTTGGCCCGCGGCGACAGTGGCTCCGCGTTGCCTGCCATCGTCTCCACCATCCTCCTCGCGTCCGGCCCCGGTCGCCCTCCCCGGCGGTCGGCCGGAGCGCGTGCCCCGGCCGTCGCACCGGCCGGAAGGCATCGGTCGCCGATCAGCCTATCCACTTCCCCTACCGGCGCTGAAACGAGCCGCCCCCGTACCCTGGCCCGCATGCCACACGTCACCATCCCCGGCAGCTCCGGGACCGTCCGTCCGATGCGTCTGCTGGGAGACCCGGAGCTCACCGCGCCCTGCCGCGAGGTGACCGCTTTCGACGCCGAACTCGCCGCGCTCGTCGAGGACTTGTTCGCCACGATGTACGCGCACGACGGAGTCGGCCTGGCCGCGAACCAGGTCGGCGTCCCGCTGCGGGTGTTCGTCTGGGACTGCCCGGACGACGAGGAGATCCGCCACCTCGGCCATGTGGTGAATCCGCGGGTGACGCACGCGGGCGGGGTCACGGTGACCGGCCACGAAGGCTGTCTGTCGCTTCCGGGCGTGCACGCGCCCACGCCCCGCCACGACGAGACCGTCGTCGAGGGCGTCGACCTGCACGGCCGGCCGCTGCGCGTGGAGGGCACCGGATTCTTCGCGCGCTGCCTGCAGCACGAGAGCGACCACTTGGACGGCGGCGTCTTCACCGACCGGCTCACCGGCCTGCGCCGGCGCAGGACACTGCGCGCCGCCCGCCGAGCTCCGTGGGCGGTGACCCGCTGACACGTCGGCGGGCCCTACAGCAGCGGGGCGCCGGGGCGGTCGCCCACCGCGGCCAGCCGGCCCCACAGGAGATCGGCCAGGTGCCGCACCAGCACGTCCCGCGAGCAGGGGCGTTCACCGAGCCACCAGTCACCTGCGGCGTGCATCATGCCGACGATGCCGTGGCCCCAGACCCGGGCCGCCTCCTGGCCGTCGGGGCCCAGGTCCAGCCGCTCGGCGATGAAACGGGCCAGTTCCTCGCCCATGCGGCGCAGCACCGGGGCCGAGTGCCGGCCCACGTCGAATCCGCGCTCGCCCTCGCCGGCGTCCTCCGCCGGGTGCATCAGGAACCGGTAGACCTGGGGCCGGGCCTCGATCGCGGAGAGGTACGCGTGGAGGGTCGCCTCGACCCGGTCGCGGCGCTCGTTCGGCGCGTCCAGGGCGGCCCGCAGGTTGGCGAGCAGCGCGTCGGTGTGACGGATGGCCAGGGCGCGGTAAAGACCGCTCTTGTCGCCGAAGTGCCGGTACAGAATGGGCTTGGTGATGCCCGCCTCGGCGGCGATCGCGTTCATGGACGCCTCGGGGCCGTCCCGCAGCACGACGCGGTCCGCGGCCTCGAGCAGCTCCCTGCGGCGTTCCTCCGCCGCGGTCGCCGTTCGCTGGTCCTGCCGCTGGCTGGTACCCACCCGAGCCTCCCCGCCCGTTCGATTTCTCCCGTCTGCGCAACGTAACACCCCAGGTTCGGTTGACATCGCTTACCGGCCGGTAACAGACTGACGTTACCGCAAGTAACCAGCACGTGGAGGGGACCATGGGCGGCTTCACGCTCGAGCTCGACGACGACCAGAAATCGGTGCGTGACTGGATCCACGGCTTCGCCGCCGACGTCATGCGCCCGGCCGCGGCGGAGTGGGACGAGCGCGAGGAGACCCCCTGGCCGGTGATCCAGGAGGCCGCGAAGATCGGCCTGTACTCCCTGGACTTCTACGCCCAGCAGTACTTCGACCCCACCGGTCTGGGCATCCCGATCGCCATGGAGGAACTCTTCTGGGGCGACGCCGGTATCGGCCTGTCCATCGTCGGCACCGGACTCGCGGCGGTCGGCGTCCTCGCCAACGGCACCGACGAGCAGATCGGCACCTGGATCCCGCAGATGTACGGCGACGCCGCCGACGTCAAGGTGGCCGCGTTCTGCTCCTCGGAACCGGACGCGGGCTCCGACGTCGGCGCCATGCGCACCACCGCGGTGTACGACGAGGCCAAGGACGAGTGGGTCATCAACGGCACCAAGACCTGGGCCACGAACGGCGGCATAGCCAACGTCCACGTCGTGGTCGCGGTCGTCGACCCCGCGCTGGGGTCCAAGGGCCACGCCTCGTTCATCGTCCCGCCGAACACCCCCGGGCTCTCGCAGGGGCAGAAGTTCAAGAAGCACGGCATTCGCGCCTCCCACACCGCCGAGGTCGTCCTCGACGGCGTCCGCGTCCCCGGGCACTGCCTGCTCGGCGGAAAGGAACGGCTCGACGAGCGCCTCGCCAGGGCCCGGGAGCGCGCCCTGGGCGGCGAGCGCGTCAAGAACGCCGCCATGGCCACGTTCGAGGCCTCCCGGCCCGCCGTCGGCGCGATGGCGGTGGGCACCGCCCGTGCCGCGTACGAGGTCGCCCTCGACTACGCCACGACCCGCACCCAGTTCGGCCGCCCGATCATCGACAACCAGGGCGTCGCCTTCCAACTCGCCGACATGCGCACGCAGATCGACGCCGCCCGCCTCCTGGTGTGGCGCGCCTCCTGGATGGCGGTCGCCGGCAAGCCCTTCACGTCGGCCGAAGGCTCGATGTCCAAGCTCTTCGCGAGCGAGACGGCCAAGAAGGTCACCGCCCAGGCCATCCAGATCCTCGGCGGCAACGGCTACACCCGCGAGTACCCGGTCGAGCGCATGCACCGGGATGCGGCCATCTACACGATCTTCGAGGGCACCAGCGAGATCCAGCGCCTCGTCATCGCCCGCACGCTCTCGGGCGTGACCATCCGCTGAGGAGCCGTTCCGCGGCGGTGTTCCGGCGGTGCGGCACGGTGCCGCACCCGCCCCCGCTGCGCGTGCGTTTCGCCCGATGCGGGGGGCGCCGCGGAGCCGGCCGCCGGCCGACACCCGCGTCTCCCGCGCCTCGCCGCCGGTCTGAACCCGGCGGGACCGGCCTGGTCGGCCGTACGCGCGGCTGCCGCTGGGTACGGCGGCGGACCTGGCGGGGCGTCCTCGCGGTGGGCGCCGGAGTGCCGTTGCGGGGTCGCGGCACCGTGTCGCCTGCTCCGGGTGCTCTTCTCCGTCCTGTGTGGGCGGTGGGGGCAGGCCGGCGCATTGGTGGTGGGGTGCCGACGGGCGTTCGCCCGGCCGGCGCCGTGAGTTGCTGACGGTCGCGGTCGTCAGCGGCCGCGGCGCCGGTGATCGCGTCGCCGTGTGGCGCGCTCCGGCTGCGCCCCTCCGCTCTTCGTGGGCAGTGAGCGGCAGGCCGGTGCTGTCGCTGTGGCGCCGACGAGCCGTGGCACGCTGTCCGCCGCCGGTGGCTGACGGGGTGGTGGCGCTGCGCGCGGTCGTCAGGTGGGGTGCGGGGTCGCGGCACCGCGTCGTTCTCCTTGGCCCCGCGAGGGTGGTGAGCGGCAAGCGGGTGCCGCGTACCGGCGCGCGCCTCGCCTGGGTCACGCGCCCCAGGACGGGGCGCTGCGGCGGCGGGAGGGGCGGGTGCGGGGGAGGGGGCGGAACGCGGCTTCGAGGTCGTCGAGGGTTTCGACGAGCAGTTCGGCGCTGCGGCGCACCACGCGGTCGTCCGCCGACGGCGGCCACCGCTCCAGTGTCGTCCGGACGCCGGAGAAGTCCGGTGGGCGCCGGGTGCGTACCGCGGCGGCGCCCTGGGCCGTGGCGTCGCGCAGTGCTGCGGCGAAGGGGACGGCGTCGGGCACCGGGGGAGCGTCAGGGGCGGGGATGTGGGCCTCCATGAGCATCGGGACGCGGCCCAGGGCCGAGAGCGCGGCGTCGGCGGCGTCCGCGGAGCGGCGGGAGAGCCCGCGGCCGCGGACCGGCTCGGCGTTCGCGCGGGCCACGGCCTGGTCCCACGCCATGGCCGCGGAGCGCGCGTCCAGCAGAGCGGAGCGTACGGCCTCGCGGCGGCCGGTCCCCGGGGCGCCGTGCGCGTCGAGGGCCGCGGCCGCGTAGCGCCCGGTCGCCTCGATGCGCTCCGCGAGGCGGTCCCGCAGCCGGGGTGTCTCCCACGCGGGGAAGACCGCGTACCCGATCATCGCCAGCAGCCCGCCGAGCAGGGTCAGCAGGACCCGCTCCGGCACGGTCTGCGTCCACTGGGCGCCGGCCATGCCCAGCAGGAACACCACGTACGCGGAGACGGCCACCTGGGAGACCAGGTAGCCCGTGCGCATCAGCAGGTACAGCAGGGCGACCGCGACCAGGGCCAGGGCCGCGCACGGGTACGGCCCGGGGGAGAAGGCCTGCATGACGGCGGTCGCCACGGTCACCCCCGCCAGCGTGCCGACGAAGCGCGCCACACCGCGCGCATACGTCTGCGAGAAGTCCGGCCGCATCACCATCACCGAGGTCAGCGGTGCCCAGTAGCCGTGGCCGAGCGGCAGCGCGGCGCCCAGGGCGTAGCCGGCCGGGGTGACCGCCGCGAGCCGGATCGCGTGCCGGAGGACCGGGGAGTCCGTCCGCAGTTCCCGGCGTACCGTGCGGGCGGTCAGCGGCACGAGCTCCCACAGCGTGGGACGGCGCAGGTGCGCGGTGTCGGCCCCGACGGAGCCCTGGCGGCCGGCCGCGGAGGACACGGCCTCGCTGAGCAGCGCGATCAGCCGTAGGCCGGTGCGCCGGGCGGGCCCGGTCAGCCGGTCCTCGGGTCCGGGCTCGACGAGCACGACGGCCTCGGCCTCCGCCGGCACGCGGACCGGCTCGGCCTTGCGCACCGCCCGCGCCACCGCGTCCAGCACATCGGCGGCGGCCGCCAGCAGCTGCCGGGCCCGGTCGCGCTCGGGCCCCTCTGCGGCCGCGCCGACCGCAGGGTCCGCCAGAGAGGCCAGCACCGGGCGGATGCGCTCGGCCAGTACGCGTTTGCCCCGCAGCGCCGCCGGCCGGCGGCGGGCCTGGCGGGGCGTGACGGTGGCGGCGCTGCGCGCCGCCATCAGCGGCGCGGGATCGAACGGCGCCACGGGGTCGTGCCGCAGCCGGCGGGCGTAGTCCGCCTCCGCCGCGAAGGCATCGGCCAGGGCGTCGCGCTGCGGCCCCCAGCGCCGCAGGGGGATGAGCACGATCAGCGCGGCCTGCACCGCTCCACCGGCCGCGATCACCGCCGCGTGGCCCAGCGCCGTCGCCACCGACGTGGGCAGCGTGACCACGACCAGCATCACCGCGACCGTCAGCGACGACACCAGGCCCGCCGTCGGGCCCAGCGCCCACGCGGTGCCCGCCAGGAACGCCCAGACCGCGATCAGCACCACGAACAGGGCCCAGTGGGCGCCCGCGAGGTAGCCCAGGAAGGTGCTCACCGCCAGCCCGGTCCCGGTCACCAGGGCCAGCAGCGGCCGCGGGCGCCAGCTGCGCTGGAAGGTCGCCATGCCGGAGGCGAAGGCCCCGAAGGCGGACGCCGCGGCGAACACCGGGGAGGCCAGCCACAGCGTCACGCCGACCACGACGGCGACGCCCGCGGCGCCGCGCAGGGCGATCAGCGGCTCCAGCTTGGCGGGCTCCAGCCGCAGCCCCGCACGGGCGGCGCTGCCCACCGCGCGCAACCAGCTCATGATCCAGAGGATAGGACCCGGAGCGTCGGGTAAGCGCAGCGCAAGATCCGTTCCGGCGAGCCCCGAGGAGGACATCCCGCCATGACCGCCGTTGCCCGCGCACCCCGCGCGACCGTGCCTCCTGTGCCGTCCCCGAACCCCGTGCCGCCCTTCCCGCCCGATCCGGTGCCGCCCTCGCCGCATCCGGTGCCCGGTCCCGCACCGGACCCGCTGCCCGAGCCGCCGTCGCGGCCGGACCCCGATCCCGCGCCCGAACCTCAGCCGGAACCGCAGCCGCTGTGACGAAAGGGCCGAACGCCCGGGGTCGCCGGGTATTCGCGTTCGCGGCGGGCAGGGCCCGTGGTTCAATGGTTTCCATGGCCAGCCTCACTGACACCGCGACAGGTCGCAGCGACCTCGAGCCGTTCTGGCCGTCTCGGCAGGAGTACCAGTTCGACCGGGAGTGTTGTCGCGCGGTTCCCGCGCGGACCCCGGCCCACAGCTGACGCCCCCGATTCACGGCTGCCGCCCGCTGTCGGTGTCCCGGTCGTCCCGCGCAAGACGTCGTCCACGACTCCCTCGCGCGAAAGAACCGAGACCCCATGTCGCTCACCCCGTCCCTCCCCGTGCCCGCCTCGGGCCGCCAGCGCCTGCGCGCCGTGCGTCCCGGCGAGGTCCCGCCGCCCGTTCCCGACTTCCTGCCGCCCGGTGCCACCTGGCTGCCCGCTCCGGGGCATGTGATCCCCGAACTGGCCGGGCAGCCCCCGATGGTCGGCTACCTCGTCCTCGTCCCCGCCGAGCAGGTGGCTCCCGCGCCGGAGCCGCCCGCCGCGCCCGTCCCGCCGCCGCTGGTGCGCGTCGACGCCGAACGGCGTGTCGCCCAGGTGCGCGGCCGCACCCTCGACCTCACGTACCTGGAGTTCGAGCTGCTCGCCCACCTCGTCGCCCACCCGCACCGGGTGCACACCCGGGACCAGCTGGTCACCACGGTCTGGGGGTACGGCCACGTGGGTGACGGCCGCACCGTGGACGTCCACGTCGCCCGGCTGCGCCGCAAGCTCGGGCCCGAGCACCGCGGCAGCATCGTCACCGTGCGGCGGGTCGGCTACAAGTACGCACCGCCCGCGACGGGCTGACGCTCCGTGAGCCGTGCGGGCCGGTCCCGCGACGGCCTCGCGACGCCGCCGGGGAGCTTCCGTGGCCCCGGCGGCGTCCACTTTTCCCACACGTAACGCCGGTGGCACGTCCCCCCACCGGACTATGGGTACGCTGTCCCCATTTCCGGCGCGGCCCGGCGCGACGGAGGCAGGTCCGGAGGGCGTGATGGCTGAGTCTCGGGAGTGGGCGCCCCCGGCATCCGGGATACCCGTGCCGGCCGGCTGGCCGGCCTCCGCCGCCACGCACATGGCGCTCAACGGCGTGGGCGGTTTCGACTGGGACCTCGACCGCGACCGCGTGCACCTGGACGCCGAGGCGCTGCGCGTGCTCGACGTGCGCCCCGACGAGTTCGACGGCGACCCGCTCGCCATGCTCTCCCGGCTCACGCCCGACGACGCCGCCGCCGTCGGCCGCACGATCAAGCAGGCGCTCGCCGAGGGCCACGCGTCCTGGGGCGCCTACAGCCGGCTCACCCGCCGTGACGGGCGCTTCGGATGGGTCCGCCTGCGCGGCCGCGTGGTGCGCGACGGCGACGGCCGGGCCTGCCGCGTGATCGGCATCGCCATCGACGCCACGGACGAACTCGCCCAGGCCGCCGCCTGTCTGCGCGAGGAGGACCGGTCCACCGAGAGCAACCTCGTCGTCGAGGTGACCGCGTCCCTGGCCCGTGCCGTGACCGTCCGCGATGTGACCGCCGCCCTGACCGGCAACCGCAGGATGGACCGGCTCGGCATCGCCAGCCTCTTCCTCGGCCAGGTCGAGGGCGGCCGGGTGCACGTGGTGAGCGACGCCAAGGAGACCAGCTGGGTCCCGGAGCTCCAGTTCACCCGCATCGACGACGACTACCCGATGAGCGAGGTGGTCCGCACGCTCACCCCGCGCTTCATCACCTCGCCCGAGGAATTCGCCCGCCGCTACCCGACGTTGTGGCCGCACATCGAGCCGCTGGGCGCCTCGGCCGCGGCCTATCTGCCGCTCGTCGCGCAGGGCAAGCCGATCGGCGCGCTGGGTCTGCTCTACCGGCACAAGACGACGTTCTCCCCGCAGGAGCGCGACCTGCTCATCGCGCTCGGCGGCAGCATCGCCCAGAGCCTGCAGCGGGCCATCCTGTTCGACCAGGAGCACGACATCGCGCAGGGCCTGCAGACCGCGATGCTGCCCCGTACGATCCCGGACGTCCCGGGCGCCGGGATAGCGGTGCGCTACCGCTCGGCGCGACTGGCCCGGGACATCGGCGGCGACTGGTACGACGTCGTGGCGGTCCCCGGGGGCCGGGTCGCCGTCGTCATCGGCGACGTCCAGGGACACGACACCCACGCGGCCGCCGTCATGGGGCAGTTGCGGATAGCACTGCGCGCCTACGCCGCCGAGGGCCACCCGCCGGCCACCGTCATGGCCCGTGCCTCCGCCTTCCTGCACGAACTGGACACCGACCGCTTCGCCACCTGCCTGTACGCCGAGGCCGACCCCGCCACCGGCGCCACCCTCGTGGTCCGCGCCGGGCACATCGACCCGCTCGTGCGGCAGGCCGACGGCACCGTCCGCGTGCTGCCCACCGTCGGCGGGCTCCCCCTCGGGCTGTCCGCACAGTTCGGCCCGGCCGAGTACCCGGTGACCCGGGCCGAACTCGCCCCGGGCGAAACGTTTCTGATGTTCACCGACGGACTGGTCGAGCGGCCCGGCGCCGACCTCGACGACGGCGTGCGCCTGCTGGCGGGGGCGCTGCGCGACGGCCCCTGCGGCCTGCAGAACCTCGCCGACCACCTGACCACCGTCATGGGCGAGCCGGGTACCGAGGACGACATGGCGCTGCTCCTGCTGCGCCGCGACGGTGACGCCGAGCCGGCCCCGGCCCGCCGGCGGCACCGGCACGTCGCCCCCGGGGACCCGCGGGGGCTGGCCGGGGCCCGCGCCATGGTCCGGGACGCCATGACGGACTGGGGCATGCCCGACCGGGCCGACGAGGCCGCGCTCGCCGCCGACGAACTGATCACCAACGCGCTGGTGCACACCGACGGCGGCGCCGTGCTCACCCTGCGCCTGCTCCCCGATCCGGCCCCCGCCCCGGCACACGACGGCGCGGGCCCCGCCCGGCGGCTGCGGGTGGAGGTGCACGACCTGGCCGCCGACTGGCCGCGCCGCCGCCGTCCCGGCGACGGCGAGCCGTCCGGCCGCGGGCTGCTGCTGGTGGACGGGCTCGCCGACGCCTGGGGGGTGGAACCGCACGGTTCCGGCAAGTCGGTGTGGTGCGAGTTCCACGCCCCGGGGGCCTGCGCGCCGGCCCCCGGTACCCCGGCCGGCTGAAAGCACGCGGCCGCGTCCTCCCCGGGGTGCGTTTCGGCCGGTCACGGGCCTCGGATTCACCCGTACGGCTCACCCGCCACGACACGCCGCCTTTTCCCCCGCACGCTGTCGGTGAGGAGCCAAGAGGGAACTGCTCACATGCTGGCCGCGCCGGCACCGGGGAGGTCTGCGATGCCGACGGTGTCTACAAGCGTGATCGTCACCCGAACCGTGGAAGAGGTCTTCGACTTCCTGGCCGACGCCCGCAACCTCCAGGTGTGGAGCTCGGGCGTGGCCGCCGTCTCGACGGAGTGCGTGACACCGGGGGAGCGGGCCGTGTACCGCTACCACTATCCCGGCCGCCACCGCGAACACCGGCTGGTCTGCTCGGTCTACCAGCCCTGCCGCAGGATCACCTATCGGGGACGGCGGATGTGGAGCCCGCTGGGCACCCAGGTCCCCGAGTACGCCTTCCGTATGCTGCCCCACGCACAGGGCTCGTTCGTACAACTCAGCGTCACCAGTACGCTCGGCGGGGGCATGCTGCTACTGGCCCCTTTTCTCGGCTGGGCCTGGCGCCGCGACCTCCCCGAGGACGCCCGCCGGTTCCGCGAGGCGCTCGGCAGCCCCATGGTGGCGCCCCCGCAGCCGCCCCCGCCGGCCGGGCAGGTTCGTGCCGGCGCCCCACGCGCACCGGCCGCCGCGGCGATGCTCCCGGCGGCCGCCCTGCGTCCCGCGCTCCCGCGCGTAGCAGGTCAGGACCGCATAGGCACGGGCACCTGACGGATCCGCCTGAAGTTACCTCGATCGGGTTACTTCGCTGACAGGCTGGACGCCGTAGGTGCCCCACCCCCGCAGGACTGAACAGAGAGGACCCGCAGATGGCGGAGCAGGCCCGCATCGGCGTCACCGGACTGGCGGTCATGGGCCGCAACCTGGCCAGGAACCTCGCGCGGCACGGTCACCCGGTGGCCCTGCACAACCGCACCCCGGCAAGGACGCGGTCCCTGGTCGAGGAGTTCGGCGGCGAGGGCGAATTCCACCCCGCGGAGACCCTCAAGGAGTTCGTCGACTCCCTCGAGCGCCCCCGGCGCATCATCATCATGGTCAAGGCCGGTGCCCCCACCGACGCCGTGATCGACGAGCTGGTGCCGCTGCTCGAACCGGGCGACATGGTCGTCGACGGCGGCAACGCCGACTACCGCGACACCCGGCGACGGGAGAAGGCACTGCGCGAGCAGGGCCTGCACTTCGTCGGCACCGGCATCTCCGGCGGTGAGGAGGGCGCCCTCAACGGCCCCTCGATCATGCCGGGCGGCTCGGCCGAGTCGTACGAGTCCCTGGGCCCGATCCTGGAGGACATCGCCGCCAAGGTCGACGGCGTCCCGTGCTGCACGCACGTGGGCCCCGACGGCGCCGGGCACTTCGTGAAGATGGTGCACAACGGCATCGAGTACGCCGACATGCAGCTCATCGCCGAGGCGTACGACCTGCTGCGGCACGCCGCGGGCAAGCGCCCGGGCGAGATCGCGGAGATCTTCCGGACGTGGAACTCCGGGCGCCTGGAGTCGTACCTCGTGGAGATCACCGCCGAGGTGCTGGCGCACACCGACGCCGAGACCGGCAAGCCGTTCGTCGACGTGGTCCTCGACCGCGCCGAGCAGAAGGGCACCGGCCGCTGGACCGTGCAGAACGCGCTCGACTTCGGTATCCCGGTCTCCGGCATCGCCGAGGCGGTGTTCGCGCGCTCGCTGTCCGGCAGCACCGAACTGCGCGAGGCGAGCCAAGGACTGCCCGGGCCCGGCGAGACCTGGCTCGACAGCGCGGCGAGCGACCGCTTCGCCGACGACGTCGAGGAGGCGCTGTACGCCTCGAAGATCGTCGCCTACGCCCAGGGCTTCAACCTCATCCAGGCCGGCAGCGCGGAGTTCGGCTGGCAGGTCGACCCGGGCGCCATGGCCACCATCTGGCGTGGCGGCTGCATCATCCGGGCCCGCTTCCTCAACCGCATCAAGGAGGCGTACGACACCGATCCCGGCCGCGCCACCCTGCTGACGGACTCGCACTTCGCCGACGCGCTCGGCGCCGCGCAGGACGCCTGGCGCCGCGTCGTCACCACGGCCGCCCAACTGGGCGTCCCCGCGCCCGGGTTCTCCGCCGCGCTCGCGTACTACGACGCGCTGCGTGCCGAGCGGCTGCCCGCCGCGCTCGTCCAGGGACTGCGGGACTTCTTCGGGGCGCACACCTACGGGCGCGTCGACAAGCCGGGCGCGTTCCACACGCTGTGGGGCGGCGACCGTTCGGAGATCTCCGCCGGCTGAGTCGCCGCGGGCCCGCCGGTCCACCCGCCCCCGCGAGGGCGGGTGGACCGGCGGGCCCGGCACAATAGGGGCGTGCGACTGACCCCCGTGAGCTGGGAACGGCTGACCGAAGCGGTGGCCGACCGCGTGGTGGAACTGACCCCGCAGGACGGGGGAGAGCGCCCGCGCGTGGCCGTCGACGGAGCCCCCGCGGCGCACCCCGAGGCGCTGGCGGAGGCCCTCGCGGACGCCCTGCGGCTGCGCGGGCGGCCGGTGCTGCGGGTCGGCGCGCGGACGTACTGGCGGCCCGCGTCGCAGCGTCTCGAGCTGGGGCGGCGGGACCCGGACGCCTACTACGACCGCTGGCTCGACACCGGCGCGCTGTGGCGCGAGGTGTTCGACCCGCTCGCGCCCGGCGGCAGCGGGCGGGTGCTGCCCTCCCGCTGGAACCCCGAGACGGACCGAGCGACCCGCGCGGCGTACGAGGAACTGCCGCCCGGCGGCGTGCTGCTCCTGGAGGGCGCGCTGCTGCAGGGGTACGGGTTCCCGTTCGACCTGAGCGTGCACCTGCGGATGTCGCGGGCGGCGCTGGCCCGCCGGACCCCGCAGGAGGAGCACTGGACGCTCCCGGCCTACGAGCGGTACGAGCGGGAGGCGGCGCCGGGGGAGACCGCGGACATCCTCGTCCATACCGACGACCCCCGGCATCCGGCCTGGACGGGCTGACCGGGCGCCGCTTGCCGCCGCCCCACGGCGACCGTTAGCGTCCCGGAGCACCATGACTGTCGCCATAGCTCCGCTGACCACCGAGCACGTCCCCGAGGCCGCCGCACTGCTGGACCGCTGGTACGGGAAGGTACGAAGAGGGCTGCCGCTCCAGCCGGGACGGGCCGCGGTCTCGCCGGGCGGCGAGGAACTGCTCGGGAAGATCCTCGCCGGGCCGCGCGCGGAGGCGGTCGCCTCGCGCGCCGGCGACGGCGCCATGACCGGCTACCTCGCGGCGACCGCGCTGGACCTCGCGGACGACGACCGTGCGGCGCTGCGCGCCCACCCGCGCTCGGCGCTGGTGGGGTACGGCGGGCACGCCCTGCGCGGCGGCCGTGAGGGACTGCGGGACGACGTGCTGCGCGGGCTGTACGCGACGGTGGCGCAGCGGCTGGTCGCGGACCGCCGCTATGTGCACTACGTGGACCTGCCGGCCGACGACGAGGCCGCGCTCGCCTGGTTCCGCTGCGGTTTCGGGCTGGAGCGGGTGCGCGGACTGATGGCGGTGCGGCCCAAGGGCCGTCAGCCGCGGGGTGTGGACGCCCTGTCGGTACGCCGGGCGGGCCCGGGGGACCTGGAGCGGATCGGGCGGATGGCGGTCGAGGCGGCCCGCGCCGACCGTGGTTCCGCGGTCTTCCGCCCGCAGCCCGAGCCGGCGCTCGCCACACTGCGCACGCACTACGCGGGCGCCTTGGCCGATGCGCGCAGCGGGGCGTGGGTCGCGCTGCGGCGCGGCGAGGAGATCGGCATGGTCGTGCTGGTCCCCGCCGAGCCGGGCCCGGTGGTGCCGGAGGGCTGTGTCGAGCTGGTCGAGGCGTACGTGACGCACGTCGCCCGCGGGGAGGGGATCAGCCGGGTGCTGCTGGCGACCGCGCTCGCCTGGGCGTACGACCACGGGTACCGGCACATCACGGCGAGCTGGGCCGCCGGATCGCCGGTGTCCGCGGGGAATTGGCCGGCGGTGGGGTTCCGCCCCGTGGCGTACCGGCTGCAGCGAGTGCTCGACCCGCGAATGTGGGCGACCCCACAGCGCTGAGGAGTTTGGCGGTTCGAATCACCTCTCCTTGACTGTTAAACTATCGTTGGATCGCGCGGCGAAGAGAATCGTTTCCGCTGCGCGCCTCCATGACTGCCCCGGCCAGATCCCCCCGTCCTGGCCGGGGCTTCTCCTTTTCTTGGTCTAGACATGACCAACTCGTCGGAGTAGCTTCACTATTGGTCCAGACCAAGCCGGTCCTGCAGGCTCCGCAACTGCTCTCAGAACTCCCCCACGTTCTCCGAGGAGCGAAGCATGCCCAGAAAACTCGGTGCGGCCGTCGTCGGCCTCGCCCTCGCCGGGCTGTCCGTCCTGGCCACCGGCAGTGCCTACAGCCACGGCTACACGGACGCCCCGATCAGCCGTCAGAAGCTCTGCGCCAACGGCGCGGTGCCCAACTGCGGTGACATCCAGTGGGAACCGCAGAGCGTCGAGGGCCCCAAGGGCTTCCCGTCCGGCGGGCCCTCCGACGGCACCATCTGCGCGGGCGGCAACAGCCGGTTCGCCCAGCTGGACGACCCTCGCGGCGGGACCGGCTGGCCCACCACCAAGGTGACGGGCGGCCAGAACTACAGCTTCCGCTGGCAGTTCACCGCCTCGCACGCGACCGCCGACTTCAAGTACTACATCACCAAGCAGGGCTTCGACCCGAGCCGGCCGCTGACCCGCTCCGCGCTCACGCTGACGCCCTTCCTGACGGTCAACTACAACGGGGCCCGCCCCCCGGCGACCGTCACCCACCAGGGCACGATCCCGACCGGCCGCACCGGGCGCCACATCGTGCTCGCGGTGTGGACCATCGCGGACACGGGCAACGCCTTCTACGCCTGCTCCGACGTGCAGTTCTGATCCCCCGGTCCTGATCCCCCCGGTCGCGCCGCCGGGTCCGCCGATCCCCCCTCGGCGGCCCGGCGGCGCCACCGTTCCCGGGGTCCTGCCGTGCGGGGCGCCGGTGACCGGCGCCCCGCACGCTCAAGGGGTCAGCTCAGCGTCCACTTCTGGTTCGCGCCCCCGGTGCACGTCCACAGCTGGAGCCGGGTGCCGTTGGCGGAGTTGTTGCCCGTGACGTCCAGGCACTTGTTCGCCTGCGGGTTGACGATGTCGTGGGCGGCGGACAGGGTCCACTTCTGGTTGGTGCTGCCGGCGCAGTCCCACAGCTGGAGCTGGGAGCCGTCCGCGGTGCCGAAGTCCTTCACGTCCAGGCACTTGCCGAGGGCGCGCAGGGTGCCGTCCGCGGCGGCCGTCCACTGCTGGGCGGCCGAGCCGTTGCAGTCGTAGAGCTGGACGGGGGTGCCGTTGGCCGGGTTGGCGCCGGCGACGTCGACGCATTTGCCGGCCAGGCCGGTGATGCGCCCGGTGCCGCCCCCGCCCGAGGTGTCCGAGGTGGTGACGCGCACGTAGTCGACGACGAGCTGCTGCGGGAAGGACGTGCTGCCGTCCGGGTCGCCCGGCCAGTAGCCGCCCACCGCGAGGTTGAGGATGACGAAGAACGGCTTGTTGAACACCCACTGCCGGCCGCCCAGGTCGGCGGGGGTCCTGCGCTGGTAGACGGTGCCGTCGACCGACCAGCTGATCGCGTCGGGGCTCCAGTCGATGGCGAAGGTGTGGAAGGCGTCGGCGAAGGCCTGGCCGCCCGGGAGCGTGTAGCCGGCGCCGATGCCACCGGACCCGGAGTAGCCGGGACCGTGGAGTGTGCCGTGCACCGAGCCGGGCTCGAAGCCGACGTTCTCCATGATGTCGATCTCGCCGCTGGCGGGCCATCCGACGTCGCCGATGTTGTCGCCCAGCATCCAGAACGCGGGCCACATGCCCTGGCCGCGGGGGAGCTTCATCCGGGTCTCGACATGCCCGTACGTGGTGGTGAAGCGGCCGGAGGTGTTGAGCCGGGCCGAGGTGTACTGGCAACTGCCGTACCAGCACTGGTACCCGGCGGGGTTCTCCTTGCGCGCGGTGATGACGAGGTGGCCCTGGCCGTCGAGGGCGGCGTTGCGGTTGCCTGCGGTGTAGTACTGCCGCTCGTGGTTGTTGACGTTGTCGCCGGTCTCGGTCTGCCACTTGCCGCCGTCGACGCCGCTTCCCGCGGGGCCGTCGAACTCGTCGGCGAAGGTGGTGACGGCCGCCGCGGCGGCCGGGGCCGTCGCCGGGGCGCCGCTCGCCGGGCCCGTGGTGGTGAGGGCGGCGAGGGCGAGGAGGCCGGTGATGCCGGCGGCGAGCAGACCGCGGACGCGCGGGCGTCGGCGCGGGCGTGGGGGGAGTGCGTTCACGGGCGCTGCCTTTCATGGGGAAGTCATGCACCTGTCATGTGAACGGGACGGGCCGGGCCGGTCGGTCATGGGGGAGGCCTGAGGTCCATCCGCCTTTGTTCAAGGCTTAGTTCACGTCGTGATTGAACTGCCGGGTCAAGAGCCCGTCAAGAGGTCTGGACCAAGAAGAACGGGCCCGCGCGGGAAACCCGCACGAGCCCGACCCGCGCCGCCGAGGTGCCCGGCGCGCGCCCCGGTCGTCCGCCGCTCAGGTGCCGGGCTTGCGCCCGTACACGTACACGTCGTCACCGGTCTTCAGCATGCTCCAGTACTTCTTCGCGTCCGCCGACCGCATGTTCACGCAGCCGTGCGAACCCGGCGGGGACCACACGCTCCCCGCGATCGAGTGGAACGCCTCGCCGCCGTCGAAGAACTGGCTGTACGGCATGGCGACGTGGTAGATCGTCGAGTAGTGGTTGATGTGCCGCCAGTAGATCTTCTTCAGGCCGGTCCGCGTCTCGTAACCGTTGCGGCCCGTCCGGACCGGCACCGGCCCGAACTTGAGGGTCTTGCCGTCCTGTATCCAGCTCAGCTGCCGGGTCAGGTCGACGCAGGCGATGCGGCCCTTGTTCGTGGGGCACTTGCCCGCCTTGTTCGGCGTGCGGCCGGCGGCCTTCTGGGCGTTCATGATCTTCATGACGCCCCAGGTCACCGGTCCCGCGTAGCCCGCGTTCGGGGAGATGCCGTTCTTCGTCTGGAAGGCGCGTATCGCGTTGCAGTCCGCCGAGGACTGCTTCCCGTCCACGGGCCGCCCGAGGAACTTCTCCACGTCCTTCTGGTACGGCCCCTTGCTCGCCGTGCACTTCGCTGCGGCGTGCGCCGTGCCGCCCCCCGCGACGACCGGAGTCACCGCCATCACGGCCACCGCGAGGGCCGCCCCCGCGCGCCGTCCCGCTGTCGCTCTCGCTCCCATGCTTCCCCTTCCCCGCCTGACCGCCGTGCGACGGCCTCACTCCCTAGGACATCCGGGAGCCGTGGGAGGTTGCGGCGACGGGACGGCGTACCGCAGCAACTCCGCGACGGGGTCAGCGGGTTGGGGACCACTCCAGTGCCTCGCGCACCGTGCGCACCGCCCGCTCCGTGTCCTCGCGGGTGATGTCCAGGTGGAACACGAACCGCAGCCGCCCCGGGTACGCGGCGCACAGCACCCCGCGCCGTGCGAGGCGGTTCCGCACCTCGTCGGCGGTCAGCCCCGGCCCGGGCTCGGCGAAGACCATGTTGGTCTGCGCGGGCTCGACCACCAGTCCCGGAACGTCCTTCAGCGCCTCCGCGAACAGCGCGGCGTGCGCGTGGTCGTCGGCCAGCCGCGGCACGTGGTGCTCCAGCGCGTGCAACGCCCCCGCCGCCAGGACACCGGCCTGCCGGGTCCCGCCGCCCAGCGCCTTGCGCCAGCGCAGGGCGCGCCCGATGAACTCCCGTGAGCCCAGCAGCGTGGAGCCGACCGGGGCGCCGAGGCCCTTGCTGAAGCAGACCGAGACGCTGTCGAAGTTCCCCGCGATCAGCCGCGCCTGCTCGAACGGGTCACCGCCCGCCGCCACCGCGGCGTTGAACAGCCGCGCCCCGTCCAGGTGGGTGGCCAGCCCGTGGTCCCGGGCGAGGCCGGTGGCCGCGCGCAGGTAGTCCAGCGCGACGGGCCGGCCGCCGATGGTGTTCTCCAGGCACAGCAGGCGGGTGCGCGGGAAGTGCGGGTCGTCCGGCTTGACCGCCGCCGCGATGTCCGCCGGGTCCAGGGTGCCGTCCGCGCGGTGCGGCAGCGGATTCGGCTGGATGCCGCCCAGCACGGCCGCGCCGCCGCCCTCCCACCGGTAGACGTGTGCCGACTGCCCGGCGATGTACTCGTCGCCGCGGCCGCAGTGGGTCAGCAGCGCGCACAGGTTGCTCTGCGTACCGGAGGAGACGAACAGCGCGGCCTCGAAGCCCAGGCGCTCGGCGATCCGCTCCTGCAGGGCGTTGACGGTGGGGTCCTCCCCGAAGACGTCGTCGCCCACCGGGGCGTCGGCCATCGCCCGGCGCATGGCCTCGCCGGGCCGGGTGACGGTGTCGCTGCGCAGGTCCAGGACACGGGCGGGGGCTTCGTCGCCGGCTCGGCTGACTTCTGTGGCATCGGTGATCGGCATGCACTCACCCTGCCACGCCCGCCTCGGCGGCCCGCGACCGGTACGATCGCCCGGGTGAAGCCCTACTGGCACGTCGTTCTGCCGCCGCTGTGCGCCTGACCGGGCGCACCCACTGACGGTTCCGACCCGCGCCCCCGGCAGGCCACGTGCCGCCCGGGGCCGCACCGGTGCGCCCGCTGCGAATCCGCATCTTCCGATTCGTGACGAAAGGCCACTCCTGTGCCGGATCTGTCTCCCGCGGCTCCCTCCACCCCCGAGCGCCCGCTCGCGGCCCGAGCGCCCGCCGGCCGTGCCCGGTTCCTCCACGGCGCCCTGCCCGTCCTGACCGCCGCACTGCTGTGGGGCACCACCGGGACCGCCGCCTCCTTCGCACCCGCCGGCGCGGCGCCCGCGTCGGTCGGCGGTGCGGGTCTCGTCCTCGGCGGCCTGCTCCTGCTGGCCGGCGCCCGGGGAGTCCCGGCGCTGCTGCGTTCCACCGGGCACGGCCGTCCGCCGCTGCTCGCCGTCGGCGCCCTCGCCGTCGCCGGATACCCGCTCGCGTTCTACCCGGCGGTCTCCAGGACGGGCGTCGCCGTCGCCACCGTGATCGCGCTCGGCAGCGCCCCGGTCCTCACCGGACTGCTGGCCTGGGCGGCGCGCCTCCACCGGCCGGGCCCGCGCTGGACGGCCGCCACCGCGACGGCGGTGCTCGGCTGCGCGCTGCTCGTCCTCGGCGGGGGCGGAGGTGCCCACACCCGCATCGATGGCGCGGGCGTCGCCCTCGCGGCCGTGGCCGGGCTGTCGTACGCCGTCTACTCACTGGTGGGCGCCCACCTCATCGGGGCCGGCCACGCCCCCGGCGCGGTGATGGGCGTCCTCTTCGGCGCTGCCGGAACCCTCACACTGCCGGCCGTCCTGGCGTCGGGGGCGACGACGTGGCTCCCGACCCCGCGCGGGGCGGCGGTCGTGCTGCACCTCGCGCTGCTCACCACGTTCCTCGCGTACCGCCTCTTCGGCCACGGCCTGCGCAGTACGACCGCTTCCGCGGCCACCACGCTCACGCTCGCCGAGCCCGCGGTCGCCGCTGTGCTCGGTGTCGCCGTGCTGGGAGAGCGCCTCGGCGCGCTGTCCTGGACGGGCCTCGCCGTGCTCGGCCTGGCCCTGGCGGCGCTGACCCGCGAGGACGGGTGAGCGCCGGGGGACCGGCCCGCGGGGCCCTGCGCCCGGGCGGTCCGTTGGGCTCAGGGGGAGTGCTGGAGCGGCTGCGGCCCGGCGTACAGCTCGGTGAAGGGATGGCACGACGCCGCGCCGCCCGCCTTCCGCGACAGCGGCAGCCACAGCGAGAGGTTCAGGCTCGTACGGTCGAAGACCTTGCGCGCGCCGAGTTCACCGGCGGCGCGGCCGGCCTCGGCGGCATCGAGGTGTTCCAGCGCGGCGAGGGCGTCGTGCACCGCCGCCCGGTCCGCCGTGGAGTCCGCCGCGCGCACGCGGAGCAGCCCGATCTGCCGTTCGCCCGGCTGGTGCAGCAGCCAGACGGCCGCCAGTCCCTGCCCGGCGGCCTCTTCGAGGACGGCCGGCCACGCGCGCTCCAGGACCCGTTCCGCGTGCTGGTGTCCCGGGCCGGACCACCGCTCCAGGCGGCTCACGTGATGCGTCGAGGCGAGCGGCGTGAGGTCGTGGGCGCCGACGACCCGCCAGGTGCGGCGGTCGAGGTGGCTGAAGAACGGCCGGTTCCAGAAGGTGACACCCGGCTCCAGTTCGAGCTGGTCGGTGAAGCGCACATAGGCGACGGCGTTCTCCCAGGTGTCGAAGAGATAGCGGCCGCCCACCTCGTTGACGCCGAGGTTCTCGTCCCTTCGCAGGGGCAGGTGTTTGTGGTGCATGCCGGGGCGGCCGTCCATCGCGGGACGGTCGCCCTCCGCGAGGCCGGCGATCTGCCGGACCGGCAGATCGCCGGGCAGGTCGAAGTCGGACGTGAAAGCGGCCTCGGCGGCGATCCGTCCGGTGGGGTAGTCGCGTACGTCCACGGGTGTCCTCTCGCGTCCCGCCCCCTGGCGGGACGCGAGAGCCGGCCCTGCGCGCGTCCCGGGTTGCCGCCGCGCCTCACTTCGGCGTCGGCGGCAGGTCGTCGTCCTCCACACGTTCGCCCTCCGCCTGTGACGGGGTGGTGTGGGGGACGTCGGGGTGGATTTCCATGGTGCTGCGCTCGGCGGGGTCGTACTCCCGCTCGCCCTCCGCCTGGGAGGGGGTCTGCAGATAGATGCGGGGATCGGTGTCGGAAGCTCTGGAGCTCACGGTGCTCCTCCTTCGCGTGATCCCTCCATCGTGCTCCTTCAGGCGCGGCGGGGCGAAACCAGCAGGAAGGAGGCCCGGCCGCCGCGGTCGCGGTGGAGCGTGCACTGCCAGCCGTGGGGCTCCAGCAGCGCCCGGCACCGCTCGAGTGCGGCCTCGGCGGGGTCGTCGCCGGGAGAGGGCCAGGAGACCTCGGCGACGCCGTCCTGCGCGGCGGCGGGGGCCACGGCGTAGCCGGGCCGCGCGGGGCGGCCGGAGTCGTCGCGGGCGGACGGCGGAAGACCGGCTGCCTCCAGGGCGAGGGCCACCGCGTGGACGAACCGGTCGCGTTCCCAGGGCGCCGGGCGGCCGGTGTCGCCGTCCTGCAGGACGCGCCGGATCTCCAGCAGGCCGGACCAGGCCGCCGCGACCTCGGCGGCGCGCGAGCCGGAAGCGGTCTGCCTGAGCGGACCGGGACCGCGGCCGTCGTCGGCGGTGAACCCGGACGCGTCGGCCTCCGCGCCGTGCGGTACGCCCGCCGGGCCGGCCGGCTCCGCGGCCGGGGGCTCGGTGCGGGCCAGTTCGGCGCGGACGCGCAGGCCCTCCGGGGTCAGGTAATGGCCGCCGGTGCGCCCGTACCGCACCGCGAGGCCCTGCTTGGCCAGCGCCGCGCAGGTCGCCTCCCGCGCGCCCAGCAGTCCGGTGTTCGCGTCGGACTCCAGGAGGGCTCTGCGCTGCGCGGCGGTCAGGGGCATGGAGCGCAGCCTATGTGCCCCGCACAGGGCCCCGGAATGCCCTACACTCGAAATTCGAGCAACTGTTCGAACAGCAGGGTGGAGGCGGCACGACCATGGTCGAACCGGAGCGGTACCAGAACCAGGACCCGGGGCCCTGCGTGCTCTACATCCGCTGCGGCGGAACGGACTCCGCGACCCTCGCCGCGCTGGCCGGACTGGTCGGCCAGTTCACCCCGATCGTGCGCGTCGAACGGCCGGACGCGGTCGTGGCCGACGTGCGCCCCGCGGTGGGCTTCTACGGCCTGCTGCCGGAACAGCTGGCCCTCATGATCAGCACCCGGGCCGCCGGCCTCTACGACGTCGCCCTGACGATCGGCGTCGCCGGCAGCCGCACGGTCGCGTACATGGCCGCTTACGACATCCTCGCCGGCCGCATCCGGGCCGTGGACGCCGATCCCGGCGCCGTCGCCGACTTCCTGCGCCCCCAGCCCGTCGCGGCCCTCCCCGGGATCACCGCGGACGCCGTGAGGGCACTGGTCGCGGCCGGGCTGGGCACCGTCGGCCGGGTGGCCGCCGCCCCGCTGCACGAGGTGAAGCGGATCCTCGGCGCGGGCCCGGGGCGGGCGGTGTGGGACCGTGCGCACGGTGTCGACGCGGGCCCCCTCGTCCCCGAGGCGCCGCCCGGCGCGCTCGCCGCCGACCGGCTCTTCACGGCCGACGCCACCGACCGGGGCGCGCTGAGCCGGGCCGTCATCGAACTCGGCCTCGGCCTCGGCGACCGGCTGCGCAGCACCGGCCGCACCGCGACCGGCCTCACCCTCACCGTCCGGCTGGGCGGCGGTTCCTCGGTCAGCCGCAGCCGTACCCTGCCCACCCCCACCTCGGACCCGGGCCGACTGGCCGAGGCCGCCTTCGCCATGCACGAGGCCCTCGGCGCGCACCAGGCCCCCGTCCGCGCGGTGGCGCTGCGCGCCGAGGGGCTGTCGGCCGCCGATGCCGTACCCGCCCGTCCCGTGCCGGCGGGCGCCGTACGGGGCCGCGCCGTGCTGCCGTCGACCCTCGCGGTGCATCCCGTTCAGGAGGAGCGCCGGATGTCCTCCTGAACCGCGGCCTCAAGGAGCGCGGCCATCAGCTCGCGGCCGTCCAGCGGCCGCGGCTGCGGGGACCGCCGGGCCCGCGCCATGTCCGCGAAGCACGGGTCGCAGACGGCCAGCGGAAGGTGCGGGATGCCGCAGTCGCGGACGGTGTCGTCCCCCCGCCCGCAGACATCGCAACGCCAAGATGCCGCCACATGTTCGATGGTGCCCCGTCGGGGCGCTTCGCAACAGGGCGCGACCGGCCCGCGACGCGACGTCAACCTCCGCCGCCCCGCGGGCCGTTGGTCCTCGCCGGGGTCCCGCCCGTCCTACTCGTCGCCGATCACCCGCAGGGTGTGCGCCCGCAGCGCGCACGCCACCATCCCGTCGGGGGTGTGCCGCAGTTGCGGCTCGGACGCCGGGTGATACCCAGAGATCAGGTCCACGATGCGGTAGGCGGTCTCCTCGTCCTCGGCGGCTATGCACACCAGCACCGTGCCGTTCCCTGTCCCGGGCGTGGCGTCCGTTCCCTGTGCCATGCGTCCCCTCCGTCCGTCTCGGTCCGTCGCCGTCACGGTGGACGCGTCGGAAGACTGCGGCGCCGGTGCCCCGGTTCTGCCGCGGCCGCCCGTTCACCCGCACGAAGCACCTCGTGGTGCGCGGGGCTTACGATGAGCGGCCGGCAGTCGTACCCGGAGAGGACACCTTGGCCAGGCAACGGATTCCGGTCGTCGTCCTCGCGGGATTCCTGGGCTCGGGGAAGACCACGCTCCTCAACCACCTGCTGCGCACCAGCGGCGGGACGCGCATCGGCGCGATCGTCAACGACTTCGGCAGCATCAACATCGACGCCCTGTCGGTGGCGGGCCAGGTGGACTCGATGGTCGCCCTCGACAACGGCTGCCTGTGCTGCGCGGTCGACGCCACCGAGATGGACGACATGCTCGCCCGGCTCGCCCGTCCCCAGGCCCGGATCGACGTCATCGTCATCGAGGCCAGCGGGCTCGCCGAACCCCAGGGCATGATCCGGCTGCTCCTCGCCAGCACGAACACCGCCATCACCTACGGCGGTCTCGTGGAGGTCGTCGACGCCGCGGAGTTCGAGGCGGTCCGGGCCCGCCATCCCGAACTCGACCGCCATGTGCGCGCGGCCGACCTCGTCGTCCTCAACAAGACCGACCGCGTGGACGCCGAGGCGCTCGGCCGGGTCCGCGGCACCCTCACCGGGCTCGCCCCGGACACCCCGCTGGTCGAGGCCGCCCACGGCCGCGTCGGACCCGACCTGCTCTTCGACCCGCGGCCGCGCCCGGTGGACGACGCGCCCGCGCGCCAGCTCTCCTTCGAGGAACTGTCGGCCGACCACGCCGACGGCGACCATGAAGGGCATCTCCACGCCGCCTACGAGAGCGTCGAGTTCACCTCCGAAGCGCCCCTGCATCCGCGCCGCCTGGCGGAGTTCCTCGACAGCCGCCCCGCCGGGCTGTTCCGCATGAAGGGCTTCGTCCGGTTCGCCGCGCCCGGCCACCCGCAGAAGTTCACCCTGCACGCCGTCGGCGGCTTCCTGCGCTTCACGTCCTCCGCCTGGGCCCGCGGGGAGTCCCGGGCCACCCGCCTCGTCATGATCGGCTCCGGCCTGGACGCGGACGGACTGCGCAAGGCGCTCGACGCCTGCGTCGCCGACCCGGCGGCCGCGGTCCCGGAGGACGCCATGCTCGGCATCCTGCGCTACGTGCGCCCTTGAGACGGTGGCCGCCGCAGCACCCCCCGGCAGGCCATGCGGGCGCACAGCGCGGCGCCCGTGAGCGGCAGGAGGGTGAGGAAGACCCCGGTCGCCCACGTCATGACGCTGTGATCGGTGGCTTCGAGGGTGCCCCACCAGGTGCGCACCACGCGTACCACCTGCCCCGGCTCGCCGGGGTACCGCACGATCACCGGATCGTGGGACGCGGCCGGAACCGAAGCCGTCCCGAGCAGCCGCCCCGTGCATTCCGTCGGCGCCCGCCCCCGCTCCCCGCTGCGCTTCTCGCATTCCACGAGCAGGACCCGCTCCTCCCGGCCCAACGCCCCGGACTCGAAAGCCCCATGGGCGGCCGTGAAGGCCGTCACCGCCAGCAGCAGCGCGGTGAGCAGCGACCACACCAGGCAGACGCCCTTCCCGCTGCCACGCCTGCGCCGCTTCGCGAGCACATCATCAGCGTAGGCCGTGCGCCCGTCCTCCCGCGGGTCAGAGGAACCCGACGACGAGCCGTACCCCGTCGTCCCCGAAGCGCCCCGCCATCGCCCGCATCACGGCGAAGACATGCGGCCAGTGCGACTCCTCGCCGAGCACGGCAGCGGCGGTCAGCGGTTCGTAGCGGCAGGTCCCCGTCGGGACCGCCCACTCGGTGGTCCGGTGCACCTCGTCGAGGCCCGGCGGGGGCGGCCCCGTGACGTCGCGGACGTCGGCGGGCCATTGGGCCGGCACCAGCCATTGGCCGAACGACGGAGGCCAGGTGTCCGACGTCCAGGTCAGCCGCCCCACGAAGTGGGCGGGAGCGGCAGTGGGGGACAGTCCGGCAAGCTCGGACCAGGTGACCCAGGTCGCGTCGTCCATTGCGCTGCCGTCCTCCTCACGCAGGGAGGACGCCAGACCGCTGGACAGGTCGTCGGGCAGGCCACGGCCGGTGGCGAGGGGCCGGAACCCGGCGGAGTTGCGCACGCCGAACAGCTGGCCGAAGGCCGCGTAGTCCTGTTCGTCGTAGAGCGGCCACAGATCCATGGCCTTGACCCAGGGCTCGCCGTCATAGCAGTCGGTGCCGGCGCGGGGGTGCCGGAACTCGATGCCGCCGTGGATGTCCGTGCTCATGGCGCGCACGGTAGCGACCGGACCGGTCCTGGCGCGACGGATTTGTACCGGGGCACGGGTCAGCGGCCGCGCAGGGCGCCGGCCGTGGTGCCCGCGCGTTCGCGCAGGAGGACGCGCAGGGTGTTGGCGTGCTCGTAGCCGACGCGGCGGGCGACGACCTCCACGGGGAGGTCGGTGGTGCGCAGGAGGTGCGAGGCCCGCTCCACCCGGAGGTCCTGGACGAAGCGGACAGGGGAGACGCCGAGCACGCGGCGCACCGCGCGCTGGAGCGTGCGTTCCCCGACACCGAGCGCCCGCGCGGCCTCGGCGATGCCGATCGGCCCGTCGAGCCGGTCCCGCACCCACTGCTCGAAGGCGGCCACGGTCGGGTCGCTGTGGGCCAGCGCGCTGGGGATGATGTACGCCGCCTGGGACGGCCGGTGGTCGACGACGAGGTAGCGGGCCACCAGGTCGGCCAGCGCCGGGCTGCTCATGCGGACGACGGCGAGGGCCAGGTCGACATGGCCGAAGGCGGCGCCCGCGGTGGTCACGCCCCCGCACGTGGTGACCATCCGGGTCTCGTCCACGGTGACGGCGGGGTAGCGCTGCCGGAAGACCGGCGCGAGCCACCAGCTGGTGGTCGCCCGCAGCCCGTCCAGGACGCCGGACTCGGCCAGCAGGAAGGTCCCCGTGCACGCCGAGGCGACCGGCCGGCCCTCCTGCCGGGTACGGGCCACCAGCCGCCGCACGGCGGCCGTCCCGTCTCCGGCCACCCGCTCCAGCAGGGCGTCCGGGCGGCGTTCCGCGAGCGCAGGGACCAGTAGCAGGTCCGCCCCGGCGGCCGCCGCGAACGGCGCCGCGGCGACGGTGTGCCCGGCGCCGGTGCGCACCCGGCGGCGGGAGCCGACGGTCGTCACGTTCCACTCCGGCGGGGGCTGGTGGGGCAGCTCCCCGCGCATGGCGTTGGCCGCCTGGAGCACGTCGAGGACCGCGGAGAGGCCCGAGTCGAAGACCCCGTCGTACGCCACCACGGCTATGTCCATGACGGGAATGCTATCGACCATGCCGGATCCGACACTGGGGGGAGGACTTCGGGCGCTCTAGCGTTCTCGGTGTCCGGAACAGCGGGAACAGCGCGAACAGCGGGAACATCGGGGACAACGGGAATCGGAGCATGTGATGACGGAGATCGGTCTGCCGGACCGCATCGGGGCCGGGCCCGAGCACGCGGGCGAGGTCGACACGATGCTGCGCGACGCCCCGGAGTTCGCGCGGGCGGAGGAGGGCGCCGTCACCTGGTTCTCGTTCCGCGGCTACGCCACCGTCTTCGGGGTCCTCGACTCCTTCGCGGACGAGACCGGCCGCACCCACCTCCAGGGGCGTATCGCCGCGGCGCTGAAAGAGGCGACCGGGACGACGCTCGCGTCCCCGCCCGGCATCCGCCGGGTCGGCGTGCTCGCGGCAGGGCTCCTCTGACGCCATGGCCGCAACCACGGTCGTCAATCTCAAGGGCCACCGCGGCGACCCCGACTACGCGGACGTCGTCTACGTCGGCCGCCCGGCCCACCGCGGCGGCTGGCACCTGCCGGGCTCCCCGCTGGCCAGCCCGTTCCGGCCGGGGCCGGACGGCACGCGCGAGGAGGTCCTGGAGATGTACCGGGACCACCTGCTGTCGCGCCCGGATCTGCTCGCGATGCTGCCCGGGCTGCGCGGCCGCCGTCTGGGCTGCTGGTGCGTGCCCGAGCCGTGCCATGCCCAGGTCATCGCGGAACTGGCCGACCGCGACTGACGGTTGGCGCGGGCGCGCCGGCGATGTCCCGATCCGTGGGTCACGTGTCCTCATGGACCCGGGCCGGCGCGTCCCGCGCGTCGCAGACTGGAGCTGTCGGTGCCCCGGCCCCCTGCCGGGGCGACACCACGAACCCCCTGGAGACACGCCATGGCCGAGATCATCGCGGACGTCGAGGTACCCGAGACCAAGCTGGTGCACGAGGCGACGGAGCTGGTGCGGGACGCGGCGTCGCCGGTCGTCTTCCACCACTCGCGCCGGGTCTTCTTCTGGGCCTCGATGCGCGGCCGCCTGCGCGGCTGGGACTACGACCCGGAACTGCTCTACGTCGGCGCGCTCTTCCACGACCTCGGGCTGACCGAGCGGTTCGCCCGGACGGACCAGCGCTTCGAGATCGACGGCGCCGACGAGGCCCGCCGCTTCCTGCTGGAGCACGGGGTCGCCGAGGACCGCGCCCGCTTGGTGTGGGAGGGGATCGCCCTGCACACCACGCCGGAGATCCCCTGGCACATGGCGCCGGAGATCGCCCTGGTCACCTCCGGGGTCGAGGTGGACGTGCTCGGCATCGGCTACGACGAGATCCCGGCGGAGCAGCGGGAGGCGGTCGTGGCCGTCCACCCGAGGCCGGACTTCAAGAACAACATCCTGAGGGAGTTCACCCACGGCATCGCGCCCCGCCCGGACACCACCTTCGGCAATGTCAAGGCCGACGTCCTGGAGCGGTTCGTGCCCGGCTACGTCCGCGGGAACTTCGTGGACACCATTCTGGAGTCGCCGTGGCCCGAGTGAGCTCCCGCGTACTCCCGCTCAACCCCGGTCGGCGAAGGCCCCGTTGGGGTGGGTGGTGCGGAAGCGCTCCCGGTACGCGCCCGGGCTGACGCCCAGCCTGCGGCGGAAGGCGCGCCGCATCGTCTCCTCCGACCGGAAGCCGCTGCGCCGGGCCACGGTGGACAGGGCCTCGTTGCCCGCCTCCAGCAGGGCCTGGGCGGCCTCCACACGGACGCGCTCCACGTACTCCGCGGCCGTGCCGCCGGTCTCGTTGCGGAACAGCCGGGTCAGGTGACGCGGCGACACCCCCGCCCGCCCGGCGAGCGCCGGCAGGCTGTGGTCGCCCACCGGGTCGGCGGCGACCTCGTCCAGCACGTCGCGCAGCACCGACCGCGCGGCGTGCCTCGACGACTGGCGCACGCTGAACTGCGACTGCCCGCCGGGCCGTGCCATGAAGACCACCAGGTACTTGGCCGCGGCGCGGGCGACCTCCGCCCCGTGGTCGGACTCCACGAGCGCCAGCGCCAGATCGATGCCGGCGGTGATCCCGGCCGAGGTGATGAAGCGGCCGTCGCGCACGAAGATGGCGTCGGCGTCCACCGTGATGCCGGGGTAGCGGGCCGCCAGATCGGCGGCGTGCCGCCAGTGCGTCGTGGCGCGACGTCCGTCCAGCAGCCCGGTCGCCGCCAGCGGGAACGCCCCGGCGCACACGGCGGCCACGGTGCGCGAGTGCTCCGCGAGCCGGGTGACGGCCTCGATGAGCGGGACGTCGGAGACCGCCGCCCACCAGTCCGACCGCCCGGGGACGACGAGGGTGTCCACGGCGAAGTCCACCGCGTCCAGCGCCATGTCGGGGACCAGCGGCAGCCCGGCCGTGCTGTTGACGGGCTTGCCGTCGAGGGAGGCCGTGTACGTGCGGTAGGCCGCGCCGTAGTCGTTGGCGGCGGTGTACACCTCCAGCGGCCCGGCGACGTCCATCAGCTGCACCCCGTCGAAGAGCACCACCAGGACGCGGTGCGGTGCCGTCGGGCCGGGGGACGTGGTGCCGGTGTTCACGCCGAATGCCTCTCCGTCGGTCGCTCCGGGCCGGCCGTGCCGGACCGCGGGGTCACGACCATCATCACCCGCGGCGGGTCGGCACCCCGCCGCGGCGGCCGTCACACGGGCTGGGCGGACCCGGCGGGCGTCACGGGCCGGTGGAGCGGCGCGAGGCAGCGGGTGGTCACCACCCGGTGGGTGTGCTCGTCGTCGTGGATGGCGGTCGAACCGGCGAGCCGTCGCACGATGTCCAGCCCCCGTCCGTGCTCGTCCGCCGGGGTTCCGTCGGCCGGCCCGTGCGGCTGCGACCGGCTGTCACCGGTGTCGGTCACGGTGATCACCAGCCCCCGCCCGCAGATGGTCAGCCGCACGGACATCTCGGCGCGGCCGTGCCGCGCCGCGTTGGCGGCGAGTTCGTCGACGATCAGCTCGGCGCAGTCCCGGTCCTCCGTGGCCAGTCCCCACATCACCAGCATCTCGGCGGTGAAGTGCCGGGCGGTGCTCACATAGGCGGGTTCGGCCGGCTGCACCAGTTCCGCCGATTGTGTGGAGAGGATGTCTGCGGACATGGCCCCGGCCCTTCAGCGATGAGATCCGCGCTCCCCATGACCGCGGGGAACCGCCGCCCACGCCGTGCGGGTCCCGCGCCCCGGCGGTCCCGGGCGGCTAGCGTGGACGAGTGCGTCTACTTGTGATGTCCGATACGCACGTGCCCAAACGTGCCAAGGAGCTGCCGTCCGAACTCGTGGGCCTGATCGCGCACGCGGACGTCGTCCTCCACGCCGGCGACTGGGTGGACGAGGCGACCCTCGACCTGCTCCTGGCGCGCGCCCGGCGCGTGATCGGCGTCCACGGGAACAACGACGGCCCTGGTCTGCGCGTCCGGCTGCCCGAGGTCGCGCACGCGGAGCTCGGCGGGCTGCGGTTCGCCGTCGTCCACGAGACCGGGCCGGCGCAGGGGCGGGAGCGGCGCTGCGAGGAGCGCTTCCCCGATGTGGACGTGCTCGTGTTCGGCCACAGCCACATCCCCTGGGACTCCACGGCGCCCGGTGGCATGCGGCTGCTCAACCCGGGTTCGCCGACCGACCGCAGGCGGCAGCCGCACTGCACCTACCTGACGGCGGAGGTGGCGGGCGGCGCGCTGACGCACGTCGTCCTGCACCGGCTGCCGCCGCGCCCCTGACGTCGCACCTACCTCCTACCTCGTACCTCGCACGTCGAACGCCGGGAGCGGTCAGTGCTCCAGTGCCGGTCCGCCGGCCGGCCGCATCCGGGCGCCCGCGGGGGCGTCCGGCACCGCCGCCGCGTCCTTGACGAAGGCCACGCCGGCCGGCGGCAGCAGGGACAGCACCGCCTGCCGGTGGGTGTCGCTGGTCTCCTCGTCGTACGGGTCCGGCGTGGCGGGCACCTGCATGCGCAGTACCGGACCGGAGCCCAGCCGCGCGTAACCGCGTCCCGGGGGGACCTCCGCGGCGGACGTCGTGCCCTGGGGCGCGCCCAGTACGGCCTGCGTCTGGTCGGCGGTCACCGCTCCCAGCAGCACCCGTGCCCGGGTGTGCGCGACGACCACCTGCGACAGCGCGTCGGCGGTGTCCAGCTGGTCCGCGACGGCCACGGTGACCCCGGCCCCGCGCCCGTGGCGCAGTGGTACGTCCAGCAGTTCCTGCGGGTCGGGCCGACCCTCGGCGTGCGCGAGCTGGGTCAGCGCGGTCGGCCGGTCGACCAGGATCCACAGCGGGCGCCGCACGTCGTCCGGAGCGCCCCGGCCGGCCTGCCGGGCCCGGTTGACGGCGATGAGGCGCCGCTCGGTCTCGTGCGCCGCCCACTCCAGGGTGGCCAGCGTGCCGGCGAGCCCGCTCTCCACCGCCAGTACGCCCGGCCGGCCGTTCAGGCACGCGTACTCCCCGGTCCCGCTGCCGTCGATGACCACGAGGTCGCCGTCCGGGAGGGCCTGCAGCGCGATGGAGCGCAGGAGCGTCGTGGTGCCGGTGCCCGGCCGGCCGAGCGCGAGCAGGTGCGGCTCGGTCGAACGCGGCCCGGTGCGCCACACCACCGGCGGCGCGTCGCGGACCTCCTCGCCGTCGGTGACGGGCACGGTGCGCTGCACGGCCTCGGCGTCGGTGAAGCCGAGCACGGTCTCGCCGGGCGCGGTGACGAAGCGCTGCGCGGCGATGCCGGTGGGCAGCGGGGGGAGGGCGCAGAGGGTGAGGTGGTTCTCCTCCTCGTTCCAGTCGAAGCGGTACTCCCGGCCGCGTCCGGCCTTGGCGTGCAGGACGTGCTCCACGCGGGCCCGCGACACGGCCTCGCCGTCGGTGAAGTACGCGGGGTACTTCAGGTGCAGCCGGGTCAGCCGCCCGTCCTCGAACTCGTAGTCGCCGAAGACGTTCTCCCAGCTCCCGTCGTGCGCGTACAGCGGGCTGGGGTCGCCCGGGTCCGACAGGTAGGGCACCAGCGACTCGTACAGCGCGGTCAGCCGGTCGTTCTCCGCGCCGCTGGGACCGCTCGGCGCCGGGGTGCGGTCCCGGCCCATCCACGCCGCGGAGCCCATGAGCGCGGCGACGGCCAGGTAGGCGCCGTACGGGAGCAGCACCAGGAGCAGGAAGCCCGCCCCGACCGAGGCCATCAGCGCCGGGCCGCGGCGGTCCTGCGGGGTCTTCCCCCACCAGTCGCGCAGCCAGCCGAGCTGGCGGCGCATCCCGCGGGAGATCACGATCAGCGGGTGGAGCACATCGGTGGCGCTGTCGGCGACGCCGCGCGCCATGTCGCGCCCGCGGGCGAGCGCGAGGCGGCTGCTCAGCAGAGTGGGGAGGGGGCGCCGGACCACGAGGAGCTCCAGGGATCGTTGCGGGACGGGAACGGGAACGGAGACGGGCCCGGTGCGGGGAGGCGCGCCGGGCCCGGTGCGTGGACCGTGCGGTGACGGCCCGGCTAGAACTTGATCCCGCCCAGCAGGCTCGCGAGGCTCGCCCCTCCGGCCTTGATGCTCGGGGCGATGGCGGTGCCCGCGAGGTAGAAGCCGAACAGGGCGCAGACGAGTGCGTGGGAGGCCTTGAGGCCGTCCTTGCGGAAGAACAGGAAGACGATGATGCCGAGCAGGACGACGCCTGAAATGGACAGGATCATGGGGCTACTCCTGTGTGATGGGGACTGTCACCATGAGTTGTTCCAGAATTACAGAAAGTAATAAGATCTGAAAACCGGCAAATGAGTGATTTATGGAGAAATTCGCCTGATCAGCCCTCAGGGGCGGTTTCTCCGGCGTGATCCTTGCCGGTCGCCCGGCGTGTCATGTGGCAGGCCCCGCCGACGGAGCAGTGAAGTCCCCCGAACGAGTGATCGTCGCCGCCAGGGTTCGGCCATGGCTTCTCGTACCGTCCCCACCGGCGGATCGTGCCGGAACCGGGCATGCGGCGGGTGTGAAGGTGGTTGACGCTGCATAAGGTGGATCACACGGATCCCGCGCAGTCCCCCGTCCATTCGAGTGAGGAACGATGAGCGAGCCGACCCCGCAGGCCGAACCGGCGCACGACCCCGAGGTGCTGCAGCTCGCGGCCAAGGTCTTCGACCTCGCCCGCCAGGGCGGAACCGAGACCCTGGTGGCCTACGTGGACGCCGGTGTGCCCGCGAACCTCACCAACGACCGGGGCGACACGCTCGTGATGCTCGCCGCCTACCACGGTCACGCCGCCACCGTCACCGCGCTGCTGCGGCGCGGCGCCGACCCCGACCGTCCCAACGACCGCGGCCAGACCCCGCTGGCCGGTGCCGTGTTCAAGGGTGAGGACGAGGTCGTCCACGCCCTGCTCGACGCCGGGGCCGACCCGGCCGCCGGCACCCCGTCCGCCATCGACACCGCCCGCATGTTCGGCAAGACCGAGCTGCTCGAACTCTTCGGCGCCGCGTGATGCCGCGCGCCGCGACGACCCGACGTACCGCGAAGAGAAGTGGACCCATGACGGAAACCGACAGCTGGATCAATCCGCTGCGCGATCCATCCGACCGGCGGCTGCCCCGCATCGCGGGCCCCTCCGGCCTGGTGATCTTCGGGGTGACCGGTGACCTGTCCCGCAAGAAGCTGATGCCCGCCGTGTACGACCTCGCCAACCGCGGGCTGCTGCCGCCGGGCTTCTCGCTGCTCGGCTTCGCCCGCCGCGACTGGGCGGACGAGGACTTCGCCCAGGTCGTGCACGACGCCGTCAAGGAGCACGCGCGCACCCCCTTCCGCGACGAGGTGTGGCAGGAGCTCTCGGCCGGCATGCGCTTCGTGCCGGGCGACTTCGGCGACGACGAGGCGTTCGAGAAGCTCCGTGTCACCGTGGACGAGCTGGACAGGGCCCGGGGCACGAGCGGCAACTTCGCCTTCTACCTCTCCGTGCCGCCGAAGTTCTTCCCGCAGGTCGTGCAGCAGTTGAAGAAGCACGGCCTGGCCGACGCCGCCGCGGGGTCGTGGCGCCGGGCGGTCATCGAGAAGCCCTTCGGGCACGACCTGGCCAGCGCGCAGGAGCTCAACCGCGTGGTCCACGAGGTCTTCCCGCCCTCCCAGGTGTTCCGGATCGACCACTACCTGGGCAAGGAGACGGTCCAGAACATCCTGGCGCTGCGCTTCGCCAACACGATGTTCGAGCCGCTGTGGAACCGCTCGTTCGTCGACCACGTGCAGATCACCATGGCCGAGGACATCGGCATCGGCGGTCGTGCGGGCTACTACGACGGGATCGGCGCGGCGCGCGACGTCATCCAGAACCACCTGCTGCAACTCCTGGCGCTCACCACGATGGAGGAGCCCGCGGGGTTCGACGCCAAGGCCCTCCTGCGGGAGAAGCTCAAGGTGCTGCAGGCCGTCCGGCTCCCGGACGATCTGGGCAAGCACACGGTGCGCGGGCAGTACGCGCACGGCTGGCAGGGCGGCGAGGAGGTGCCCGGCTACCTGGAGGAGGAGGGCATCGACCCCAAGTCCAAGACCGACACCTACGCCGCGATCAAGCTGCAGATCGACAACCGCCGCTGGGCGGGCGTGCCCTTCTACCTGCGCACCGGCAAGCGGCTCGGCCGGCGGGTCACGGAGATCGCGGTGGTCTTCCAGCGCGCCCCGCACCTGCCCTTCAGCCGTACCGACACCCAGGAGCTGGGGCAGAACGCCCTGGTCATCCGCGTCCAGCCGGACGAGGGTGTGACCGTGCGGTTCGGTTCGAAGGTGCCGGGCACCTCGATGGAGATCCGGGACGTGTCGATGGACTTCGCCTACGGCGAGTCCTTCACCGAGTCCAGCCCGGAGGCGTACGAGCGGCTCATCCTGGACGTGCTGCTCGGCGACGCGAACCTCTTCCCCCGCCCGCAGGAGGTGGAGGAGTCCTGGCGCATCCTCGACCCCGTCGAGCAGTACTGGGATCAGCACGGCAAGCCCGAGCAGTACACCGCCGGGACCTGGGGTCCCGTCGCGGCGGACGAGATGCTCGCACGAGACGGCAGGAGCTGGCGCCGGCCATGAACATCGACCTCACCAACACCACCTCGGCAAAGATCAACTCGGCGCTGGTGCGGGCCCGCAGGAGTGTGGGCAGCCCGGCCGTCGGCATGGTGCTGACCCTCGTCATCGTCACCGACGAGGGCAACCACTACGACGCGCTCAAGTCCGCCTCGGACGCGTCGCGCGAGCACCCGTCGCGCATCCTGGTCGTCATCAAGCGGCCCGGACGCTCCGCGCGCGAGCGCAAGAGCGCCCGCCTGGACGCCGAGGTGCGGGTCGGCGGCGAGACCGGAACCGGCGAGACCGTGCTGCTGCGGCTGCACGGCGAACTCGCCGACCACGCCCACAGCGTGGTGCTGCCGCTGCTGCTGCCCGACGCGCCGGTCGTGGTCTGGTGGCCGGTCGACGCCCCCGACCACCCGGCCGAGGACGCGCTCGGCGCGCTGGCGCAGCGCCGCATCACCGACGCCTACGCCGTGGAGCGGCCGCTGCAGCAGATCGACGCCCGCGCGGCCTCCTACGCCCCCGGGGACACGGACCTGTCCTGGACCCGGCTGACGCCCTGGCGGTCCATGCTGGCCGCCGCGCTCGACCAGGCCCGCGCCACCGTCACGTCCGCCGCCGTGGAGAGCGAGGCGGACAACCCCAGCGCCGAACTCCTCGCGCGCTGGCTCGGCAACCGCCTGCGGGTGCCGGTCGACCGGGTCGTCACCGACGGACCGGTGGTCACGGCGGTGCGCCTGCGCACCGCCGACGGCGAGATCCACATCGACCGCCCCGAGGGCCCGCTGGCGACCCTGTCCATCCCCGGGCAGCCGAGTCGGCACCTCGCGCTGAAGGTGCGCACCACGGCCGAGCTCATCGCCGAGGAACTGCGCCGTCTCGACCCGGACGAGATGTACGCCTCGGCCCTGCGCCACACCGAGGCCGCCGAGCCGCCGCGCCGCGCGAAGACCACCGCCCGCAGCACCGCGAAGCGCGCGACCCCGGCAGCACCGGAGGCCGCCAAGTAGACCGACTGCCGCACGAGCACGCCGGGTGCCGTGCACACCGCCGCAAGCGCGAGCATCGCGGCCGTGGTGAACAGCCAGCACACCACGACCGTCAGCGCCGACTGCGTGTGTGCCCGCCACCCGGCGCGCCCGCTCCTGAAGGTGAACCGCGCGTGCAGTTCCGTCGCCAGCACGGTCGAGACCACGGTCACCAGCGCGTTGGCCACGGCGAAGTCCACCGGCCCCGACAACACGACCAGCACCCATGAGGAGACCAGCCCCACACCTCCGCCGCACAGCGTGAAACGGGCGAACGCGGCCGGCGTGCCCGACGCGGAGCCGGTGTCGGAGGCGGGGGCGGCGTCGGCGGCGGAGGGGGCGGACTCCGGGCGTCGGCGGCGGCGGATCCGGTTCCCGGTCATGGTGTCCATGACCGAAGGCTGCCCTTCCCCGCTGACAGGGCGCTGACCGCGCGCTGACACGCCCCCGGCGCACGACGGTGCGCCCGCCGGTACGCCCGCCTTCGGGCCGTCTCAGGCGCCGTCCGCGAGCAGTCCGTGCAGCGCCGCGAGGGCGACGGCCCCGGCCTGTTCCTCGTCGAGCGGGGCGTGACCTGTCATCAGGCGGAAGACGAGCGGCCCGAAGAGCAGATCGGTCGCGGTGCCCGCGGTGACCCCGGGCCGGGCCCTGCCCTCGGCGACGAGGCGGTCCCACAACTCGGCGACGGCCTCGCGCCGTGCCTGTAGGAAGTAGGTGCGGAAATAGGGAGCCCCGCCGGCGTCGGTGGCGCAGGCGGCCAGCAGCTGGCGGAAGACCCTGCCGCTGTCGCCGGAGAAGAACCCGCTGACGCGGCGGACCTGTTCGCGCAGATCGGTCACCGCGTCGCCGCTGTCGGGCAGCGGGATCGCGTCCGCCATCCGCCGGCCGAAGGCCTCGGCGGCGACCGCGGTGCGCGAGGGCCAGTGCTTGTAGATGGTCATCTTGCTGACGCCCGACCGGGCGCTGACCGCGTCGACCGTGGCGGCCGCCAGCCCGCCCTCGGCGAGCAGGTCGGCGGCCGCGGCCAGGACCGCCTCCCGCGCCCGCACGCTGCGCGGATGCAGCGAGGGGGCGGGGACGGCGGGGTGGGGGTGCGGCTCAGCCGGTGGCAGCGACATCGTCGTAGTCCGTACTGGTGGCCACCGAGCGCCACCGTTCCAGCTCGTCCGCCATCGAGTGCAGCTTGGCCTCGATCCGTTCGACGCTGTCCGGCCCCAACTGCAGGCGCAGCGGCGCCTTGTCGCTGCCCCCCAGGCCGACGATGACGCGGGCGGCCTTGACGGGGTCGCCGGGCTGGGCGTGGTTGTGCTCCGGGGCCGTGTCCCGTGTGCCGCCGGCGGTGGGCGCGTAGTCCTCGATCAGGTTCGCCTCGGTGTGCAGGCTTGAGCTGTCGAGGAAGTCCGTCCGGAAACGGCCCGGTTCCACGATGGTCACCTGGATGCCCAACGGCCCGACCTCACCGGCGAGCGCCTCGGACAGGCCCTCCACGGCGAACTTCGTGGAGGCGTAGACGCCCCAGCCGGGCGTGCCGGTGAAGCCGCCCACGGAACTGATGTTGACGATGTGGCCGAGCGGCGGGCGCGCATTCCGGGCAGGGCCGCGCGCAGCACATTGAGGGTGCCGAACACATTGGTCTCGTAGACCGCCCTGGCCGCCGCGTCCGAGACCTCCTCGACCGCGCCGAGCACGCCCCGGCCCGCGTTGTTGACCAGGACGTCGATGCCGCCGAACCGGTTGGCCGCCGCCTCGACGGCGGTTCGCGCCTGCTGCTCGTCGGTGACGTCGAGCGGCAGCGCGAGGAGTGCGTCGCCCGCGTCGGGGAAGAGCGCGGTCACCGCCCGCGGATCGCGCGCGGTGGCCGCGACGACGTGTCCCGACTCCAGGGCGGCGCGGGCGATCTCCGCACCCAGGCCCCGGGAGGCGCCGGTGATGAACCAACTGCTCATGGTGGACCGCCCTCTCCGGCCGCGGCGATCAGACCGCCGCGGTCAGTGCGTCGAACTGCGCTTCGGTCAGGGTGAGTCCGGCCGCCGCGATGTTGTCCTCCAGGTGGCCCACGCTGGACGTGCCCGGGATCGGCAGCATGTTGGGCGAGCGCTTCAGCAGCCACGCGAGCGCCAACTGCGAGGGGGACGCGCCCTGCTCGGCGGCGATCCGCTCCAGGGGACCGCCCTGCTTGGCGAGTTCGCCGGTGGCGAGCGGGAACCACGGGATGAAGGCCATGTCGTGCCGCTCGGCGTACCCGAGCACGTCCTCGGCGGCGCGGTCGGCCAGGTTGAAGCGGTTCTGCACGGACACGATCCGCGCCGTCCGCGCGGCCTCGTCGATGTCGCCGGTGCTCACCTCGCTGAGCCCGATGTGCCGGATCTTGCCCTCCTGCTGGAGCGCGGCGAGCTCGCCGACCTGGTCGGCGACGGGGACCTCCGGGTCGATGCGGTGCAGCTGGAGCAGGTCGATCCGCTCCACGCCGAGGTGGCGCAGGTTGAGCTCCACCTGCTGGCGCAGGTACGCGGGCCGGCCGACCGGGACCCACCCGCCCGGACCGGTCCGCACGAACCCGACCTTCGTGGCGATCACCAGGTCCTCGGGGTAGGGGTGCAGTGCCTTGCGCAGCAGCAGGTCGGCGGTGAACGGCCCGTAGGCGTCCGCGGTGTCGATGAACGTGACGCCGAGCTCCACCGCGCGCCGCAGGACGCGCACGGCCTCCTCCGGGTCGCGGGGGTCGCCCCAGACCCCTTCGCCGGTGAGCTGCATGGTGCCGTACCCCAGGCGGTGCACGGGCAGGTCGCCGCCGATGGCGAAGGTGCCGGAATCGCGGGCGCTGGTGTCCGCGCTGATCGATGTCATGAGGAACCTCCTGTGCGAACTATACGTACAGTATGGATCCGTGCCCGGCGTTCCGCGACGCATCCCCGACGGACGTATGACAACGGGGGGTTGACGTTGACAACGGGGGGTTGTCATCGTGGCGGCATGGCCGACACCAAGGACCTTTCCGCGTACGAGCCCACCTTCGACCGCATCAGGGAGGCGCGGGCACAGGCCGTCCACCACGCCCGCCTCGCCAACCGCTTCGCCGCCGAACGGCGCGAGCTGATGCAGGGACTCCTCGAGCAGGGCGTCTCCCAGTCCGACATCGCCCGCGCCCTCGGGGTGAGCCGCCAGGCCGTCCAGAAGATGCTGGCCGTCCCCGCCTCCTGAGGCCTCAGGCGCCGTGCGCGGCGTCCGTGAGGGACTTGAAGAAGAACGTCGTCGGGCGCGGCACCCCCGCCGGGTCGGTGGCGTGGCCCGGTACGACGCCGTAGGACGTCCAGCCCGCCGAGCGGTACAGAGCGTCGGCCGGGCTGCCGGTCTCCGTGTCGAGCAGCAGCAGGGTCGCGCCGCCGCCTGCCGCGGCCCGTTCCGCTGTGCCGAGCAGCCTGCGGCCGAGGCCCCGCCCGCGGGCCCTGCGGTGCACCATGAGCTTGACGACCTCCGCGCGGTGCCGCCCGTTCGCCTTCTCCTCCCGGGCGAGACTCACCGTCCCGGTCAGCCCTTCCGCGTCCCGGGCCGCCCAGACCGCCAGCCGGCCGTCCGCGACCGCGGCGGCCCTGCCCCGCCACCACTCCAGCGCCTCGTCCCGGCCGAAGGGCGCGAGGAAGCCGAGCGAGGCGCCCCCGGCCACGGCGTCCGCCAGCAGCGCCGCCAGGCCGGGCGTGGCTTCCCGCAACTGCGCCGCGGAGAGCGGGCTGATCGCGTCCATGGCGGTGGTCTCCTTCAGGGGAGTACGACGACGACGGCGTAGCGGGCGGACTCCGGCCCCGCGCAGCGGTAGCGGGACGCGCCCCACAGGCGGAAGCGGAGGCAGTCGCCGGGGGCGAGGTCATGGACCCGGTCCTGCACGGTGACCTCCAGGGCGCCCTCGCGCACCCACACGTGGTGCTCCAGGCCGGCCACCGGCGGGTGCTCGTACGCGATGTCGGCGCCGGGCCGCAGCACCCCCTCGATCACCTCGGCGCGCAGTCCGGGGTGCGGCGGTGACACGGAGCGGCGCACGAACCCGGTGGGCCCGTCGGTCCACACCCGCTGCTCCGCGGCACGCACCAGTTGCGCGGGCTCGCTCTCGACCTCGGCCAGCAGCCGGGACATGGTGCGTTCGTACGCCGCGCCGAGCCGGCCGAGGAGCGCGGCGGTGGGGCTGATCTCGCCGCGTTCGAGCCGGGACAGCGTGGAGCGGCTGATGCCGGTGCGCGCGGCCAGCTCCTCCAGCGACCAGCCCCGCTCCGCCCGCAGCGCGGCGAGGCGGGCGGCGAGCCGGGCGTCGACGGAGTCTGGATCGATGTCTCTCATATACGGGAATCTATCCCGGATGCGGGACAAAGGACAGGGCGGGGTCCGGAGCCGGGTGCCGGATCGCTCGGCAGGCGCGCCCCCGCACGGTCGGCGACAATCGCCGACAGTGACCGGTGGGACCGCGGGACGAGAGGACGACGGACGCCATGGACCAGATGCCTGCCGCGCTGCGGCACATCAGTGACCGCGAGAAGGAGCTGTCCCGCGGGGCGAGCATCTACCACGACACCCCCGTGCGGCACACGATGGAGTTCGCCTGGCAGCAGCCCGACGGAGCCGGTCACGAGGTGCTGGCCGTCATGGGCTGCAGCGGGGTGATCCCGATCCCGGCGGCCGGTCAGGACATCGCCGTGCACGACCGCGACGTGCGGGTGGTCTCGGTGGTCACCACGTACACGCGCACCCCCGACGAGGGCACCCCCATGCTCCACACCAGGGTCTGCATCGCCCCGGGCGCCTGATCCGCGGCGCGCCGACCGCCTCCCCGGGGTCATTGGTCCGGTCGCGTGAAGCCCATGGGGGTGTTGTACGGGGTGATGACCTGGATGGGCGAGGGCCACGCGTGCGCGGCGCCCGGCAGCGCCCGGTGCGCCTGCATGACGATCTGGCAGGCGTGCCGCATGTCCTGGCGCAGGTCGTGGTGGAGCACCGCCGACAGACGGCCCTCGCGCAGCAGCCGCGTGTTGTCGTGGTCGAGGTCGTGCGCGACGAAGACCCGGCAGTCGCGGCCGAGGGCGTCGAAGGCCTCCACGGTGGCGACGTTGCCGCCGCCGATCGAGTAGACCGCGCGGATCTCCGGGTCGCGGCGCAGCGCGCCGAGCACCAGCTCGCGCAGCGTGTCGTCCAGCCCGTCGCTGTCGGTGATCTCCACCAGCGCGCGCTGCGGCCGCAGGGATCGCAGCGTCGCGCGGAACCCCATCTCGCGCTCCTCCTCGCCCCGGAAGAAGCCCCGGCTGATGGTCACCAGCACATTGCCGGGCCGGTCGCCCAGCCACTGCCCGACCAGGTAGGCGGCGGTGGCGCCCGCCGCCCGGTTGTCGATGCCGACGTACGCCAGCCGCCCGCTCGCCGGGAGGTCCGTCACCAGCGTCACCACCGGGATGCCGGCCGCCGCGAGCCGTCCGACGGCGGCCGTCACCTCGGGCACGTCCGGCGCCTTGAGCAGTACGCCCTGCGAACCGCGCTCGGCGATCCGGTCCAGCACGGCGACCAGCCCCGCGACCGGCCCGGACTCCCGGAAGTGGAACCGCGAGCGCATCACCGCGGGCCGCAGGGACGGCAGTTCGGCCTCCAGCGCGCCGCGCACCGCCGTGGAGAAGCGCTCCGGGGCCTGCATCACGATGTCGATCATGAAGGTGCGGCCGCCCAGGCGAATCTGCGCGTGCTGCCGCCGCAGGTCGGCGACGGCCTGGTGGACCTCGCGCGCCGTGCTCTCGCGCACCCCGCCACGGCCGTTGAGCACGCGGTCGACGGTGGCCTCGCTGAGACCGGCCTGGCGGGCGATCTCGCGGATCGGGAAGGGGTGGCCCATGGGCTCGTTCCTGAAGGGTTTTTGATGGGTTTCTGCGGTTGATTGACGGACTGCCGTTCCTAGACTGACAGGAAATCCCCGCCCGTCGAAAGGACCCCCGATGTCCTTCACGTCCCTCACCGCCGCGGGACCGCGGATGTGGCTGTCCGAGGACGACTGCGACCTCGACGCCCTGCGCGCGCTGACCGAGCAGGCCACCGATCCGCGCGACCACCCGCACGCCGAGGCCGTCGAGCACGGCGTCCCGCTGTACGACAGCGAGCGGCTGCTCGCCCTGGCGGCCACGCCGGACGGCCGCCGCGAGGCCCAGGCCGAGCTGGCGCGGGCCCTGATGGACGGTCCAGGGATCGTCGTGCTCCGCGGGGCCTTCCCGGACGCGGACGTCCTCGACCGGGCCACCGAGGCCTTCGAGGGCCTCATCCGCGACCAGCGTGCCGCCGGCACCGGCGCCGGAGACCACTTCGCCCGGCCCGGCGCCAACGACCGGGTCTGGAACGCCATGGAGAAGCTGGCCGTGGCCGCCCCCGCGGTCTTCGCCGCGTACTACGCCAACGAGGCCGTGGCCCTGGCCGCCACCGCCTGGCTCGGCCCCGACCACCAGATCACCTCGCAGATCAACGTGGTGAACCCCGGTGGCGCCGCGCAGACCGCGCACCGCGACTACCACCTCGGCTTCCTGTCCGGCGAGGCCGCCGCCCGGTTCCCCGCGCACGTCCACCGCCTGTCGCCCGTGCTGACCCTCCAGGGCGCCGTCGCGCACTGCGACATGCCCGTCGAGAGCGGGCCCACTCTCTACCTGCCGCACTCGCAGAAGTACGAGCCGGGCTACCTGGCCTGGCGGCTGCCGGAGTTCCGGGCGTACTTCGAGGAGCGGCACGTGCAACTGCCCCTGGCCAAGGGCGACGCCGTCTTCTTCAACCCCGCGCTGTTCCACGCCGCCGGCCACAACCGCTCCGCGGACATCCGGCGGATGGCCAACCTGCTCCAGATCTCCTCCGCCTTCGGGCGGGCCATGGAGACTGTCGACCGCGAGGCCATGACGAACGCCGTGTACCCGGAACTGCTGCGGATGAAGGCGGCCGGCGCCGCCGCCACCGCGCTCGACACGGTGATCGCGGCCACCGCCGAGGGCTACCCCTTCCCCACCGACCTCGACCGCGACCCGCCGGTGGACGGCCTCGCCCCGCCCTCGCAGGCCGACACGGTGCGCCGCGCGCTCGGCGAGGAGTGGAGTCCGGACATCCTGCGCGCCGCGCTGCGGGCCGCCGCCGAACGCCGTACGAGCCGATAGGGGGCCCGCATGGGACTGCTGCGGGACAGGATCGTCCTGATCAACGGCGGCAGCCAGGGCGTCGGCGCCGCCGTCGCGCGGGCGGCCGCCCGCGAGGGTGCCGTCGTGACCGTCACCGGACGCCGCCCCGGGCCGGGGGAGGAGCTGGCGGCAGAACTGGCCGCCGCCGGTGCCAAGGCCGCGTACCTGCGTTGCGACCTGGCCGACCCCGGCCAGGCGCGCGGCGCCGTCGAGGCCGTGGTGGCCGCCCACGGCCGGATCGACTGCCTGGTCAACGCCGCGGGGCTGACCTCGCGCGGCACCCTGCTCGACACCACGCCGGAGCTCTTCGACGCGCATGTCGCGGTCAACCTGCGCGGTCCGTTCTTCGCGATGCAGGCCGCCGTCGCCGACATGGTCGCCCGTTCGGCGCCCGGCACGATCGTCAACGTGATCTCCTCCTCCGCCCACGGCGGGCAGCCCTTCCTCGCCCCCTATGTGGCGGCCAAGGCGGGCCTGGCCGGACTCACCCGCAACGCGGCGCACGCCCACCGCTGGGACCGTGTGCGGATCAACGGGCTCAACATCGGCTGGACCGACACCGAGGGCGAGGACGCCACCCAGCGCGCCTTCCACGGCGCGGGTGACGACTGGCGCGAGGAGGCCGGCCGCCGGCTCCCGATGGGCCGGCTCGGACAGGCCGACGAGATCGCCGACTTCGTCGTGCTGCTGCTGTCCGACCGCAGCGGCGTGGTCACCGGCGCGGTCCTGGACTGGGACCAGAACGTCCTCGGCGGCCTGGACTGACCCCCGCTCCATCCGACCCGCCCGCAACCCCGAGGAGCAACCACCCATGCGCATCGGCCTGATGGGCCTCGGCCGGATCGGGGCCCTCCACGCGGAGACCCTGGCCGCGCTGCCCGTCGTGGAGTCCCTCGTCGTCACCGACCCGGTCCGCGCCGCGGCCGAGGCCGCCGCCACCCGGTACGGCGCCGAGGTGGCCGCATCGCCCGAGGACGTGATCGCCTCGGGCGTCGACGGGATCGTCGTCGCCGCCGCGACGGACGCCCATCCCCGGCTCATCCTGGCCGCGGTCGAGGCGGGGGTGCCCGTCTTCTGCGAGAAGCCGGTCGCCCGCACGATCGAGGAGAGCGTCGGGGTGCTGCGCGCCGTCCAGGACGGCGGCGTGCCCGTGCAGATCGGCTACAACCGGCGCTTCGACGCGGGCTTCGCCGCCGCCCGGGAGGCCGTCGCCGCAGGTGAGCTCGGCCTTCTGCACACCGTCCGCTCCACCACCCTCGACCCCGAGCCGCCGCCGGCCGCCTATGTGGCCGTCTCCGGAGGCATCTTCCGGGACTGCTCGGTCCACGACTTCGACATCGTGCGCTGGGTGACCGGCCGCGAGGTCACCGAGGTGTACGCGACGGGCGGCAACCGCGGCGCCGACTACATCGCCGCCGCCGGTGACGCCGACACCGCGGCGGCCGTGCTCACCCTCGACGACGGCACGCTCGTCCTGATCTCCAACAGCCGCCACAACCCGCGCGGTTACGACGTCCGGATGGAGCTGCACGGCACCAGGGACAGCATCGCGGTGGGCCTGGAGGACGGGCTGCCGCTGCGCTCCGTCGAACCGGGCGCCGGCTTCCCCGCGGGCCCCCCGCACCACTTCTTCATGGACCGCTTCCGCGCTGCCTACCGGGCCGAGCTCGCCGCTTTCACCGAGGTGGTGGCGGGGCTCCGACCGTCGCCGTGTAGCGTCGCGGACGCGGTCGAGGCGGGCTGGATCGCCGAAGCCTGCACGCTGTCACTGCGCGACCGCCGACCCGTACGGATGGAAGAGGTACGTACCGCATGAGCACCGAACCCCTGCGCATCGGAGTGCTCGGCGCCGCCCGCATCGCCGAGCGCGCCATCGTCGACCCCGCCCGCATCACCGGCCACCGCCTGGTCGCCGTCGCCGCCCGCGACCGCGGCCGCGCCGAGGAGTACGCCGCCGCCCACGGCGTCGAGCGCGTCCACGACTCCTACGCCGACCTGCTCGCCGACCCCGAGATCGAGGCGATCTACAACCCGCTCGCCAACGGCCTGCACGGGCCGTGGAACCTGGCCGCCATCGCGGCGGGCAAGCACGTCCTGACCGAGAAGCCCTCCGCCAGCAATCTGGAGGAGGCCATCGAGGTCCGGGACGCCGCCGCCAAGGCGGGCGTCGCTTTCATGGAGGCGTTCCACAACCTGTACCACCCGGTCATCCGCCGCCTGCACGAGCTGCTGGAAAGCGGGGAGCTCGGCGAGCTGCGGCAGGTGGAGGCCACGGTGAACATCCCCGCCCCGCCGGACTCCGACCCCCGCTGGTCGCTGGAGCTGGCCGGCGGAGCGGTGATGGACCTCGGCTGCTACGCGCTGCACGCGCACCGCGCCCTCGCCCCGTGGGGCGGCGGCGCGCCGCGCGTGGCGGGCGCCCGAGGCGGCGAGCACGCCGGCATGCCCGGGGTGGACGAGTGGCTGGAGGCCGACCTGGTCTTCCCCGGCGGCGCCACCGGCACCGCGCGCTGCAACATGGCGTCGGAGGCGGAGGACATGAGCCTGCGTGTCGTCGGCAGCCGGGGCGAGGCGACCGCGGTCAACTTCGTCCTGCCGCACCTCGACGACCGGCTGCTGGTCCGGACGCCCGACGGCGAGCGCGTGGAGGAGCTGGGCCGGCGCACCTCGTACACGTACCAGCTGGAGGCCTTCGCCGACCTGGTGCGGAACGGCACCCGGGTGGCCACCGACGCCGACGACGCGGTGGAGTCGATGCGGCTGATCGACGACGCCTACCGCGCGGCGGGCTTCGCACCGCGTCCGCGCACCGTCGTCACACCACCAGCGGCTGGTCCGTCGGCGTGATCGGCGCCGGCAGGCAGGTGGCGCCGCGCAGCGCGCGGTCCACGGCCGCCGCCGCCGAGCGGCCCTCGGCGATCGCCCAGACGATCAGCGACTGACCGCGACCGGCGTCGCCCGCGACCCAGACCTTCTCCACCGTGGTGGCGAATGCGGCGTCGCGGGCGATCCGGCCGCGCGCGTCGAGTCCCAGGCCGAGCTGCGGGACGACGCCCTCGTTCCGCTCGGGGCCCGAGAACCCCAGGGCCAGCAGCACGAGCTGGGCAGGGACGACGCGTTCGGTGCCGGCCCGCGGCCGCCGCCCGGAGGGCTCCACGCCCACGAGGTGCAGGGAGGCGACATGCCCGTCGTCGTCCCCCTCGAAGCGGAAGGTGGAGGCGGAGAAGACCCGGATGTCGCCCTGCGGGCCGGGCAGCGGGACGCAGCCGTGCTCGGCGGTGTCCCAGTGCTCGCGGCGGCCCAGCAGCCGGGCCTCCTCGTGCGCGGGGGAGATCCGGAAGACCCGGGGGTACACCGGCCAGGGCTCGTGCTCGGGGCGGTCCCAGCCGGGCAGGGGGTTGATGTCCAGCTGGACGACGGAGGCGGCGCGCTGGCGCAGCACGGTTCCCAGGCAGTCCGCGCCGGTGTCGCCCCCGCCGACGATCACCACGTCCTTGCCCTGCGCGCTGATCGGGGACGAGGTGAGATCGCCCTCGCACACCCGGTTGGCCAGCGTCAGGTAGTCCATGGCCTGATGGATTCCCGCCAACTCCCTCCCCGGGACGGGTAGTTCCCGCCAGGCGCGGGCACCCACCGCGAGCAGCACCGCGTCGTGCTCGGCGATCACCCGGTGTGCGTCGAGGTCCCCGCCGACCTCGGCGCCGGTGCAAAAGCGGGTGCCCTCGGCCCGCATCTGGTGCAGCCGCCGGTCCAGGTGGTGCTTCTCCATCTTGAACTCCGGTATCCCGTACCGGAGCAGGCCGCCCAGCCGGTCGTCCCGCTCGTACACCGTGACCGTGTGCCCGGCCCGGGTGAGCTGCTGCGCGGCGGCCAGCCCCGCGGGCCCCGAGCCGACCACCGCCACGGTGCGGCCGGTGCGGCACTCCGGCGGGAGCGGGACGGCGAGCCCCTCGGCCCAGGCCCGGTCGGCGATCGCCACCTCCACGTTCTTGATCGTGACGGGGTCGGCGTTGATGGTGAGGACGCAGGCGCTCTCGCAGGGCGCCGGGCAGAGCCGGCCGGTGAACTCGGGGAAGTTGTTGGTGGCGTGCAGCCGATCGGACGCCGCGACCCAGTCCTCGCGGAAGACCAGGTCGTTCCAGTCGGGGATCATGTTCCCGAGCGGACAGGCGGCGTGGCAGAACGGGATGCCGCAGTCCATGCACCGGCCCGCCTGTGCGGAGACGATCGGCAGCAGGCCCTGGCCCGTGTACACCTCCTGCCAGTCCTGCACCCGTTCGTCCACCGGGCGCCGTTCGGGAGTACGGCGAGGGGTGGTGAGAAAGCCCTTGGGGTCCGCCATGGCCGCCTCCGGCGTGCCTGCGTGACGATCATGAAGAGCACGGTGGCCGCGTCCCCCGGCGAACTGCACCGTCTGGCCACCATACGTCCGCTTCGTGCGGATTTCGATGGCGTGGGGGACGCGGCCGGCTCGCGGACCGTCGCGGGAGGGGTCAGGCGGCGGCCCCCACCTCCGCGGCCCGCGGGTTGATCAGCACGATGTCGCAGGTCGCGCGGCGCATCAGCTCCCGTCCCGCGCTCGCGTCCATCAGCGCGCAGAGCCCGCCGTGCGTCGGGGCGCCGATCACGATGGCACGCGCCCCCGCCGCCTCGGCGTGCTCGGCGATGAGCCGCCCGATCTCGCCGTGGCCGGTGGCGTGCCGCAGCACGTGCCCGACCGCGGGGACGCCCTGCGCGGCGAGCCGGTCCAGGTGGGTGCGCACCGCGGTGCGGGCGGACTCCAGGTCCTCGCCCTCGGCGCCCGACTCCCCGGAGACGGCCGACTCCTCGGCGTGGACGACGTACACGGTGCGGCCGTTGATCGCCGCCAGCCGGCCTGCGGCCTCGGCGACCCGCTCTGTGTGGGAGGAACCGTCGACCGCGGCGACGATCGCGCCCTTGGCCGCGTCGTACTCGACCGGCAGCAGCGACGGCGCGGTGGTGGCGACGGCCGGCTTCGGTGCCGTGTCCGGCGCGACCTGCTCGGCCTGGAGCCGTTCGGCCTGGCCCAGCAGGCCGTGCGCCGTGGAGAGGATGACGATGCCCAGCACCAGGGCGCCCGCGCCGATGCAGAACGGCAGGTGGATGTCGAAGGCCTCCACCAGTTTGCCCGCGGCGAAGGGGGCCAGGCCGCCGCCGATGAAGCGGACGAAGCCGTACGCGGCCGAGGCGACGCTGCGGTCCCACCGGCGACGGTCACGCAGACGATCAGGACGGTCCGGTTGTCCGTCCAGATCGCGATCGCCAGCACGGTCAGGGCGAACGGCGCCAGGTTGGCGTACAGCGTCCTGGCGATGCCGAGGCGGGCCTGCGGCCGCGGCGCGCCGAAGACGGCGAAGAGCGCGACCAGGGCGCCCCAGCCGGTGAAGACCGGACCGAGCTGGATGGCACCGAGCCCCATCGGGAACGGGGCGTAGCCGAGCACGGTGAAGAACGCCCCGTTGTAGCAGAGCGCGGTGAGCGACATCGTCAGCAGACCGCGGTGGCGCAGCGCCTTCAGCGGCTCGCTCAGCCCGGTCCTGCGGGCCGGCAGCTGCATCGGCTCGACGAGCACGACGGTGGCGACCAGCGCGAGGGACATCAGCACCGCGACACCGGAGAACGGCCCGCGCCGGCTCACTTCACCCAGCACGCCGCCGAGCAGCGGGCCAACCGCGATGCCGACGCCCAGCGCGCTCTCGTAGAGGGTGATCGCGCCGACGAAGCCGCCGCTCGCCGACGCGACGATCACCCCCAGGGAGGTGGCGATGAACAGCGCGTTGCCGACGTCCCAGCCGGCCCGGAAGCCGACGATGCCGCCGATGCTCCCCGACGCGCCGGCCAGCGCGGCGAACACCACGATCAGGGCGAGGCCGGCGATCAGCGTCCGCTCGGCCCCCACCCGGCTGGAGACCCAGCCGGTGATCAGCATGGCGACCGCGGTGACCACCAGGTAACCGATGAACAGCAGCGTCACCTGGCTGGGGGAGGCGTCCAGTTGGCTTGATATCGCGGGCAGGATCGGGTCGACCAGGCCGATCCCCATGAACGAGACCACACAGGCGAAGGCGACCGCGAAGACGGCCTTCGGCTGCGAAGCATCCTGAGCAGGCCGTATCCCTGCGCTGCCGTCACACGGGATACCTCAACCCCGGCCGTCTGTGCCGGGCATGTCTGCACGCTGTCCGGCTCGACGCCGACGCCGCGTGGGCCACCGACCCTGAAGGCGCCGGCCCACGAAGCCGCCAGCTGATGCTCCTCTCCTGCGGCCTCGCTCCCACTCACGCCCAACGCCTGAAGACGTACGGCGGGCGCACCGGCCGTACCGGCGCCGATCAGCGCGAGCGGCTGCAATGGGTGGAACACATGCGCGCGGCCGCGGCCCCAACGCGGGACGACCCCACGGTTCTCCCACCCACTGTCCCGGGGCAGCTTCCGCTAAGCCTGCGTCGCCCGGACGTGGCCCCACCTATGCCATGCCGCCCTGTCTCTGAGGGCTTGACCACCCCTGGGCAGGAGGGGCTGTTCGAGTCCCGGCGAGACTGGCGCCCGGTGGTCGAGTTGACGCGGAAGGATCTGCCGACGCTCACGGTCTCGGCCAAGCGGCTATGCGCACCCACCTGCGTGCGGTCTTCGAGGACGTCGAGCGCATCCGGGCCCATCCACCCGAGCTGTTCGCCTCCAATGCGGGCACGGCGCCGGTCAGGCGCAAGCGCAACGTCGTCGTCCGGGAGTGATCCCGCTGGCCCTCTCGCTCCGTGCGGGCCCTGCCGGTCGTCGGCGTGCGCACAGGGCTTTGGACGGGATGCAGTCGACGTTGAGGCAGACGCTGCCCGGTACTTGGCCTCTACGGCGGCGGTGTGCAGGCCCGGCCGGGAGGCACGCACGGCGGCCGCGTACCCGCCGGGCCCGCGCCAGTACGGCGACGTCGAAATGCGTACCCGTGGGCATCGTGCCTTCCGATGCGCGACGACGGGCCGACGGCCAAGTGACCGGTAGTGGTTTGGCGTGGGCCGGGCATGCCTCAGCGCCTACCGGTTTTCCGGCGCCTCACCGGCCATGCATGGTGATTCGACCCTTTTGACATGTCTTGTGGGGGTGGGACAGTGGGAGTGGTGAGGCCTTTCCGTGCGGCACTCCGTCCACGGTGATGTGCGCACCAGACCGTGGGGACGTGCCAGGCCGATGTCAAGGCGCACAACCGTCAGCTGTGCGGGCTGATCGAGCAGGGCAAGGCCAAGCCGTCGTGGAGCGTCTCCCAGGAGCTGTCGCTGGAGCAGGCGCCGCGGGCCTACCAGCACTTCGGCCACCGCGAGGACGGCTGGACCAAGGTCCTCCTCCACCTCGACGGCAGCTGAGCGGCGGCAGCGCGGACCCGAACCGGTCCCCCGCCGACCACCGGAAGGAACCACGCACCATGACCAACGAACTGCACGGCAGGAAGGTCGCAATCCTGGCCACGGACGGCGTTGAGCGCGTCGAGCTCGAAGAGCCTCTCGGCGCACTGCTGGGCGCTGGAGCGCAGGCCGAACTCCTCCCCTCCGGACCGGCGAGATCAACGCGCGCCAGATGGACATCGAGCCGGCCGGAACCTTTACCGTGGACAAGAAGGTCGCTGACGCCCGACCGTGGACAAGAAGGTCGCTGACGCCCGCGTGGGCGACTACGAGGCGCTCCTGCCGCCCGGCGGCACCATGAACCCCGACCAGATGCGCACCGATCCCGACGCCGTCACCTTCGTGACGTGAGGGAGTTCGTGGACCGGGAAGGCCGTTGCCACCATCTGCCACGGACCTCGGACACTGGCGGAGGCTGGCGTGCTGCGCGGTCGCCGCCTCACCTCTTGGCCCAGCATTCGTACTGACCTACGCAACGCCGGCGCCGAGGTCGTCGACGAGGAGGTCGTGACCGACCGCCAGGTGATCTCCAGCCGTGGCCCGCAGGACCTCCCCGCCTTCTGCAAGGCGATCAGCGAACGCTTCGCCGCCGCACTGCAACCCGCCCGATAGGGAGAAGTCGCAAGCCACCGAAATGAGATCCGGCACTCCCACGGCCAAGACCCTGTGGATCAGCAGAGGAGATCGTCATGGCAAGCATCAACCGCGCCGTCACCTTCCAGAACCCGAAAGACATGCGCGTTGAGTCCCTGGACTTCCCGAAGCTTCAGATGCCGAACGGGAAGAAGGCCCCGCACGGAGTCATCCTCAGAATCGTCGCCACCAACATCTGCGGGAGCGACCTGCACATCTACCGCGGGTCCTTCCCGGTGCCCCAGGGCATGGTGATGGGGCACGAGATGACCGGGGAGGTCATCGAGGTCGGCCCCGACGTCGAGTTCCTCAGCGAGGGCGACCTCGTCTCCGTCCCGTTCAACGTCGCATGCGGACGATGCCGCAACTGCAGGGCGCGTCGGACCGACGTCTGCGAGACCACGAACCCCAAGGTGTCCTGCGGAGCGTACGGCTTCAACCTGGGCGACTGGACCGGCGGTCAGGCCGAGTACCTGTTCGTCCCGTACGCCGACTTCCAGCTCCTGCGCTTCCCGGACAGGGACCAGGCCATGGCGAAGATCCGTGACCTGGCGCTGCTCTCGGACATCCTGCCCACCGCGTTCCACGGTCTCATGGAGGCCGGGGCCAAGCCGGGCTCGACCGTGTACATCGCCGGCGCCGGCCCGGTCGGCCGCTGCGGTGCAGCAGCCGCGCGCCTCCTCGGGGCGTCCTGCATCATCGTCGGCGACTACAGCATGGACCGTTTGGAGCTGGTGGAGAAGAACGGCTGCGAGACGATCGACCTGAGGCAGGACGCAGCACTCACCGACCAGATCGAGGCCATCCTGGGCGAACCCATGGTCGACTGCGCAGTCGACTACGTCGGCACCGAGGCACACGGCATCGGCCGCGAGGGCGGGGACATGGACCCGGCCTACGCCATCAACCAGGTGGTCGACGCCACTCGGGCGGGCGGAGCCACCGGAGTCATCGGCGTCTACGGCCCCGACCCGCTCGCCAAGTCGAAGGCCGAGCAAGAGGGAACGTACCCGATCGACTTCGGCAAGGCATGGATCAAGTCGCCGCGGATCTCCGCCGGGCAGGCACCGATCATGCACTACAACCGCGAGCTGATGATGGCGATCCTGTGGGACCGCATGCCCTACTTGAGCGCCATGCTCAACACGAAGGTGATCAGCCTCGACGACGCCCCCGAAGCCTACGCGACCTTCGACACGGGAGTGCCCGAAAAGTTCATCATCAACCCCCACGGCCTCATTCCCGCCTGAGGCCCGCCCTCATCCGTCCCTGCGAACTCACCGACGGCGTAGTGGGCAGGCCGTCGCCCGAGACGAAGCGACGGACTGCCCACTCTCAAGCCTGCTCGGTGCGGCAACGTGAGAGGCGGCGAGTTACTGAGATTCCACGCGTGATGTCGCAGACGGTGTCCGCTTGAACGGCAACGATCACCGGCGACGACGCGACATCACACAAAGATCATCGGGCACGCGAGGAATCAGTGCCTGACGCCCCGTAATTACGACACCGGCTCGAACCCGGCGGGTGCTGGCCGGACGCAGTGCACGATCGTCGACAATGGGCGATCGACTCCGAAGCCGGATCTACCTACCGGTGCATGCGGAAGCCCCCGTGCGCGCCGGGCGCACGGGGGCTTCCGCAGGGGTGTTACAGCCCGTACCGCTCGCGGGCCTCCTCGACCGCCTCCCGCTTGACCTCGCCGCGCGCCGCCAGCGCCGCGAGCGCCGCCACGACGACCGACTGCGGGTCGACGCCGAAGTGGCGCCGGGCCGCCTCACGGGTGTCGGAGAGGCCGAAACCGTCGGTGCCGAGGGAGTACCAGTCCTGCGGAACCCACTGGCTGATCTGGTCCGGGACCGCGCGCATCCAGTCGCTCACCGCGAGCACCGGACCGGGGGCGCCCTCCAGGACCCGGGCGACGTGCGGCAGCGGTGGTTCCTCACCGCGCAGCCGGGCCGCGTCGTACGCCAGACCGCCGCGGCGCAGTTCGGTCCAGGAGGTGGCCGACCAGACGTCCGCCGCCACGCCCCACTCGGCGGCCAGCAGCCGCTGGGCCTCCAGCACCCAGTGGACCGCGGTGCCCGACGCGAGCAGTTGCAGGCGCGGCGCGTCGGCGGCCAGCCCCGCGGTGCCTGCCTCGCGGAAGCGGTACAGGCCGGCGACGATGCCCTCCTCGACACCGGCGGCGTCGGGCATCGGCGGCTGCGTCTTGGTCTCGTTGTAGACCGTGAGGTAGTAGAAGACGTCCTCGGCGTCCGGCCCGAACATGCGCCGCAGGCCGTCGCGGACGATCACGCCCACCTCGTACGCGAACGCCGGGTCGTAGGCGACCGCCGCCGGGTTGGTGGAGGCGATCAGGTGGGAGTGGCCGTCCGCGTGCTGCAGGCCCTCGCCGGTCATGGTGGTGCGCCCGGCGGTCGCGCCGACCAGGAAGCCGCGGCCGAGCTGGTCGCCCAGGGCCCACATCTGGTCGGCGGTGCGCTGCCAGCCGAACATCGAGTAGAAGATGTACAGCGGGATCATCGGCTCGCCGTGCGTGGCGTACGCGGTGGCCGCGGCCGTGAACTCGGCCATCGAACCGGCCTCGGTGATCCCCTCGTTGAGGACCTGGCCGTCCTTGGCCTCCTTGTAGTACATCAGCATGTCGCGGTCGACCGGGTCGTAGGTCTGGCCGAGCGGTGAGTAGATGCCCGCGCTCGGGAAGAGCGACTCCATGCCGAACGTGCGCGCCTCGTCGGGGACGATCGGCACCCAGCGGCGGCCGGTCTCCTTGTCCCGCATCAAATCCTTCACCAGCCGGACCAGGGCCATGGTGGTGGCGATCTCCTGGCCGCCGGAGCCCTTGTTCAGGGCCTCGAAGGCCTTGGCCGGCTGCTCGGGCAGTGCCACGGGGTGCACGGTACGGGCCGGGGCCGGGCCACCGAGGGCGGCGCGGCGCTCCTGGAGGTAGCGCACCTCGGGCGAGTTCGCGCCCGGGTGCACGTAGGGCACCAGGTCGGTGTCCAGGGCGCTGTCCGGGATCGGCAGCTCCAGCAGGTCCCGCATCGCGCGGAACTGCTCACCGGACAGCTTCTTCATCTGGTGGTTGGCGTTGCGCGACTCGAAGCCCGGACCGAGCGTCCAGCCCTTCACCGTCTGCGCCAGGATCACGGTGGGAGCGCCCTTGTGCTCGACCGCGGCACGGTAGGCCGCGTACACCTTGCGCGGTTCGTGGCCGCCGCGCGAGGTGTGGAAGCACTCGGCGATCTTGGCGTCGGTCAGCAGGCGGGCCATCTCGACCAGCGCCGGATCGGCGCCGAAGAAGTGCTCGCGGATGTACCCGGCGTCGCGGGTGGCGTACGTCTGGAACTGGCCGTCCGGGACCTGCCGCAGCCGCCGCACCAGGGCGCCGGTGGTGTCGAGCGCGAACAGCTCGTCCCAGGCCGAGCCCCACAGCGACTTGACGACGTTCCAGCCGGCCGCGCGGAACTGGGCCTCCAGCTCCTGCACGATCTTGAAGTTGGCGCGCACCGGGCCGTCGAGCCGCTGGAGGTTGCAGTTGATGACGAAGGTGAGGTTGTCCAGCCCCTCGCGGCCGGCCAGCGCCAGGGCCGCGGTCGACTCGGGCTCGTCCATCTCGCCGTCACCGAGGAAGGCCCACACGTGGGAGGCCGAGGTGTCCTTGATGCCGCGGTGGTGCAGGTAGCGGTTGAAGCGCGCCTGATGGATGGCGCTCAGCGGGCCGAGCCCCATGGAGACGGTGGGGAACTCCCACAGCCACGGCAGCCGGCGCGGGTGCGGGTACGAGGGCAGGCCGTTGCCGCCCGCCTCCTGACGGAAGCGGTCCAGGTCGGCCTCGGTGAGCCGGCCGTCGAGGAAGGCGCGCGCGTAGATCCCGGGCGAGGCGTGGCCCTGGATGTAGAGCTGGTCGCCGGAGGCCGGCCGCGAGTCGCCGGACAGCGCGGAGCCCGGTGCCTGCTTGCCGTGGAAGAAGTGGTTGAAGCCCGTCTCGTAGAGCCAGGCCGCCGAGGCGAAGGTCGCGATGTGGCCGCCGAGGCCGAGGCGGCTGCCGCGGGTCACCATCGCCGCCGCGTTCCACCGGTTCCAGCCGGCGATGCGTCGCTCCATCTCCTCGTCGCCCGGGAGCACCGGCTCGTCGGCGGTCGCGATGGTGTTGACGTACGCCGTCTCCAGGGGACTGGGCACGTCGAGCCCCTGGGCCCGGGCGTGGTCCAGTGTCCGCCGCATCAGGTAGGCGGCGCGGTGGGGACCGGCGGCATGGCTGACCGCGTCCAGGGAGGCGGCCCACTCGCCGGTCTCCTCGGGGTCAAGGTCGGGCAGGTGAGCGGGTGTGCTCGGCGTGGCGTCGGTCATCGGTGACCGCCTTCCAGGTGGTTCGGGGCGGGGCCGCTTTCAGCATAGTTCTGATCGATGATCGATCAAATACATGTGACGCGTGTCACGGAAGTATGTACCCGGAGAAACGCGCCCAGCGGTGACTCAGGTGCGTGGCGCGCACCCGAGCACGTGTTCCTTCACCAGCTCGCCCACCCGCGGATCGCCGCGCCGGAAGACCTCGACGACCGCCTGGTGCTCCTCGGCGTACGACTGCTGCCGGGTCCCCAGCCAGCGGATCGACAACGCCGTCCAGATCTCGATGCCCAGCGACTCCCAGGTGTGCAGCAGCACGCTGTTGCCGGACGCGCGCACCAGCTCCCGGTGGAAGGCGACGGTGTGCCGCACCTGGGCCTGCCCGTCCCCGTCCCGGTCCGCGGCGTGCAGCAGGGCGACCTCTGCCTCCAGGGCCGACAGGTCCGCCCTCAGCCGGGGGGCCGCCAGTTCGGCGGCGATCTGCTCCAGGCCGGCCCGCACCGGGTAGATCTCCTCCAGGTCGGCCGCCGTCAGATTGCGCACCCGGACACCCTTGTTCGGCGCCGACTCGATGAGCCGCATGACCTCCAGCTCGCGCAGCGCCTCGCGCACGGGCGTCTGGCTGACCTCCAGCTCGACCGCGATCCCGCGCTCGACGATCCGCTCGCCCGGCTTCCAGCGCCCGCTGACGATGCCCTCCACGATGTACTCGCGGATCTGCTCGCGCAGCGAGTGGACGACGGGGGGCGCCATGCGGACTCCTCGGGAACGACGGCGGATGGGGCAGCTGTCTAGACGATACGGCCGCCGCCCGGCCCGCCGCCGGTTCCGGGGCGCGGGCCGCTACGCGGGGGAGTAGGCGACCGTCACCGGCGCGTGGTCCGACCAGCGCTCGGGATGGGTGGCGGCGCGCTCGACGCGGGCCGCCGCGGCACGGGCGGCGAGGCCGCGGGTGGCCACGTGCAGGTCGATGCGCCAGCCGGTGTCGTTGTCGAAGGCCCGGCCGCGGTACGACCACCAGCTGTAGGGTCCCTCGCCCTCGGGGTGGAGCCGGCGGACGACGTCGGTCCAGCCGCCCTCGTCGTACAGCCGGGACAGCCAGGCGCGCTCCTCCGGCAGGAAACCGGCCTTCTTCTGGTTGGCGCGCCAGTTGCGCAGGTCGCGCTCGGTGTGCGCGATGTTCCAGTCGCCGCAGACCAGGGCCTCGCGGCCACCGGCGGCGCTCTTCTCGCGGAGCGTGGTCAGGTGGGCCAGGAACTCCTCCATGAACCGTTCCTTCTCCGTCTGCCGCTCCGTGCCGACCTCGCCGGAGGGCAGGTAGAGGCTGGCCACCGTGATCCCGGGCAGGTCGATCTCGGCGTAGCGGCCGGAGTCCTCGAACTCCTGCGAGCCGAAGCCGATCCGCACCGCCTCGGGCTCCAGCCGCGAGTACACCGAGACCCCGGCGCGCCCCTTGGCCGCGGCGGGGGCGTGCACCACGTGCCAGCCCCGCGGCGCGCGCACCTCCTCCGGCAGCTGGCCGGGCTCCGCGCGCACCTCCTGGAGGCACACCACGTCGGCGGAGGTGGCCGCCAGCCAGGGCAGGAACCCCTTCGTGGCCGCGGCGCGCAGCCCGTTCACATTCACGGTCGTCACGGTGAGCATGACGGGGACGATACCCGGCGGCGGAGCCTCTCCCGACGGGTGCGTTCCGTACGCACGTACGATATGCGGGTGCAGATCCGGAAGACGCGCTACGACCACCCCGACGCCGTCCTGCTGACCGCGCAGGTCCAGCAGGAGTACGTGGAGCGCTACGGCGACCCCGACGCGACGCCGGTGGACGTGGGGCATTTCGACGCCCCGTACGGCCGTTTCCTGCTCGGCTACCTCGACGGCGCCCCCGTGGCGACCGGCGGCTGGCGGGCCCAGGACGCCTCCCCGGACGGCTTCGAGGACGGCGACGCCGAACTCAAGCGCATGTACGTCGTCCCGCAGGCCCGCGGCAAGGGGCTGGCCCGCCGGATGCTCGCGGAACTGGAGCGCGACGCGGCCGCCGCCGGCCGCACCCGCATGGTGCTGGAGACCGGCCTGATGCAGCCCGAGGCGATCGCCCTGTACACCTCCAGCGGCTACACCCCGGTCGCCAAGTTCGGTCACTACAGGGACAGTCCGCTCAGTGTGTGCCTGGGCAAGTCCCTGCTCGCCGTCGGCCCGGCCTCGGCCACGCGGGCGCGGCCCGCGTAGCCTGGGGGCATGACCGAGGACAGCGCGACCGCCCGTCTCGCGGCGGGGAAGTACCTCCTCGTCACCACCTACCGCAGGGACGGCCGCTCCGTGCCGACCCCGGTGTGGGTGGTGCGCGACGGCGACGCCCTGGGGGCGTGGACGGCCGCCGACTCCGGCAAGGTCAAGCGGATCCGCAACCGGGCCGACGTCCTGGTCGGTCCCTGCGACGTGCGCGGCCGGCCGACGGGGGATCAGATGCCCGCCCGCGCCGAGATCCTGGAGGCGCGGGACAGTGAGCGCTACCGCTCCCTGGTGGCGCGCAAGTACGGGTTGATGGGCCGGCTCACCCTCTTCGGCAGCCGGCTGCGCCGGGGCCGCGAGGGCACGGTGGGTCTGCGGATCACGCTCGCGTGAGCACCGGGTCCGCCGGGTCCGGCCGGCCCGCCCGGTCCGGCGTCTGCACGGTGAGCGTCTGCCGCGACTGCTGCTGCGGCACCGAGAAGGTCCCCGGTGTCGATCACGCGGCGCAGTTGGCCGGTTTGGAAGAAGCGCTCGGCGGGGTGTGCCGGGTGCGGGTCACCGACTGCCTCGACGTGTGCGAGCAGGCCAATGTCGTGGTCGTCCAGCCGTCGCCCCGGGGACGCGCGGCGGGCGGCCGTCCCGTCTGGCTCGGTCTCGTCAACGACCCCGGCGCCGTGCGGGACATCACGGCCTGGGTGCGCGCCGGGGGCCCGGGTCTCGCGGAGCCGCCGGAGGTGCTGGAGCTGTACGCCATCCGTCCGCCGAACGGCCCGGGCGGCGGCTGACGCCGGCCTGGCGGCGCACGGAAGGGCCGCACGGGCGTCGTTGCCCGTACGGCCCGGAACCAGCCCTGGCGACGGGTCAGTCGATGCTGCGCAGGATGTGCAGCTCGTTCAGATCGTCCTCGTACCCGGCGAGCAGGATCGGCGCGGACCTGGCCCAGACGTCCAGATTGCGCACCTCCCGCTGCGGGTTGGGCTGATCGTCAGGCTCCTTGGGGAGCTGGTTCCGCTTTGACTTCTCGGGTGTCACCGCGCACTCCTTCGTGTCGGGTGAGCCGGACGCCGGGCCCGGCCGCTGCCGGACGCCTTCGCCCGGTCGGGCTGATGGGCTGAGCGGACGCGGTGGCGCCGGTTGCGGAACCGGGCGGGGGCCGCGGTGGGCGGCTCCTCCCGGGGCGGAGGCCGTGGGTGGTCGGTGCTCGCCCAGGGGCCGTTCCGTCGACCCCCAGCGTAAGCCCGCCTGGAGGGCGCCACCATCCAATTGGCCACGACGCGACCGCAGTGGGGTCGTTGCCGGGTGTCAGCCCGTGCGCCGGGAGGCTCCGCCGCGCGCGCAGACAAGGGTCGCCCACACGGCGCGGCCCGTACCGCGAGTGGGCGGTTTGACACCCCAGCCTTCGGCCAAATGGGCGACGAGGGCGAGTCCGCGGCCGTTCTCGTCGGCATCCGCCGCCCGGCGGCTCAGCGGACCGGCGTCGCCGCGCCCCTCGTCGACGATCTCCACGTGCAGCAGTCCCCCCGCGGTCCACAGCAGGCAGGCGACGTGCTCGCTCCCGCTGTGCAGTACCGCGTTGGTGAACAGCTCCGTGACGACGAGCCCGGCGTCGTCGCCCAGGGCCTCCAGGCCCCAGTGGCCCAGCGTCGACCGCACCTGGCGGCGGGCGATCCCGACCGACGAGGCGTGCGCCGGGAGGCGAAGCCGGAAGGTGTCCCGGGCGCTGAGGGCATGAAGCACACAGGTAACTATGGCCAGAGCCTGCACAGAAGGCAAGGGTCATTCTGCAAATTGCACAATCGCCAATACAGGGTGTCGGTTCCATTCCTGACATGGCACACTGCTTCCATGGGAGAGAGGGATCGTGGCTGAGGCCAGGGCCGGTGGAGCGCCGACCGTCCTGCGCGTCATCCTCGGCAAACGCCTCCACCACCTGCGCGAGAAGGCCGGGCTCTCGTACGAGCAGGCCGCGCGGGCCCTCGACGTCACCCACGCCACCGTCCGCCGCATGGAGAAGGCCGAGGTCGGCCTCCGCATCCCGTACGTGGAGAAGCTGCTCGGCCTCTACGGGGTGCCGCAGGCCGAGGCCGACGCCTTCGTCGACCTCGCCCGGGAGGGCAACCAGCCGGGCTGGTGGCACCGTTATCGGGACGTCCTGCCCTCCTGGTTCAGTGCGTTCGTCAGCCTGGAGGCCGAGGCGGGCACGATCCGCGCCTACGAGCCGCACTACGTGCCCGGCCTGCTGCAGACCGAGGAGTACGCCCGTGCCGTGCTCCGGGCCGGCAGCCCGCACGCCTCGGCCGCCGAGACCGAGCGGGCCGTCGCCCTGCGGCTGGAGCGCCAGGCACTGCTGTGCCGGCCCGACGCGCCGCTGCTGTGGGTGGTCATGGACGAGACCGTGCTCCGGCGCCCCATCGGCGGCGCCGACGTCATGTGCGCGCAGCTCGAACGGCTCGTGGCGGCGTGCGAACTGCCTTACGTACGGCTGCAGATCATGCCCTTCAGTGCGGGCCCGCACCCCGCGATGTACGGGCCTTTCCACATCTTCCGGTTCCAGGTCCAGGAGCTGCCGGACGTCGTCTTCACCGAGAGCCTGGTCGGCGCCGCCTACCTGGACGACCGGGACGACGTGTCCGTCTTCCTCGAGGCCCTGGACCGGATGTGCGCGCAAGCCTCGCCCGCACACAGCACCGCAGCCATCCTCGATGGCATCCGCAAGGAGATCTGACACACATGGACGACCGCATATACAACGGCATGCGTGCCCTGGACCTCGGAACCGAGGGCTGGCACAAGCCGTGGAGCGGCGGCAACGGGGGAAGTTGCGTGGAAGCCATGAAACTGGCGGACGGCAGAGTCGCGCTGCGGCAGTCCACCGACCCCGAAGGGCCGGCGCTCATCTACACGGACCTGGAGATCAAGATGTTCATCCAGGGCGCGAAGGACGGAAAGGCGGACTTCCTGCTGTCCTGAGCCTCCCGGTTGACGACTTCGAGTGAAAACGGCCCGCGCGGGCAACCGCGGTGACCAACGGGCCGTCTCCGGCGGTGATCCGCCGCCGACGGACGGGACAAGGGGAGCATCACTATGGCCGAGGACCTCGGACCGCTGTACGAGCCGGGCGTCGCCCACGTGCGCATCGCCGCGGCCGACGCGGCGACCGCCCACCGGGTCGCCGATCTCATCGCCTCCCGCTACCCCGGGACCCGCCCGGCGAGCGTGACCACCAACGCCGACGGGCTGGTGGAGTTCGCCCTGTTCACCCACACACTGGAGTCGAGCCCCACCCACCCGTACGACCACTGATCCGCGGACGACGCCGGAGCCGCGGCGGCCTCACCGCCCCGCGGCGTACCGCCAGAAGTCGCGCATCAGCGCGGGCGGGGTGGGGCCGGCCAGCTCCCGCTGGGTCAGGAGCACGGTGACCGTGCCGGTCGACGGCACGATGTGGGCCGCCGTGCCGGTGCCGCCGACCCAGCCGTAGCGGCCCGGCACGTTCCACGGCTCGACGGACGCGACGTCCACCGATCCGCCGAAGCCCCAGCTCTGGCCCTCCAGGAACAGCGGGCTGGCCTCCCGCTGGCCGGGCGTCAGGCGATCGGTCGTCATCAGCCGTACCGACTCCGGCGACAGCACCCGCCGGGCGGCCTTGCCGCCGTCGATGCCGCCGCCGAGCAGCATGCGGCCGAAGGCGTGCAGGTCGTCGGCGGTCGACACCAGTCCTCCGGCGCCCGAGGGGAAGGCGGGCACGGTGCTCCACTGCCCGTCCGGCGCGTCGACGAGCTGCAGACCGCCCGGATGGTCGGCCCGGTAGTAGCCGGTGAACCGGCCGAGGTCGCCCGGCGGCACCGCGAAGCCGGTGTCCTTCATGCCGAGCGGCTCGAAGATCCGCTCCGCCAGGAACTCCGGCAGCGACCGCCCGGCCACCCGGGCGATCAGCACGCCCTGGATGTCCGACGTGGTGTTGTACAGCCAGGCCTCGCCGGGCTGCTCCAGCAGCGGGATGCGCGAGAGCGCCGCCATCCACGCGTCCGGCTCCGCGACGTGCCGGGGCATCGGCGGCCCCTGCTTCAGCTCGGAGAACAGCGGCACGACCGCCGGGAGCGAGAAGTCGGAGGGAAACCCGTAGCCGGCCCGGGCGTCCAGCAGATCGGCCACGGTGATCGGACGTTCGGCCGGGACGACGTCGTCCACCGGGCTGTGCGGGGTGCGGACGACCACCGGCGACGCCAGTTCCGGCAGCCACTTCGCCACCGGGTCGTCCAGCGTGAGCCGCCCGTCGTCCACCAGCGTCATGACAGCGGCGGCGGTGATCGGCTTGGAGACCGAGGCGATGCGGAAGATCGAGTCCGGGGCCATCGGGGCCGGGGCCGTGCCGGCGATGCCGGCCGAGCCGACGGCCGCCACCTCGGTCCGCTCGCCGCGGGCCACCAGGCCCACCGCCCCCGGCACCGTTCCGTCGTCGACGTACGCCTTGAGGATGTCGTGCAGATCGGTCATCGGTCCACCTTCGGGAAAGTACGGTCGGGAAGGCAGACCGCCCGGGGACGCCGAACTCATCGGCCGCGGGTCCGGCGGCGGTCCCGGGCGCCGCCGGCCACCGCTGTCCCCCCGGGCCCACCGACACCGCTGGGAGGTGCCCGGTGCACGCGTGCGCCGCGGGGCGGTGGAGTCCTCCCCGGATGGGTGGCCGGGGAGCGCCGCGGAGCAGGCGGGAAGGTGGCGGCAGGGCCCGGCTACGCGGACACCACGCCCGTGCCCGCGGGTCGCCGGTCCGTTCCGAGGCCGGCCGCCCGGGCCAGCCGGCGGTGGGAGTCCAGCAGTGCCGCGCGGTCGTACCCGGCCGTGCTGACCAGGACCTCGTCCGCCCCGGTGCGTGCGACCAGCCCCGCGAGCGCCGCCCCGGCCTCCGCCTCCGTGCCGTGGATGCCACCGGCCAGCGACTCCTCGAAACGACCGCGTTCGCGGGCGGTCATGGGGCCCGCCAGGATCTCCGCCGGCGGCCCCAGCGGCGGGAACTCCCCGTGGTCGCGGGAGTACGCGGCCGACCAGGCCTCGGAGACCAGCAGCCGGCGTGCCGCCTCGGTGGTGGCGGCGACGGCGACCGGCGTGGAGACCACCACGTACGGCCGTGCCGCCCACGCCGAGGGCCGGAACTCGGCGCGGTACCGGTCGATCGCCGCCCGCATCCGCCCCTCGTCACGGCCCGCGATCACCAGCGGCAGCCCGAAGGCCGCGGCCTGCGCCGCGCCCGAGCCCGTGGCCAGGACGAAGGTCGGCAGGCGCAGTCCCTCCGGCGGCCGGGCGTGCACGGCGGTGCCCCCGCCCGGGCTGCCGGTGAAGTAGCCCAGCAGTTCGGTCAGCAGCCCCGCGAAGTCGTCCGCCGCGCCCATGTCCTTGCCCAGTGCCCGCCGCACGCCGTCGGTGAAGCCCACCGAGCGGCCCAGCCCCATGTCGATCCGCCCCGGGAACAGCGACTCCAGCACCCCGAACTGCTCGGCCACCACCAGCGGCCGGTGGTTCGGCAGCATCACCCCGCCGGTGCCCACCCTGATCCGGGACGTCGCCCCCGCGATCGCCGCGGCCAGCACGGTGGGCGCCGACCCCGCCAGTCCCGGCACCCCGTGGTGCTCGGACACCCAGAAGCGGTGGTAGCCGAGCTCCTCGGCCCGCTGCGCCAGCCACACGGTGTCCCGCAACGCCTGCGCGGGGTCCTGCCCCTTGCGCACCGGGGACCGGTCGAGGAGCGAGAGCCGGAAGGACGGCGGAAAAACGGGAAGCGGCGGCGAGGTCACCCCTTCTTCAACGTCCCGCGCGGCCCCGGATTCCCGCGCTTCGAGATCTTCGTACGCCACGCGAGGGCCGTGCTCGCGGGGTAGCCTCGGGGAAGACCAGCGGGGACGGCCGGAGGCTGCGATGACGGAAGCCGCGCGCGCGACGGGGCGGACCGGTGGGCTGACGCTCGGTGAAGCGGCGGGACGGTGGGTGCTGGTCGCCGTCGTGCTCGGGTCGGGCATGACCTTCCTCGACAGCACGGTCGTCAACGTGGCGCTCCCCACCATCGGCCGTGATCTCGGCGCCTCCCTTGAGGGGCTCCAGTGGACGGTCAACGCCTACACCCTCACCCTGGCCGCGCTCATCCTGCTCGGCGGCTCCCTCGGCGACCGCTTCGGGCGGCGCAAGATCTTCATGATCGGCACGGTGTGGTTCGCGCTGGCCTCGCTGATGTGCGGCCTGGCGCCCGACATCCACGTGCTGATCATCGCCCGCGCCCTCCAGGGGATCGGCGGCGCCCTGCTGACACCGGGGTCGCTCGCGCTGATCCAGTCGTCCTTCGCCTCCGAGGACCGGGCCCGCGCGATCGGCGTCTGGTCCGGCCTCGGCGGCATCGCCGGGGCGCTGGGGCCGCTGCTGGGCGGCTGGCTGGTGGACGCCGTCAGCTGGCGCTGGGTCTTCTTCATCAACCTGCCGCTGGCGGTACTCGTGCTCGCCGTGTCGTCCCGGCACGTCCCGGAGAGCCGGGACGAGTCCGCCACCGGCGACTTCGACGTGGCCGGGGCCGTGCTCGGCGCCGTGGGCCTCGCGGGCATCACGTACGCGCTGATCGGTGCGGGCGGGCGGCAGGCCGACCTGGCCGCCGTCGGGGTCTCCGGCTTCCTGGGCCTGGCGGCCCTGGCCGGCTTCGTGTGGACCGAACGGCGCAGCAGCCATCCCATGCTGCCGCCCGGCCTCTTCGCCAACCGTCAGTTCACCGCCGCGAACCTGGTGACCTTCGCCGTGTACGCCGCGCTCGGCGGCGTCTTCTTCTTCCTGGTGCTGGAGCTGCAGACCGAGGCCCGGTTCTCCCCGCTGGCCGCCGGCTCCGCGCTGCTGCCGATCACGATCATCATGCTGGCGCTGTCCGAACGCTCCGGGCGGCTGGCCGAGCGGATCGGCCCGCGCATCCCCATGACGGTCGGCCCGGCGCTGTCCGCGGTGGGACTGCTGCTGATGCTGCGCATCGGCGCCGACGCCTCGTACGTGGCCGACGTCCTGCCGGCGGTGTGCGTCTTCGGGCTCGGCCTCGCCTGCACGGTGGCCCCGCTGACCGCGACCGTGCTGGGGGCGGCCGACGTACGGCACGCGGGCACCGCCTCCGGTGTGAACAACGCCGTCGCCCGGGCGGCGGGCCTGCTGTCGGTGGCGGCCCTGCCGCTGATGGTGGGACTGTCCGGTGACGACTACGAGAACCCGGCGGCCTTCGGGCACGGCTTCCGCCTCGCCGTCCTGATCTGCGCCGGGCTGCTCGTGGTGGGATCCGTGCTGGCGTGGACCTTCATCAGCTCCGACGTGCTGAAGGAGACCCCGGAGGAGCCGGAGAAGGAGCTGCCGCCGCTCCACCACCACTGTGCGATCGTGGCCCCGCCGCTCCAGTGCAACGCGGCGGGGGCGCCGTCGCCCCCGTCCTCCCGGCCGGAATCCTGATCGGGCCGGCGCGCGCACCGGCCCCTGGTCCTGCCGTCACGCTCGCTCCCCGCCCCGCGAAGCACCGCACGTGACGGCACGTCCCCCGGCGGTGGCCGGGGGAACCAGTGCGACGACAGGGGCCAGGGAGATCAGGGCCCGGGGGCGATCAGTACTCGTCGGCGCCCCGTACGAGGTGCATCGCGGCCTCCTCGGCGGAGGCGGCGGCCCCGTCGACACCGATGTCGTACGCGACCAGGCCCTCGGTCTCGTAGTGCGCGCCCTCGTCCGGGGCGACCAGCCGGCCCGCGCGCGGCCCGCCGACCTCGTCGTCGATCAGCTCACCGTCGGTGTCCCAGGCGTCACCGATACCGTCACCGGTCGGGACGGCCAGGTCCGGAAGCTCCTCGGCCAGACGTTCGTCCAGCGTCTCCCCCCGCAGGCGGCCTTCCGCGGTGGTGGCCGCCTTGTTCACCGCCCAGGGCCGCTCCGGCGGCGAGTAGCCCTCGTCGAGCACCTGGTCCACGCCGTGGTAGTCCAGCGTGTCCTCGGGCTCCAGCAACCCGGCGTCGTCCTGCACCTCGGACCCGTCCGGCTGGTAGACCTCATCACCCATGTCGTTGTCGCTCATGTCCGTCTCCTCGCTCACGCGCCGCCACCACCGACGTCGGCGCGCCGCCTCGCGGGCCGCGTGCCCCCTCTGCCTCCAAGACTCTTCCGTTCGGACGCCGAACGCCACCCGAAAGCGGGAAAAAGCCCGGTCGAGGCGGTGTTCCCCGGACATTCACCCGGCGGACCGGTGCCCGCCGCCGCGAACCCCTGGTCCCTTCCGCCGCCCGGCGGCACCCTTGCCTGCGATCACACGCACCTGACGTCGAGTCGACAAGGATCGGTGGGATGACGGGTATCAGTCGCCGGAAGTTCGTGGCCCTGTCCGCGGGGGCGGCCGCGGGGGCCGCCGTCACGCAGACGGGCGCCGCGGCGCCGCAGCAGCAGGCGGCAGCCGCCGCCGGCACCATCGCCGATGTACGGCACGTGGTCGTGCTGATGCAGGAGAACCGCAGCTTCGACCACTACTTCGGGACGCTGGGGGGTGTGCGCGGCTTCGGCGACCGGGCCGCCATCACCCTGTCCGGCGGCCAGTCGGTCTTCAACCAGCCGAACGGCACCGGACGGCAGTACCCCTGGCGGCTCAGCGCCACGCCCGCCGCCGGCGGCGCCGACCCCGAGACGCTCGCCCAGTGCAACGGCGACCTGCCGCACAGCTGGTCCTCCCAGCACGCCGCCTGGAACAAGGGCGCCCTGGACTCCTGGGTCTCCGGCGTCGGCAACGTGCGCTCCCTCGGCCACCTCACCCGGGCCGACATCCCCTTCCACTACGCCCTCGCGGACGCCTACACCATCTGCGACGCCTACTACTCCTCCACCCTGAGCGCGACCGGACCCAACCGGACGTACCTGTGGAGCGGGAAGGTCGACTCCTCCAGCCACGACGGCGGCGACGAGTCGGGCCTGGCCTGGCAGACGTACGCCGAGGCCCTGCAGAACGCCGGGGTGAGCTGGCGGGTCTACCAGAACGCCGACGACAACTACGGCGACAACGGCCTGGCGTACTTCAAGCAGTTCACCCAGGCCGCCGCGGGCACCCCGCTGCACGACCGCGGCATGGCCTCAGTCCCGCGCACGACCGGCTCGACGCCGGACGACATCGTGGCCGCCGTCAAGGCCGACGTGCTGGCCGGCACCCTGCCCCAGGTCTCGTGGATCGTCCCCAACCAGGCCTTCTCCGAGCACCCCTACGCCCCGCCCGGCGACGGCGCGCACTTCGTGCACCAGGTGCTCCAGGCCCTGAGCGCGAACCCGGCGGTCTTCGACTCGACCGTGCTCTTCCTCAACTACGACGAGAACGACGGCTACTTCGACCACGTCCCGCCGCCGTCCCCGCCCGCCGGCACGGCCGGCGAGTTCCTGAACGGCACGCCCTACGGGCTGGGCTTCCGCGTCCCGATGATCGTCGTCTCGCCCTGGACGCGCGGCGGCTGGGTGTCCTCCGAGGTCTACGACCACACCTCCGTCATCCGCTTCATGGAACGCTGGACCGCGGCCCTGGGCACGCCCGCCACCAGCCCCAACATCAGCGCCTGGCGCCGCAAGGTGACCGGCGACCTGACCCGCTGCTTCGACTTCACCGCGCCGGTCACCGGACTGCCCGCGCTGCCCGCGACATCCGTCATCGGCATCGACACCTGTGCCCCCCTGCCCAACCCCAGGCCCACCACCAACGCGCTGCCCGTGCAGGAGGCGGGCACCCGGCCCGCCCGCGCCCTGCCCTACCAGCCGAACGGCCACCTGGACCGGCTGGAGTTCGGCAGCGGCGGCTCGATCCTGGCCTGGATCGCCATGAGCAACCAGGGTGCCCAGGCCACCGGCGCCGCGCACTTCTCCGTCCACCCCAACGCCTACCGCAGCCGCGTGCCCTGGCAGTACACGATCGACGCGGGCGGGACCGGCAGCGACTACTTCAACATCGGCTCCGGCTACGGCGACGGCAAGTACGACCTGACCCTCGTCGGCCCCAACCGCTTCCTGCGCCGCTTCACCGGGGACGCCAAGGCGGCCGGCAAGGCCTGCGAGGTCGTCCCGACCTACGCGGCCGCGCCCGACACGGGCAAGCAGGCGGTCTGGTTCCGCATGACCAACACCTCCGCCGCCGCCGTCACCTTCACCATCAGGGCGAACCAGTACCGCACCGACGGCCCCTGGACCTACACCGTTCCCGCCGGCGGCAGCACCGACGACTTCTTCAACGCCGTCGCGTACTCCTCGGGCTGGTACGACTTCACGGTCACGATCGGCTCCGACGCGTCCTGGTCGCGCCGCTTCACCGGCCACCTGGAGACCGGCGCCGCGAGCGTCACCGGCTGATCCGTCCCGGGGCCCGTCAGGCCTCCTCGTGGATGCCGATCACCTTGCGCAACGCGTCGCGCGCCTCGTGCGAGCTGCCGCCCTGCTCCAGCAGGGCGGCGGCGATCGCGTCCAGCTTGGTCTGCAGGGCGTGCTCGGCGCGGCGCTCGGAGTTCTTCAGCAGCGCCAGCAGGAGCAGGGTGACCGCCGTCATCAGGTCCGCCGCGAACAACTGCCAGTTCAGCGGCAGCCCGAGGACGTGGACGACGACGAAGGCGGACACCATGACGACGCACACCCCGTAGAAGGCGGGGGAGGCCGTGAAGTTCGAGGCCCCCTCCGCCAGTTGCTCGAAGCGGCCGCCGCGGCCGCGTTCGTCGGTGCGTTCCACCGGGTGCTGGAAGGTCATCGCGTCCTCCTCGGGCGTCGGGTGCGGCGGGGCCGCGTCCTGCATCCCTGCTGCCCCGGACGGCCGGGCGCACCCCTGCCGGTGGGCACGGCCGGGTGCGGGGGCCCCGCACCCGGCCGCGCCGGTGAGGAGTCAGCAGATCCGGGGGAGTTGTTCGCCCAGTGGAAGATCGACCACCCGGGTGCCGCCGAGTCCGGTGCGCGCGACCACCATGCCCGCGTGGTCCTCGACGCACTCGCCGATCACGGCCGCCCGGGTCCCCAGCGGGTGCGCGCGCAGAGCCGCCAGCACCGCGTCGGCATGGGCCCGGGGGACGAAGGCCACGAGTTTGCCCTCGTTCGCCGCGTACCACGGGTCCAGGCCGAGCACCGCGCACGCGTTGGCGACCGGGGAGGGCACGGGCACCGCGCGCTCCTCGACGACGACGCCGACCCCGGAGGCGGCGGCGATCTCGTTGAGCGCGGCGGCGAGCCCGCCCCGGGTGGGGTCGCGCAGCACATGCAGATCGGTCGTCACCGCGAGCATCGCCTCGACGAGACCGTTCAGCGGAGCGCAGTCGCTCTCGATCTCGACGTCGAACTCCAGCCCCTCGCGGACGCTCATGACGGCGACGCCGTGCGCGCCGATCTCCCCGCTGACGATGACGACGTCGCCCGGCTCCGCGCGCTGCGGCCGGATGTCGACCCCCTCGGGGACCAGGCCGATGCCCGCGGTGTTGATGTAGATCCCGTCGCCGTGGCCGGACTCGACGACCTTGGTGTCCCCGGTGACGATCTCGACCCCGGCGGTCCGCGCGGCCGCGCCGATCGCCTCGGCGACCCGGGCGACCAGCGGCATCTCCACACCCTCCTCCAAAATGAACCCGCAGGACAGGAAGGCCGGACGGGCGCCGCTCATCGCGAGGTCGTTGACCGTGCCGTTGACGGCCAGGTCCCCGATGCTGCCGCCGGGGAAGAACAGCGGCCGCACCACGTACGAGTCGGTGGAGAACGCCAGCCGTGCCCCGCCGAGCGGCACCACCGCGGAGTCGGCGAGCTGGGCCAGCACGGGCCCGCCGAAGGCCGGGGCGAAGACGTGCCGGACGAGTTCGGCCGACAGCGTCCCACCGCCGCCGTGCCCCATCACCACACGGGGCTGGTCGCGCAGCGGCGCGGGGCAGGTCCAGCCGGAGAAGTCCGGTGCCGCAAGGGTGTCAGCGGTCTCAGCCAACGGGGCTCGCCTCCAGAGGTGCGCTGGTGCCGCCGAGCCGGCGGTAGAGGTAGTAGGCGGCACAGGCCCCCTCGCTGGAGACCATCGTGGCGCCCAGCGGATTGCGGGGGGTGCAGGCGGTGCCGAACGCCTCGCACTCGTGCGGCTTGATCAGGCCCTGCAGCACCTCGCCGCTGCGGCAGGCGGCCGGCTCCCGGGTGGAGATGCCGGTGACCTCGAAGCGGTGCTCCGCGTCGAACTCCCGGTAGCGCGGGGAGAGCCGCCAGCCGCTGTCCGGGATGACCCCGATGCCGCGCCACGCCCGGTCGGTGACCTCGAAGACGTCCGCGAGCATCGCCTTGGCCGCCGCGTTGCCCTCGGGGCGGACGGCGCGCGGGTAGGCGTTCTCGACGGTGTGCTCGCCGCGCTCCAGCTGGCGCACGGTGCGGCGCACCCCCTCCAGGATGTCCAGCGGCTCGAAGCCGGTGACGACGATGGGCACGCCGAAGCCGTCCGCCAGCTCCGGGTACTCCTCAGTCCCCATCACGCTGCACACGTGCCCGGCGGCCAGGAACGCCTGCACCCGCACGTCCGGCGACCGCATGATCGCCTCGATCGCGGGGGGCACCCGGACGTGCGAGACCAGCAGGCTGAAGTTGCGGATGCCGAGCCTGCGCGCCTGGTACACCGTCATGGCGTTGGGCGGGGCGGTGGTCTCGAAGCCGATGCCGAAGAACACCACCTGTCGGTCGGGGTTCTCCCGGGCGATCCGCAGCGCGTCGAGCGGGGAGTAGACCACCCGCACGTCGCCGCCCTCGCTGCGCACCCGGAACAGGTCGCGGCCGGTGCCGGGCACGCGCAGCATGTCGCCGAAGGAGCAGAAGATCACTTCGGGCCGGGAGGCGATCTCCAGGGCCTTGTCGATGACCTCCAGCGGCGTCACGCAGACCGGGCAGCCGGGCCCGTGGATGAGCTCGACCTCCTCGGGCAGCAACTGGTCGATGCCGTGCCGGATGATGGTGTGGGTCTGGCCGCCGCACACCTCCATCAGCGCCCAGCGCCGGGTCACGGTGGCGCGGATGTCGTCCAGCAGCCGCTTGGCCAGTGCGGGGTCCTGGAACTCCTCGATGTACTTCACCGGTCCGTCTCCACCCCCGCTGTGGCCGTCCCGGACGGGGTGGTGCCCGCCTCGGCCGCCGCCTGCTGCCACGGGTCGCCGAACTCCTCCTCCAGCAGGCCCAGGTTGCCGAAGAGGGCGAGCGTCTGCCGCGCCGACTCCTCGTCCAGGCGCTGCAGCGCGAAGCCGACGTGGACGATGGCGTACTCGCCGACCTGGAGGTCGGGCAGGTACTCCAGGCACACGTCCTTGATCACGCCGCCGAAGTCGACGGTCGCCATCCTTGTCCCGTCACGTTCCTCGATCTCCAGCACCTTGCCGGGTACCGCCAGGCACATCAGCTGTCTCCTCGCTCTGGGTGGGGGGTCCGCGGGCCGTCGCCGCGGGCAGCGGCGACGAGTTGGCCGAGCGCCAGGCCGCCGTCGTTCGGCGGCACCAGGCGGTGGAGCAGGACCTCGAAGCCGTCCGCGCGCAGCGCGCCCGCGCAGGCGGCGGACAGCAGCGCGTTGGCGAAGACGCCGCCGCTCAGGGCGACCGTCGCGACGCCGTCGCGGTCGCGTACGGCGGCGCACACCCGGAGCACGAGGTCGGCCACGGCACGGTGGAAGCGGCCCGCGACGACGCCCGCCGGCACGCCGCGGCCCAGGTCCGCGACGACGCCCGCGAGCACCGGGCCCGCGTCGCAGGCGGTGGCGCCGTCCGCACCGCCGCCGGGACGCAGCGCGAACGCGTAACCCCGCACGGGCAGTTCGCCGGCGGCGACCGCGGCGGCCTCCAGCTCGACGGCCGCCTGCGCCTCGTACCCGGCCTCCTGGCAGACCCCGGCCAGCGCGGAGACCGCGTCGAAGAGCCGGCCCATGCTGGAGGTGGGGACGCAGGCCAGGCCGCGTTCCAACTGCGTCGCCAAGAGGCGGAGTTCGTCCTGCGGGCAGGCTGCCACGCACGGCAGGCCGGCCGTCCAGGGCAGACCGGCCGCCCACAGGTGCGCCAGCGCCATGCGGTAGGGCCTGCGGACCGCGGCGTCCCCGCCCGGCAGCGGCACGTAGGCGAGATGGGCCGCGCGCCGGAAGCCGTCGTAGTCGGCGACCAGGAACTCCCCGCCCCAGACGGCGCCGTCGTCGCCGTGGCCGGTGCCGTCGAAGGCGACACCGAGCACCGGCGCGGTACCGTCGAGCCCCGCCTCGGCCATCGCCGCGGCGACGTGCGCGTGGTGGTGCTGCACCTGGCGCAGCGGACGCCCGCCCGCCGCGCGGCGAGCCCAGCCCAGCGACCGGTAGCCCGGGTGCCGGTCGGCGGCCAGCAGGACCGGCCGCACGCCGGTGATGTCCTCCAGCTGCCGTTCCGCGGCGCCGAAGGCGGTCAGCGTCTCCAGGTCGTCCATGTCACCGACGTGCGCCGACATCCAGGCGTGCCGCCCCTCGCCCACACAGAAGGTGTTCTTCAGGTCGCCGCCGACGGCGAGCGCCGGGAGCACGGACACCGGCAGTGGCACCGGGAAGGGCGCGTAACCGCGCGAGCGCCGTACCGGGAGTTCACCGCCGTCGCAGATCCGCACCACCGAGTCGTCGCAGGGCACATGGATCGGCCGGTCGTGCGTGAGCCACGCGTCGGCGAGCCCCGCGAGCCGGCGCAGGGCGTCCTCGTCGTCCGTGACGATGGGTTCGCCGCCCAGGTTGCCGCTGGTCATCACCAGCAGCCGGGGACCCGGCGGGTCGCCGGGCAGTCCCAGCAGCAGATGGTGCACCGGGGTGTACGGCAGCATGACGCCGAGGTCGGCGACCCGCGGCGCGACGGCCGGCGCCACACCGCCGGTACCGGGCCGCCGCCGCAGCAGCACGACGGGGCGCCGGGCCCCGGCCAGCAACGTCCACTCCGCGGCGTCCACATGGGCCAGTCGCGTGACGTCCGCGAGGTCCCGGGCCATCAGGGCGAACGGCTTGTCGCCCCGGTTCTTGCGCGTCCGCAGCAGCCGTACGCTCGTGTCGTTCGCCGCGTCGCAGGCCAGGTGGTAGCCGCCGAGCCCCTTCACGGCGAGGATCGCGCCGTCCGCGAGCAGCCGTCGCGCGCCGCCGAGCGGATCGTGCGCCGCCGCCTCCACCGTGCCGCGCCCGCGCCGCACCAGCAGCCGCAGCCGCGGACCGCAGTCGTGGCAGGACACCGGCTGCGCGTGGAAGCGCCGGTCGCCCGGGTCCTCGTACTCCGCCCGGCAGGCCCCGCACATCGGGAACCGGGCCATCGTGGTGTTCGCCCGGTCGTAGGGCAGTGCGGTCACGATCGTGAAGCGCGGCCCGCAGTGCGTGCAGGTGATGAACGGGTGGCGGAAGCGGCGGTCGCCCCGGTCGCGGAGCTCCGCCAGGCAGGCCCCGCAGGTCGCGGTGTCGGGGGAGACCAGTGTCCGCGCGGCGCCCCCGCCCGCCCGTGAGGGCGCGATGGCGAAGTCCGAGCCACCGGCGAGCGGTACCGCGGCGTGCGAGACGGACTCGACCACCGCCAGCGGCGGGGCGTCGGTGCCGATGCGGACGCAGAAGGCGGCGACGGCCGCCGGGGCGCCCTCGACCTCGGCGACCACGCCCTCACCGGTGTTGCCGACGTGCCCCGAAAGACCGAGTTCCCGGGCCAGTCCGAAGACGAACGGGCGGAAGCCGACCCCTTGCACCACGCCCCGCACCAGCACCCTGCGGCGCTGCGCGGCGGCGTCGGCCGCCGGGGCCGGCCGGCCGGCCATCAGTGCCCGTGCCCCACGGCGGTGCGCGCCATCACGGGCCGGTGGACGGCGGCCCCGGCGTGCACCGCGAGCGCCCGCTCCAGCAGCACACCCACGCCCTCACCGTCGCGCACCGAGGTGCGGACCACCTCGACCCCCGGGTTCACCTGGGCGACGTTGGCGAGGAACGCCCCCTCGTCGAAGTCCACGGCCGCCGCGATGTCGTACTTGGTGATCAGGACCAGCTGCGCCAGTCCGAAGGCGCTGGGGTACTTCAGCGGCTTGTCCTCGCCCTCGGTGACCGAGGCGAGGACCACGCGCAGCGACTCGCCGAGATCGTAGGAGGCCGGGCACACCAGGTTGCCGACGTTCTCCACGAACAGCAGGTGGGTGTCCCCGGGCAGCCAGTCGTCGACGTGCGAGCGCACCATCCGGGACTCCAGATGGCACAGCCCGTCGGTCAGCACCTGCCGCACCGGCGCGCCCGAACGGCCCAGGCGCAGCGCGTCGTTCTCGGTGGCGAGGTCGGCGGTGAGCGCGGCGACCGGCACGCCGCGCCCGCGGGCCAGGCTCAGTTCCGCCTCCAGGAGGGCGGTCTTGCCGCTCCCGGGGCTGGACAGCAGGTTCACCATGACGGTCCCGCGCGCGGCGAGGTCCTCACGCAGGTGCGCGGCGCCGTGGTCGTTCCTGGCGAGCACGGACTGCTGCAGGTCGGTGACTTTGCACATGGCGTTCAGCGCTCCTCGGCGAGTGGTGCGGACAGCGGGACGGGCGGGCCGGGTGGGACCGGCTCGGCCCACCGCACTTCGGTGATGCGCAGTTCGCGACCGGACAGCAGCTCCGACGCGCCCGCGCCGCAGCGGGGGCAGCCCAGCTGCGGGGGCATCCCGGTCGGCCACTCGTGGTCGCAGGGGGCGCACCGGGCCCGGCCCGGCACGGTCCCGGCCGTCAGGGACGAGCCCTCCAGGACGGTGCCGGAGCAGGCGAGGTCGAAGCAGAAGGACAGGGAGTCGGGCAGCACGCCGGCGAGTTCGCCCACCTCCAGCCGGACCTCCCGCACGGCGGGCGGGACGGCGCCGTCGGCCGCCAGGCGGGCGGCGGCCTGCTCGACCTGCTCCACCACCGCCATCGCGATGGACATCTCGTGCATCGGTCTCATCTCCGGTGTGGGGCGCCGGCCGGGCCACCGGCTGCCGCCCGGCGGTACCCCCGGCTCGCGCGGCTCCATTAGAGGCCGGTCGTGGCGGGCCCCCCGCCCGCCACGCCGCCGGCCCGGCGGCGGGTACCCGTTCGGCCTCACATGGACCGAATGTGCATGTAGCGCTTCACGTCGGGCAGGACGCGGGACATGGCGAGGACGGCCGCGGCCGCCCCCACCGCGCCGAGGGCGATCTTCCACATGGCGGGTGCTCCTTTCTGTTGGTTCCGCTGTTTGCGTGGTGGGGTCTGCTCGGCCGGATCCGCTCACCGCGGACGAGCCGCGGGACCGCTCGCCGTGCGCGGACTTCCGGCCCGCGCGCACTCCTCCCCGACGACCCGGAGCACGAGGCCCACGGCCTCGTCCACGGCGGCGGCGACGGGTGCGCTGAGGCCGATGCCCTCGTCCAGGCAGGCCGGTTCGCAGCCCACGACCAGCACGCGCGTGGGACGTCTGCCCGCGCCCGTGCCGGCGCTGAGGGTGTCCAGCAGGGCCAGGACGGCGTCCGGCGTCATGCGGTGGCCGTCGACGACCGGCGGCTGCGCGGGGTCGGCCGCCGGCTGCGGCGGCACCTCGATCAGCCGCAGGGTGCCGGGCGGCTCGCCCCCCGGCACGGCGTCGACCAGGACCACGCAGCGGTAGCCGTCCAGCAGCCGGTACGCCAGGTGCACCCCGCGGACGCCGGTGTCGGTGAGCTCGGCGCCCTCCGGCAGCGGGTGCCCGGCCAGCCGCCGTACGACCTCGACGCCGAAGCCGTCGTCGCCCAGGAAGATGTTGCCGATGCCGGCGACCAGCACGCCGCCGCTCACGCCCCCGCCGCTCACGCCTCCTCCGCCGGGGCCAGTTCGTCGGGCTGGAAGTACAGGAACCGCCCCTGCTGGCGCCGGAGTTCCGCGCCCGGGTCGCCGTCCACGGTGACCGCGAGGTGCACCCCGCCGTCCACGTCGCGCAGCACCGCTTCCACCAGCGCACCGCGCCCGTGCAGGAACAGGTCCTGGGCGTCGGTGCGCCGCTTGCCGGGGCGCAGCACGACCCGGCTGCCCGCGCCGACGGACGCGCCCTCGATCACCACGCGGTCGCGCGCCGGGTCCACCGAGGCGTCGGCGCCCGGGTCCCACCAGGGCGTGTCCGGCGCGGTCACGGACGGCACCGGGTCCGGCCCGGTGACCTCGCGCAGCGCCCGTACGGCCCCGTGCAGACGCTCCATCACCTCCGGCGGCATGGTCTCCGCCAGGTCGATGACGGCGGCGGCGCGGTCGTCGGTGCCCCTGGCGTGCCGCTTCTCCTCGTCGGTGAGGGCGGCGGTGCGCAGGGCCAGGATCTCGTCGATCTCGGTGGCGTCGTACATCGCGCCGGCGCTCTCCGGGGCGATGCGCGGATGGTCCTCCAGGATGATGGGGGAGGACAGCACCACGTCGGCGGCACCGTCGTCGCCCGCCAGCACCGGCCACGTCTGCTCGTTGCGGCACTCCGCGACGGCTCCGCGCGCCCACTGCGGCGGATCGGTCATGGAGACGAACGAGCCCGCGGTCAGCCCGAGCATCAGGTGTGCCGACACCAGCGAGTGCGCGAGGGCGTCCTCGCGCCGGTTCGCGGTGCCCGGGCCGGTGTTCTCCACGACGGCGGTCAGCCGCAGGACCCGGTAGGGGCCCGGCAGTTCCTCCGCGGAGATCCGGACCACGCCTTCCAGCGCCTCGCGGCGCCGGACGACCGCGCCGACAGGCGCGCCGCCCTCGCCCTCGACCGGCTCGGTGGTCTCGGCCGCGGGCAGGGTGAACGGGAGTGTAATGCCGCCCGCGGTCAACTCGGCCACGCCGGCCTTCAGTTCGACGCGCTCCTCGCACCCCTCGTCCCAGGGCACCAGGACCCGGTCGGGCAGTTCCAGCGCCTCCACCGGCTGGTACGACCCGTCGGGCAGCAGGCGCCGGACGGTGCGCCGCTGGGCGTGCAGGAAGCGCAGCTCGGCGTGGAGCACGGCGTCCGCGCGCGGCTCCATGAGGAGTTCGGTGCGCTGCGCGGCGGGTTCGCCCGACGCTGCCGCCCACGCCGGGGGCACGAGCACGCCGAACTGCCAGCGCATGCGGTTCTTCGCCGACGACGCCCGGTACGGGTAGAGGACGTAGCCCTCGAAGAGCACGGCGTCGGCCACCTTGCGGGCGGTGCCGAAGCGTTCGGCCGTCCCCGCGGTCCCCGCCGCCTCCGCGGCGCCGGCCGTCACCGTGCCGCTCCGGCGAGCAGGGCCTCCACGGTGGCCTCCCAGGACGGCAGCGCGTGCCGGCTGCGGAAGGACCGCAACGCGTCCATGGAGCCGCGCGGCAGCCGGATCCAGCCGCAGCCGGGGAAGTGCGCGTCGATCGTCTCCCGCCACACCGCCACCGGAAGGCGGCACGTGGCCTCCTTGTGCCAGGGCACGGGCAGCACCTGGAATCCGCCGGGTCCGAGGAAGGCGGTGCCGGAGAACAGCATCAGCAGCGGTGCCTCGCCCTCCTCCAGTGCGTCGAAGTACTTGGCGGAGGCGATGTCCATGTCGTAGGTGCACGGCACCGGCAGATCGACCTCGACCTCGCCGGTGAAGCCGGGCACCATCACCGGCACCTGGGCGAACTGGAGCGGTTGCAGCGTGGTGCCCCAGCGTTCGGGCCCGCCGAACAGGTCGTCCAGGCCCTCGGCCTCGGCCGGTGTGTACCCGCGCTGTGCCGGCTCGATGCGCAACTGGCAGCGCAGTGCGATCGCGTGCACCCGCTCCCCGCCGGAGGCGGTGATCCGCAGCCGGAAGACGAGCGTCGGTCCGGCGGCGTACGGATCGGCCCGTACGCCCGTGCACGTGAAGCCCAGGTCGGTCACGACCGGTTCCCTTCCCGCGGCACGGCGGCCGCCCGCTGTCGTAGGTCGTCGAAGAAGGCGGCGAGCTCGGCGCGCGCCCCGGGCCCGCCGTCGAAGCCCTGCCAGGTCAGCCGCAGCCGGCCGACCAGTTCGTACGCGCGGTCGACCGGCGTCAGGTAGCACTCGCCGCCGTCGCCCTCGCGGCGCACCAGCAGCGTCTCCACATCCGGTCGCAGCGCGCGCGCCAGTGGCGAGTCGCCGAACACGGCCTCCCAGGTGCCCGGGTCCACGTCGCTCTCGGTGGCGCCCGCCGGGCTGGGGTAGAGCACGACGGGCCGGTCGAGGGAGGCGTTGTGGAAGAAGAAGGCCACCGACACCGGGATGCGCAGCCGCTGCCAGGCCACGGCGTCCGGCACCGAGCCGGGGTCGGAGAGATAGCGGTCGGGCACGGAGGCGAAACGGCCGCCGCCGGCGCCCGGCCGGTCGAAGAGCAGCGAGCAGGGCGTGCAGGCGCACGCCAGCGCGCGCCGGCCGACGTCCACCAGGTGCCGGTGGGGACCGGTCAGCGTCTCCCCGCACAGCTCGCACCGTTCGGGTGCGGCCGGGCGCGGGGCGACGAAGCGGCGCAGCCCCGCCGCGGGTGGGGACAGCGGGTTCACGGCGCCCCCGGCGGGCGGGTGCCGATCTGGAGCAGGGCGGGTTCCCGCGCGGCGGGACCGGCCTGCGGCAGCTCGACCGCGGTCACCTCGGGCGCCCAGCAGGACAGCGCGGCCTCGATGCGCTGCCGGGTGGCGTCCATGGTGCTCGGGCAGCCGCAGCCGCCGCCCTCGCGGGCGGCCAGCCGCAGCGTGCCGCTGTCGGGGTCGAAGTGCTCGATGTCCACCGAGGTGCCGGCCCGGGCGGCGTGGACCGCGCGCCCGGCCCGCGTGAGGGTGTCCTCGGGGTGCAGGTCGTGCAGGACGAGCAGGCCCGCCACCACCTCGTCCGCCAGCAGCGCGGCCATGGGGTCGGTGCCGCGCTTCTCCAGGAGTTCCACGGCGCGGGCCAGGCCCGCCCCGTAGAACTCCATGAGCGTGCGCACCAGTTCCTCGGCGGCGGCCGCGGCCTCGCCGTCGCCCGAGGCGGCGAGGCCGTCCAGGATCTCCTCGATCCGCCGCGCGGTCCGCTCCGCGCTCATCCGGCCATGCCGCTCAGGCCGGTGGGGACGTGCAGCTTCTCCACGGTGCGGCCGCCGCCGACGTACATGTGGACACCGCACGGCAGACAGGGGTCGAAGCTGCGCACGGCGCGCATGATGTCGATGCCCTTGAAGTTCTCCGGGGAGTTCTCCTCGAAGATCGGGGTGTTCTGCACGGCGTCCTCGTAGGGGCCGGGCGTGCCGTAGGTGTCGCGCACGCTCGCGTTCCAGGGCGTGGGCGGGTACGGGTGGTAGTTGGCGATCTTGCCGCCGCGGATCACCATGTGGTGCGAGAGCACGCCGCGCACCGCCTCGGTGAAGCCCACGCCGATGCTCTCCTCGGGGACCTCGAACTTCTCCCAGGTCTGGGTGCGGCCCGCGCGGACCTCCTCCAGCGCCTTCTCCGTGAAGTGCAGGGCGCAGGCGGCGGCGTAGGCCTGGAAGTAGGTCCGTGCCCGGTTGCGCTCCAGGGCGTTGCTCCACTGCGGGATCTTCCACTCGAAGGTGGTCTCCGGCTTGGTCAGCGTCTTGGGCAGGTTGATGACCACACTGTGCCCGGTGGCCTTCACATAGCCGATGTCGACCAGCCCGTTGAGCGCCGTCGACCACAGGCGGGCCAGCGGGCCGCCGCCGGTGTCGAGGGCCAGGTGCTCCTGGCCGTCGAACCAGCGCGGCGACATGACCCAGCTGTACTTGTCGTCGAAGTCCCGCTTCTGCGGCGCCGGGATGGTGTGCTGGTTCCACGGGTGGCGCGGGTCGACCGGGTTGCCGAGCGGGTCGTGCGTGACGAACTGCTCCTGGCCCTCCCAGTCCTGGTAGTACGAGCTGCCCAGGAGGATCCGGATGCCGAGGTTGATGTTCGTCAGGTCGTTGGTGACCAGCTTGCCGTCCACGACGATGCCGGGGGAGACGAACATCCGCCGGCCCCAGTCGGTCATGTTGGCGTAGGTGAAGTCGCAGTACTCCGGGTCGTTGAAGGCGCCCCAGCAGCCGAGCATGATGCGGCGGCGGCCGACCTCCTCGTAGCCGGGCAGGGCCTCGTAGAAGAAGTCGAAGAGGTCGTCGTGGAGCGGCACGACCCGCTTCATGAATTCCACGTACCGCATCAGCCGGGTGAGGTAGTCGGTGAACAGCTGGACCGACGCGATGGTGCCGACGCCGCCCGCGTACAGCGTGGAGGGGTGGACGTGCCGGCCCTCCATCAGGCAGAACATCTCCCGCGTGTAGCGGCTCACTTGGAGCGCCTCGCGGTAGAACTCGCCCTCCAGCGGGTTGAGCGAGCGCATGATGTCCGCGATGGTGCGGTAGCCGTGCTCCGCGGCGTGCGGCGCCTCGGTGCGCTCGGCCAGCTCCAGGACGCCCGGGTTGGTCTCGCGGACCATCTTCTCGCAGTAGTCGACCCCGACCAGGTTCTCCTGGAAGATGTTGTGGTCGAACATGAACTCCGCGGCCTCGCCGAGGTTGATGATCCACTCGCCGAGGTGCGGCGGCTTGACGCCGTACGCCATGTTCTGCGCGTACACCGAGCAGGTCGCGTGGTTGTCACCGCAGATGCCGCAGATGCGGCTGGTGATGAAGTGCGCGTCGCGCGGGTCCTTGCCCCGCATGAAGACGCTGTAGCCGCGGAAGACCGACGAGGTGCTGTAGCACTCGGCGACCCGCTTCTGCTTGAAGTCGATCTTCGTGTGGATGCCGAGGCTGCCCACGATCCGGGTGATCGGATCCCAGGACATCTCCATCAGGCCACTGCCGTCTCCGGCCGTCTTCGTCTTCGGAGCCATGGTTCTGCGTGCCCTTCGTCAAGCGGGGGAGGCCGGGGTCGGCGGCCGGGGTCAGTGCCGGGGTCGGTGGCCGGTGCGGTGCCCTGGGGTCACCAGGGCGCCTTGTAACCGGTGGTGAGCTTGCGGCCGGTGTGGCGCCACTTGGGCTCGTGGTCGACGGTCTTGGCCGTCATGGAGCGGAGCCTGCGGATCGCCGCGCCGTACACGCCGCTGGCGGTGCTGGACAGCCGTGCGCCGGGCGGTTCGTCCATGAACGGCATGAACATGTCCGGGAAGCCCGGCATGGTGCACGCGATGCAGATGCCGCCGACGTTGGGGCAGCCGCCGACGCCGTCCATCCAGCCGCGCTTGGGGACGTTGCACTTGACCACCGGGCCCCAGCAGCCGATCTTCACCAGGCACTGCGGGGAGTCGTAGCGGTCGGCGAACTGGCCCTGCTCGTAGTAGCCGGCCCGGTCGCAGCCCTCGTGGACGGTCGCGCCGAACAGCCAGGCCGGGCGCAGCTTGTCGTCCAGCGGGATCATCGGCGCGGAGCCGGCCGCCTGGTAGAGCAGGTACGTCAGCGTCTCCGCGAAGTTGTCCGGCTGGATCGGGCACCCGGGCACGCAGACGATCGGGATGCCCGCCTTGGACTTCCACTCCCAGCCCAGGTAGTCGGGCACGCCCATGGCGCCGGTCGGGTTGCCCTCCATGGCGTGGATGCCGCCGTACGTGGCGCAGGTGCCGATGGCGACCACGGCCAGGGCCTTGGGCGCCAGGCGGTCGATCCACTCGCTGGTGGTGATTGGCTGGCCCGTCTCCGGGTTGTCGCCGAAACCGCACCAGTAGCCCTCGGCCTTGATCGACTCATTGGGGATGGACCCCTCGACGACCAGCACGAAGGGGTCGATCTCGCCGCGCTCGGCCTTGAAGAACCACTCGATGAAGTTGTCGGCGCCCTGGACCGGACCGCACTCGAAGTCGATCAGCGGCCAGTGCACGGCGATCTTCGGCAGGCCGGGGAGCCCGCCGAGGGCGATCTCCTCGATGCTGGGCAGCGTCGCGGCGGTGAGCGACACGGAGTCGCCGTCGCAGCTGAGCCCGGCGTTGATCCAGAGAATGTGGATCGGCGCCTCGTCGTCGGCCGGGGTGGGGGCGGCGGCGTTCGTGGTCGCAGCAGTCGCATCCATGGGGATGCCTCCTCAGAGAGCGGCAAATGCCACATAACGGCATCTCCTCCCCTTGATAGCGACTGGCTCGCCGGAGCGGGATGTTGAAGGGGGCCAATCCGGTGATCTGCTTTTCAGGCCGGTTCGCTGGGCGGCCTCTGTGAACGCTTGCGTGGCCCGGCATGGAGGCACTCCGGTGCGTGGGGGAGTTCTCCCGGATGACCCCGGGGGCGATCGTTCACCGCCGCGGTCGCCGCCGTGGCTGCCCTGCTCCTCGGCGCCGGACTCGACCACTGCACGACGACTCGGCAAGGACAGCGCCCATGAGCCTCACGTTCACCGACTGCACCTACCGCTACAAGCGCCGCAACCGGCCGGTGCTGGCGGACTTCTCGTACGAGCTTCAGGAAGGCCTCACCGTCCTCCTCGGGCCGAACGGCGCCGGAAAGTCCACGCTCCTGCGACTCGGGGCCTCCGTGATCCGGCCGCAGTCCGGCCGCATCTCCTGGGACGCGATCGCTTCGACGGCGCGCGAATACCGTCGGCGCGTCTCGTGGATGCCACAGCAGGTCACCCCCATGGCGGGGCTGACCGCCAGGGAGCAGGTCGCCTACACGGGCTGGTTGAAGGGCATGAACCGCGGGGACGCCTGGGACCGTGCGCTGGACGCGCTCTCCAGGGTGGGCCTCCAGGACCAAGCGGGGGACCGGGTGAAGAACCTCTCCGGAGGTCAACTGCGCCGCGTCGGGGTCGCCGCCGCCCTGGTGCACGACTCCCGGGTCCTGCTCCTGGACGAGCCGACGGCGGGCATGGACCCCACCCAGCGGCGCGTCTTCCGCGACATGCTGGGTGCCGCCTTGGGCGCCGGCGGTCTCAGCGTCCTGATGTCGACCCACGACGTGGCGGACCTGGCCGGAGAGGCCGACCGCGTCACCGTGCTCTCCGAGGGGCGCATCCGCTTCGACGGCACCCCGCACCACTTCCTCGCCCAGGCCCCCGCGGACACCCCGGACCCCCGCCATGCGGAAGCCGCCTACACCGCGTTGACGCTGCGGGGGTGAGAGGCGCCGGCAGGACGGCGGGGTCCACTGACATACACGCCGCGCGCCCAGGGCCTTCACCGCTCCGACCGACCACGCGTCCGGCGGTCGACATGAGCGGAGAGGGGAACGCCGGGGTCCGAGGCCGGCAGCTCGGGCGGTCAGCGGGAGGTGAGGGGTGTCTCGGACTCGATGCAGGTGAGCTCCTCGGGGTTGCGGACGTAGTAGAGCCCGGTGACCCGGCCGTTCTCGACGCGTACGGCCATGAAGCCGTCGATCACGCCGTCGAGGCGCAGGACGAGTCCAGGGTTGCCGTTGACCGTCGTGAGCGTGCTGGTGAAGGTACCGCCGACCTTCTCGAGGCTGAAGCGATAGCTCCTCACGCCGTGCCGCATCCGGGGGAGGGACGGCTGCGGACGAAGGCGGCGCGCAGGGCGTGGTAGGGGGCCTCGGGGTCGGAGAAGGTGGCGCGCATGCGGGCGAGCTCGGCGTCGCGGTAGGCGGACAGGGGCTGGACCGCCTCGCGGCGTTCGAGGTCGGCCTTCTTTGCGGCGACGCGGGCCTGGGCGGCGGCGGTGCCGGCCAGGCGGGCGGCCAGCCGGCGCACATCGGCGGCGAAGTCCCGTGGTCCGCACATCAGCAGCCGGTCCACCAGGCCGAGCCGCATCGCCTCCGTGGCGCCGACCGGCATGGCCCGTTCGGTGAGCCGTCGCGCCGTGCCGGTTCCGACACGGCGGGGCAGGGAGTAGGTCCAGTACTCCGATCCGTACAGGCCCATCAGGCGGTAGTGCGGGTTGAGCACCACGCCCTGGCGGCACCAGACCTCGTCCGCGGCGAGGGCGAGCATCACGCCGCCGGCGCCCGCGTTGCCGCCCAGCGCGGCGACGACGAGGCGGTCGGTGGTGGTGAGGACCGCCTCGACGAGGTCGTTCATGGCCGTGATGTTGGCCCAGGACTCCGCGGCGGGGTCCGCGGCGGCCTCGATCGTCTTGAGGTCGATGCCGTTGGAGAACACGTCCCGGCCACCGCCCAGCACCAGCACCGAGGTGGGCCGGGCGCAGGCGCGCCGGTATGCCGTCAGCAGGCGGCGGCAGACGTCGGTGGACATGGCGCCGCCCGGGATCGAGAACGAGAGCACACCCGCGGCCCCCTGCTCGCGGTAGCGGATGTCGGCCCAGTCGTCCTCGTCCGCGCCCCGGGCGGGGACCTCGGGGAGGTCCGGCAGCAGTGCGCCGAGCGCGGTGACCGCGGGCAGGGCGAAGGTGCCCGGGCCGCCGGGGGTGCGGCGGGCCCGCAGCCGCGGGATCCACACCGCGCCGTCCGACGTCGCCCGGCACACCGCGCCCGCCCGGGTGGCCAGCAGCCGCCCGGGCTCGCCGCGCAGCCGCTGCTCGGGGTGGCCGCCGTGCAGGAACCAGCGGGCGCCGAGCAGTTCGTCCAGCACGCCGGGCCGGGAGTCGGCGGCGCGGAGCTTGCGCAGGACGGTCCCGGTGGTGTCGTGGGCCCAGTCGACGCGCCGCTCGTCCTGGGTGACGGCCGGCCGGGCGCGGATGTGCGGGCGGACCGCCGCGTCGGTCTGCGGCCTCGGGAGGTAGGCGCCGGAGGCGACGCGGTCGACCGCCAGCAGAACCGCCTCCATGGCGGCGTCGGAGATCTCGCCGCGGTACAGGTCGCTCTTGCCGACCGGCGGAACGGCGCAGCCCACGGAGGCCCAGACCGCCCCGGCGTCCATCTCGGCCTCCGCCTGGAGGACCGTCACGCCCCACTCGGCGGCGCCCTCCTGGATCGCCCGGTCCAGCGAGGCCGGGCCCCGGTCGCCGGGCGGTCCGGGGTGGACGACCAGGCAGGTGCGGGCGGCACAGACGTCCGGCGGGATCGCCGCCTTGAGCATCGGCGCGAGGACGAGTTCCGGCTCGTACCGGGCCACCGCCGCGCGCACCGCTGCGCCGTCCGGGGTCACCTCGACGGCGACGCTGTGACCCAGTTCGGTCAGTTCCACCAGGGCGCGCTGGGTCAGGCTGTTGAACGCCGAAGCCACCAACAGGATGTGCATCTGTACCTCCCGGCCACCCGGCACGGTCGGGGAGCGCCAGGACTCTTCGCAGCCGATGATGCCCGCCGGGCGGCCGCCGCCCGGTGCGGCCCGGCCGGGGCGTCACCCGATCGGCCAGAACCGGCTATTGACGCGGACGCATCAAGTCGATAGGTCTATACCAGATGCTTTGGTACAGACCAAATCTGCGCCTGTTCCCGCCTGTGGAGGCATGGATGCGAAGAACTCTGGCCCTGGTCACCGCGCTCGTCGGAGCGCTCGTCCTGCTCCTCGCCCCGCCCGCCGCCGCGGCCACCCCGACCGCGGCCTTCGTGAAGACGTCGACCTGGGACACCGGTTACCAGGGGCAGTACACGATCACCAACGGCGGCACCACCACGCTCAGCGGATGGACCGTCGAATTCGACCTGCCCTCCGGTACCTCCGTCGGCTCCTACTGGGACACGCTGCTCACCCAGAGCGGCAGCCACTACACCTTCAAGAACCGCGACTACAACGGCACTCTGGCCCCCGGCGCGACCGCCGCCTTCGGCTGGGTCTCCACCGGCACCGGCGCGCCCACCGGCTGCAAGCTCAACGGCGGCTCCTGTACCGGCGGCGGTGGGGGCAACGACACCACCGCGCCCAGCGTCCCGTCCGGTGTGACCGTCGGCTCGGCGACGAGTTCGTCCCTCACCGTGCGCTGGACCGCCTCCACGGACGACTCCGGCAGCGTCGCCGGCTACGAGGTCTCGCGCGACGGCGGCACGCCCGTCGCGGTGACCGGTACCTCGTACACCGCCACCGGGCTCTCGGCGAGCACCGCCTACGCCTTCCGGGTGCGGGCCAAGGACGCGGCCGGCAACACCTCCGCGTACAGCACCGCCGTCAGCGGGACGACCACCTCCGGCGGGGGCACCAACCCGCCGCCCGGCGGCGTCAGGACCGCCCCCTACGTCGACATGGGTGCCTGGCCGACGCCCAGCCTGACCGCCATGTCCTCGGCGAGCGGACTGAAGAGCTTCACCATGGCCTTCATCACCGCCTCCTCCTGCAAGGCGATGTGGTTCAACGCGTACGACCCGCGCGCGGCGTGGGGCAAGGACCAGATCGACGCCATCCGCGCGGCCGGCGGTGACGTCAAGATCTCCTTCGGCGGCGCCTCCGGCATCGAACTGGCCCAGGCGTGCGGGACGGTCGACGCGCTGTACACCGAGTACAACGCCGTGGTGAACGCCTACGGCCTGACCTACGCCGACTTCGACATCGAGGGCGCGGCCACCGCCGACCCGGCCTCCGTCGCCCGCCGCTCCCAGGCGCTGGCCCGGCTGCAGCAGGCCCACCCCGGGCTGCGGATCTCGCTGACCCTGCCCGCGCTGCCCGAGGGGCTGACGGACGACGGACTGGCCGTCGTGCGCTCCGCCCGGGACGCGGGCGTCACCCTGGACGTCGTCAACATCATGGCGATGGACTACTACCGCTCCACCGACTACGGCGACGCCGCGGTCCAGGCCGCCAACAGCACCTTCGCGCAGCTCAAGACCCTGTATCCGGGCAAGACCGACGCTCAGGTGTGGGCCATGACCGGGGTCACGCCGATGCTCGGCCAGAACGACGACGGCCACATCTACGACCAGGCCGACGCGCGGCAGCTGGTCGGCTTCGCCCAGGGCAAGCACCTCGGGATGCTGGCCTTCTGGGAGATGACGCGGGACCGCAACGCCTGCAACGGCGCGCTCTACATGTGCACCAACATCGCGCAGTCGCCGTACGAGTTCTCGAAGATCTTCGCGGGCTACAGCGGCTGACGCCGCGCCCGCGGCCACCGCGGGCCGCGCCGTTCATTGCTCCATCGGGCCGTCATCGCGTACGAAACGCGGTGGCGGCCCGCTGCTTTCCGGCCGATGTGGAGATGATGTGTCGGGCCGTGAAGGCGCTTTCACCCAGTCCGCGGCTCCGCTGAGTCCTTTCACCGGACGCCCAGCCCCGCCCCAAGTGCGACACAACGGATAGTGCACAGTGTGAACAATCGGTGACTGAAAGTCGCGGAGCGATGTGACGCGGACGTGTCCGATGCACAAGACTCCGGGACGTCCGATTACCGGAGCGAGAGCCGAAGGAGTGTTCGCTATGCGGTTCAGTGCGGTGAGTGCCTGTCTGGCCCTGGTGGCGGCGGTGGGTTCGGCCGGAGTGGCGGCCGGCACCGCCGAGGCGCGGCCGGCGGGTGCGGCGAGTCTGTACGCACCTTCCGCCGTGGTGCTGTCCGTGGGCAAGGGCGAGGATCCGGCCACGGCGACGATGCAGCGCACGGTGGTGCTGCGGTGCAGCCCGACCCCGTACGGCGACCACCCGGACCCGGCGTCCGCCTGTGCGGAACTCAGGGCGGTGCAGGGTGACTTCACGGCGCTGACCGCCGACTCCCCGGGTGCGAACTGCACCCGCATCTGGGACCCGGTCGTCGTCACCGCGGACGGGGTCTGGGAAGGCCGTCGTGTCACCTTCAGCCGCGCGTTCGGCAACGCGTGCATGCTGCGCGGCAGTGACACGCACGGTGTCTTCGCCTTCTGACGGGCCGTCGAGAAGGCGGTGACGGCGAAGGTGTGACCCGAAAGCCACGGGGTTCACCGTGGGGGAGAACCCTGTGAGGGGCGGCCGACTCGTGGGACGGAGTCGGCCGCCCCTGATTCTTTTGTCCGCCCGCCCAGGCATGGCATGGCAATCCCCTCTGGTTCAAGGGGGGTTGACGCGGCATTGGTCTAGTCCTACCGTCATCCGTCAATCGCATCGTTCACGGGTGAGTCCCTTGTTCACCCTTGTGAACGTGCCGTCTCCTGGGAAGGCGTCCCCCACATGTCCCACAGAACACGCGGCATCCTGTCCAAGTCCGTCCTCGCCCTCAGCGCGGCCCTCGTCGCCGCCCTGCTGTCGGCGGTACCCGGCACCGGTCGCGCCTCGGCGGCTCCGGCCGCCTTCACGCACCCCGGTGTCCTGGTCAGCCAGTCCCAACTCGACTTCGTGCGCGGCAAGGTCCAGGCCGGAGCGCAGCCGTGGAAGGCCGCGTACGACCAGATGATGGCGTCGTCCTACGCCTCGCAGTCGCGGAACCCCAAGCCGCGCGCGGTGGTCGAGTGCGGCTCGTACTCCAACCCCAACTACGGTTGCACCGACGAGCGCGAGGACGCGATCGCGGCCTACACCAACGCGCTGGCGTGGTACATCACCCGCGACAGCAGGTACGCGCAGAAGGCGATCCAGCTCATGGACGCCTGGTCGGCCACCATCACCGACCACACCAACAGCAACGCCCCGCTGCAGACCGGCTGGGCCGGCTCGGTGTGGCCGAGGGCCGCGGAGATCATCCGCTACTCGTACGGCAACTGGCCGAACGTGAACCGGTTCGCCACCATGCTGCGCACCGTCTACCTCCCCGAGGTCATCAACGGCTCCAAGAGCAACGGCAACTGGGAGCTGAGCATGATGGAGGCCGCCGTCGGCATCTCCGTCTTCCTCGACGACAAGGCCTCCTACGACAAGGCCGTCACCCGCTACCTCAACCGTGTCGCGGCCTACGTCTACCTGGACACCGACGGCGCGCTGCCGAAGACCGTGCCCGGCAGCGGGCTCGACACCCGGGACGAGATCGTCGGCTACTGGCAGGGCCAGTCCACCTTCGTGACCGGCCTGACCCAGGAGACCTGCCGGGACTTCACCCACACCGGATACGGCATCTCCGCGATCTCGCACGTCGCCGAGACCAGCCGCATCCAGGGCCAGGACCTGTACCCGCAGGTCGGCGAACGGCTGCGGCAGGCGCTCGGCTTCCAGTCGAAGTACCAGCGCGGTGAGGCCGTGCCCTCGTGGCTGTGCGGCGGGCACCTCAACCTCGGGCTCGGGCCGGTGACCGAGGTCGGCTACAACGCGATCCACAACCGCCTCGGCTACGCCATGACCAACACCCAGGCGCTGACCGAGTCGCAGCGGCCGGCCGGCAGCAACAACCTGTTCGTGGCCTGGGAGACGCTGACCCACGGGGATAACCTCGCGTGAACCGGCAGAGGTGACGGGCGGCGGAGGGAAGTGGTCATGGCCGTACGTGTGGAGCGCAGCGGACCCGTCACCACGGTGGTGCTCTCCCGCCCCGGGGCACGCAACGCCGTGGACGGTCCGACCGCACGGGAACTGGCCTCCGCCTTCCGTGAGTTCGACGCCGATCCCGGAGCCTCGGTCGCCGTGCTGTGGGGGGAGGGCGGCACCTTCTGCGCGGGTGCCGACCTCAAGGCCATCGGCACCCCGCGGGGCAACGAGGTGACCGAGGTGAGGGACGGGGGCGACGGCCCGATGGGCCCGACCCGGATGCGGCTGGGCAAGCCGGTCATCGCGGCGATCTCCGGTCACGCGGTGGCCGGCGGCCTGGAACTCGCCCTCTGGTGCGACCTGCGGGTCGCGGAGGAGGACGCGGTGCTCGGGGTGTTCTGCCGGCGCTGGGGGGTGCCGCTGATCGACGGCGGCACGGTGCGGCTGCCGCGGCTCATCGGGACCTCCCGGGCGATGGACCTCATCCTGACGGGGCGTCCGGTCGACGCGGCCGAGGCCTACACCATGGGCCTGGTCAACCGGGTCGTCCCGGCGGGCGGCGCGCGCGAGGCGGCCGAGCGGCTGGCGTCGGAGATCGCGGCGTTCCCGCAGACCTGCGTACGGCACGACCGGCTGGCCGTGCTGGACGCCGAGGGTCTCCAGGAGGGTGCGGCCCTCGCCGCGGAACTGCGGCACGGCCGGATCTCGCTCGCCGAGGCGGCCGAGGGCGCGGCCCGCTTCGCCGCGGGTGCGGGCCGGCACGGGTCGTTCGGGGAGGACGGGCCGGCCGCGGCACGCTGAGCCGGGGTGCCTTCGCCGGGGGCCGGCACGGGCGACGCGAGCAGCCGGTCTCCCCGACGCCGGCGGGCGCGCGGGCTCGTCGGCCCGGTCGCCGGTACGGGGGGCGAGTGCCGCCGCCGGTGACGGGGCTGCCCGGCCCGGCCCGGTGATCGGGACGTCCCCGGTTGCCTCCACCGGCCAGCGGCGCACATCGGACGTCGGCCGCTCCGCCGGACGGGCCGCGGCGGAGCCCACGTGACCGGGGCGTGCGGGGTGGCTGGTTCCCGTGTGTGGGCTGTGTGTGCCCTCTGGACAGCGGAATGTCATGGGCACTTAAATCTGGCTCCGTTTCACCTCCCACCGCGCATGCGCCTCCGCGCACGTCCCCGCGACCCGAGGAGCAGGATGCAGCACTCAATGAGACGCGCAGCCACCGCGACCGCCGCCGCGCTCGGCACAGCCGCGCTGACCGCGGCCCTTCTGGTGCCGTCGGCCGCGTCGGCGGACCACGGGAACCTCCCCTCGCGCGCCACCGCCGTGGCCCGCGCCGACGCGGCGGTGAGCCTGCCGGCCGGGCAGGGGCGCACCGTCCGCGACGTCGTCGTCGACACCGACGGCGCGCAGCACGTCCGCTACGACCGCACCTACCGCGGACTCCCGGTCCTCGGCGGCGACATGATCGTCCACCTCGCCCCCGACGGGTCCGTCGAAGGCACGCAGCGGGCCACCCGTGCCGATCTCGCCGTGCCCAGCGTCACGCCCGCCGTCCGGGCGGGCGCCGCCGCGGACAAGGGCCTCGCGGCCCTGCGCTCCGCCCACCACGGCACGGCCTTCCGGCAGGCCAAGGCCAAGCCGCAGCTGGTCGTCGACGCGCTGCACGGGACGCCGCGGCTGGCCTGGCGGACCACCGCCGTCGGCCTGGACAGCCTCGGCAACCCTGCCGCGCGCGTGCTCGTCACCGACGCCCGCACCGGCGCGCGCATCGACGCCTGGGACGCCCTTGAGACCGCCGCCGGCGACGGCACGTCCCTCTACGGGGGCACCGTCTCCCTGGAGACGACCCCCAGCGGCGGCAGCTACGAGTTGAAGGACCCGACCCGCGGCAACACCTACACCGGTGACGCGCAGAACAAGACGGACCTGTGCATCTTCGGGATCTGCTTCTCCCGCGCCCCCGCCGTGCTCTTCACCGACGCCGACAACCACTGGGGCACCGGCACCACGGCCGACCGCGCGACGGCCGCCGTCGACGCGCAGTACGGCACCGACGAGACCTGGGACTACTACAAGGCCGTCCACGGCCGCAGCGGCATAGCCGGGGACGGCAAGGGCTCGTACAACCGCGTCCACTACGGCAGCAACTACAACAACGCCTTCTGGGACGACAGCTGCTTCTGCATGACCTACGGCGACGGCGACGGCACCACCTTCGGGCCGCTGGTCGCCCTCGACGTCGCCGGGCACGAGATGTCGCACGGCGTCACCTCGCGTACCGCGGCCCTCACCTACTCCGGCGAGTCCGGCGGCCTCAACGAGGCCACCTCGGACATCTTCGGCACGCTGGTGGAGTGGTACGCGGGCAACGCCTCCGACACCGGCGACTACCTCATCGGCGAACGCATCGTGAAGCCCGGCTTCGGCAAGGCGGCGCTGCGCTTCATGGACAAGCCCTCCAAGGACGGCAGTTCCGCCGACTGCTGGAGCTCCGGCGTCGGCAATCTCGACGTCCACTACTCCTCCGGCGTCGCCAACCACTTCGCCTACCTGCTCGCCGAGGGCAGCGGCGCCAAGACCGTCAACGGCGTCAGCTACAACAGCCCCACCTGCAACGGCTCCACGGTGAGCGGCATCGGCCACGACAAGCTCGGCAAGATCTGGTACCGGGCCCTGACGGTCTACATGACCTCCGGAACCAACTACGCGGCGGCCCGCACCGCCACCCTCAAGGCCGCCGCCGACCTGTACGGCGCATCCGGCACCGACTACGCGGCCGTGGCCGCGGCCTGGTCCGCCGTCAACGTCAACTGACCGCGGCGGCGTCGCCGGACCCCGCCGGACCCGCCGGACCCGCCTGATCCAGGCCCGCCCGGCGGGGTCCTGGCACACTGACCGCGTGACGACGACCGACGCGGCGGCTGCCGTACGCGAGCACCTGCGGGCCTTCAACGCCCGTGACCTGGAAGCACTCCTGGCCGGCTTCACCGACGACGTCGTGTGGATCACCGGTGGCACGACCGTACGCGGTCGCGCCGCGCTGACCGGGTTCTTCGACGAGGCGATGCGCGGGCTCCTGCCCACCCTCGAGCTGCGGGACGTGATCGCCGAAGGCGCCCGCGCAGCCTGCCAGATGACCGAGACCCTGACCTACGGCGGAGAGGTGCGGTCGTACCCGATCGCCGCTTTCTACGAGCTCCGCGACGGGCGCATCGCCTCGGCGAAGGTCTACCGCGAGGGCAGCGCGGACGTCGCCTGAGGACGTCGCTGAACGGAGGTCACCTGACGGACGGCGCCCCCGCCCGCTCGCGCGGGCGGGGGCCCGTTTCACAGGTCGAGCAGGTGGATGCGGCGCCGGGAGGACGGCGAGGTGCCGAGGGTGATGGCCGGACGGGGGCGGGTGCCGGGGACCGCGCGGTCGAGGCGGACACGGCCGCCGAGCTCCACCAACCCGTGCGGTGCCGGCGCGGTGAGGATCTGGGAGCCCCGGCCCTGGGTGATGTTGAGGGCCCGGTTCAGGCGCTCGGTGAGCAGGAGGGCCGCCGAGCCGGAGGCCTCGACCTCGGCGGGACCGGCGGGACGGCCGGGGAAGCCGCGCGCCCGTACGCGGCCGGCGGCCTCGTCCTCCCACGCCCAGGCGTAGAGCCATTCGCCGGGGGCCGGCACAGGGAGCGTGTCGACCTCGCGGGGCGAGGCGTACTGGCGCAGGGTGCGCTTCCTGGCCCATTCGGGGCTGGCCTCGACCCAGTTGAACTCGCCGTCGAGCCGCACTCCCAGCACTCCGGCGGGGGTGATCAGCTCGGGGGCGTCCAGCAGCCAGGCGGCGGCGAGCGACGCCGAGCCGGCGAAGGGCAGCTGCCGGCCGGGGATGCGGACGTCGACGACGCCGCGCTCGGCGTCGTTCACGAAGACCGTCTCGGGCAGGCCCGACTGCCGTGCGAAGGTGGCCCGTTCGGGCTCGTTGGCGGTGGCGTCCTCGTCGCGGACGACGGCGACGCGGTTGCCGAGGCCGCCGTCGGGTGCGCAGAAGACGCGGACTATGTCATATCCGGAGTTCATGGGTCAGACCTCGACGGGCGACGGGACGGGAGCCGGGCGGTCGAGCGCGGCGGACTGGAGTGCCGTGATGCGCTCGATCACGAGGATCAGCAGCACGGCCGCGGCGGCCATGAGGACCTCGGTGACCACGAGGCCGGCCATGGACTCCGGGACGACCTTCAAGGTCGTGGTGAGTACGATCCCGTGCCCCAGCCAGGCCGCCCACCAGAGGCTCACCAGCGTCGTGTCGCGCTTGCGGTCCCACGCCGCGGAACTCGCACGCGCGATGGCGAGGACGTGCCGCAACGGGACGAAGAGGTTGACCACGGGGACGAACCACGCGCCGATCAGCCAGCCGCCACCGGGCAGCTTCGCCTCGGGCGACAGTTCCAGCGCGTTGCGCCGGCTCCTGGCGAGCCACACCAGGAAGAGCAGGGCCGACAATGTCATCAGCCAGATGAAGATCTGAGTGCCGAGGACCGAGTCCCGCGGCGCCTCGTTCTGCTGGGACACCGTGTGGGGCACGGTGTGTTCCCGGAATTCCAGGGTGCGGAAGACGTCCGCGACGGCGGCCGCGGCTGTCGCGGTCTGTGCGGCCCGGGCGAGCAGCCGGGGGGTCTTGGGGGGTGGTGACGTCATGGTCGGGGGGCCTGCTTCTGAAGTGCGTGCGCGGGGGCAGCGGACACTGGGGCGGAGTGATCATAGGGTCTGATCGCCACGTCCGCCGACGAGTTGGGGGTCCCGGACCGCGCGTGGTCCGGGACCCTTCCTGGTCAGGGCTATGTCAAGGACCGGCAATAGACCGCATCGGGTGTGCGCGAGGAGCCGACGCGGCCGGTGAAGGCGACGCCGGCCGCGTACTCGCCGTCGGCGCACTGGCCCTTGTAGCTGCCGTAGGCGAAGTCACCGCCCTTGGCGGAGGAGGGACGGTTGTCGCCGCGGTCGAACCACACCGTGCGGCCGCCCGAGCCGAGGGGGGTGCCCGCGACGGCGCACAGGACGCTGGAGACGGCGGCGCCGCGGACGGCGTAGCCGATCATGAAGTCGCCCTGCGGACACTGGTACTTGGTGTATCCGGAGGCCCAGTCGCCGCCGGACGCGACGTACCGTTCGTCGGTCACGACCTCGTACGCCCCGGAGGACGCCCACAGATCGCCCGCGCCGGTGTCGGTGCACAGGGCGCGGTTGCCGGTGTGGGCCAGCCCCACCAGCCGCTGGCCGTCGGGGCAGGCGGCCTTGCGGGCACCGGAGTCCCAGTCGGGGCGGGCGCGCAGGCGCAGGCTCTGCACGAAGTCGCCGTGGTCGGGGCTGAGCATGGACCAGCGCGGGACGGGGTCGACGCGACCCGTCCGGGAGGGGGCGTCGACCAGCCGGGTCCAGGCGTCGGCGCGCCAGTCGTCGCCGTCGTACAGGCCCATGCGGTGCCCGGCCGCGTCCCAGTGGAGCAGCGCCCAGCCGTTGCCCCGGCGGTTCTCGTGCCAGCCGACGAGCGGCCAGTAGGCGAAGTCGGCGTCGGCCCGGATCAGGAAATCGGTGAAGTCCGCGAACCAGGCCCGGGTCCTCGCATCGGTCTCGCCGCGGCCCCCGACACCGAACTCGCTGATCCACAGGGGTGCGGTGAAGTGCTGGTCGGGGGTGGAGGGGACGTAGAACGCCTGGCGGCGCAGCTCCGCGTAGAGGCCGTCGCGGCCGAGGTCGCTGTAGCGCGGGTCGTGGGTCTCGCCGATCCCGGTCGCGCCGCTGTGGCGGGGGCCGGTGTAGCCGTAGAAGTGCGCGGAGTACACCAGCTTCCCGGACCGCACGAGCGTGTGACACAGCCGCTGGACGGGCTCCAGCGTGGGGCGGTCGTGGGGGAAGCCGTCGATGGGCAGTCCGGTCCAGTTGATGCCCTCGACGATGATCAGCAGGTCGGGGTCGGCCTCCTGGAGGATGCGGTCGCCCAGGTGCTGGGAGGCGGCGAACCAGTCGTGGTCGTCGCCGGAGCCCCAGTTGGGGTCGTCCAGGACGGAGCGGCGGACCTCGTTGTACAGGTCGGCGCCGACGACGCGGGGGTTGTCCCGGTAGCGGCGCACCATGAACAGCCAGTCGGCCTCCCAGGCCGCGGTGGACTGCGACGCGTTCCAGCGTTCGTTGCCGTCCACGCCGCAGCACCAACGGGTGGTATTGGTGTGGTTGTTGAGGACGACCGCGAATCCCTCGTCGGTGAGCGCCCGGACGACGGTGTCGTACACCTGGAGCGGCGTCCTGCCGCGCAGCTGCGGATTGGCCGCGACGGAGGCGTCGGTGACGGGGACGGTGTCGTGGATCATCTCGTTGGAGAACGGCAGCCGGACGCTGTTGATCCCCAGTTCGCCGAACCCGGCGAGGATCTCGGCGATCGGGGCGCGGTCCAGGCCCAGCGGCATCCGGCCGGAGTCCTCGCCCGCGTGGTGGTCCGCGGGGTCGGCGGCGTCGCCGGAACCGTTCCAGGTTCCGCTGGCGCCGTGCCAGTTGCCGGACTTCAGCTTGAAGCGGTTGCCGTCGGCGTCGACGATCCAGCGGCCCCGGGTGCTGAGCGGCGGGGTCCACGAGGCGGCGAGCGGGGTGGACGCGGCGGCGGGGGCCGCCGTCGGTGACTGCGCCGCGGGGGTCGCCGCGGGGCTCGCCGCGGCGACCGGGGCCAGCAGGCCGAGGAGCGTGCCGAGGGCGGCGGCCACCGCCGCGAAGGGACTGCGTACGAGTGTCCTCCCCATGGCTACGGCACCACGGTGTAGCCGTTGAGCCGGTCGACCGCGGACTGCGGGGAGCCCAGGTCGTAGCGGTCCACCGCGACGTAGGTGGGCTTCTTGCGGGCGGCGGGCTCGCAGAAGTTCCGGACGCGGTTGAGGAGCTTGCCGTTGTCCGTGGCGGCGGTGCCGGAGAGGGTCGTGTCCCGGAAGTGGTTCATGACGAAGAGCGGGTGGAAGCCGGGCTCCTCGCGGGTGAGGGGGACGTTGACCCCGGAGGCGTACCAGCGGCTGTAGCAGGCCCAGTCGGAGCTTCCCACGCCCGAGCCCATCGACCAGTAGTTCTCGACGGTCCACTCCTGCTGGTACATGACGCCGAAGCTGTCGCGGGTCGGGCCCCCGGAGTCCGCGGCGCGGGTCCGGTCGGTGAAGAGCATCAACTGCTTGCCGCGGGCCGCCAGGTCGGCCATCCTCGGCCAGCCGTGCTCGCGGACGCCGTCCTGGTCGGGGCGGTACAGGACGTCCTGGAGGCCGTCGACGCGGGCGAGTTCGGCGCGCAGCACGTCGGCGGAGACGTAGTCCTCCAGGAAGACGGTGGCGAACTCTCCGGGGTGCTGCTTGAGGAAGTCCACCATGCGCTGGACGTCCACCCATAGTGCGACGGGGCGGCTGACCAGGGTGCAGCTGTCGTGGCAGAGGATGGCGCCGTCCGGGGTCTGGTGGATGTCCATCATGAAGCCGCGTACGCCGTCGTCGAGTTGCTGCGAGATGCCGCGCGACTGGTTGGGGAAGAAGTTCACGAAGGGCGGGGCGAACCCGCCGTCGACGCCGTTGGCGTACGCGTTGTGCGCGGTCAGGAAGGTGACCTGGTCGAGGGTGCGCTGGTCCGCGGGCGGCATCGTGGCCTGGGGGAGCGGCGCGGGGGTCAGGTACCAGCGGGCGAGGGGGCCGTCGGCGCCGATCTGCGGACGCTCGGGATACACCCCGCCTGCGGGCGCGGCGCCGAGGGCGAGGCGGTCGGCGGTGCCGGGGACGCCCAGGGCGTACGCGCCCGGGTCCGCCGCGGCCACCTGCCACACGGCGTTCGCCCCGCCGCACGCGACGACCGCGGCCTCCGCGCCGGACCGGCCGAGGCAGTGGGCCGCGTCGTCGGTGCTGCGCAGTTCATGACCACCCGGCACGGCCACGGCCGTCCACTGCTGGTGGTCCTCGTCGCCCTTGGGGCGGTGCAGGGCCAGGGAGCCGCTGCTGTCGGACGCGTTGAGGCCGTTGACGGCGCTCTGCACGTACAAGGCGCCGCCCGGGACGACGGTGGTGGCGCCGGACGCCTGGGGCAGGGCGGGGAGCGAGATCGCCGCGACGGCGGCGGCGACGGCGCAGGCGCGGGCGCGGGCGCGGGCGAAGTGGGGGGAGCGGAGAGGGTCTCTCCGAGGGGGAGTCATGGGCATGACATACCACTAGGCACACCCGTCGGGAAAGCACGCCGGGCAGCGGCCGTCGGCCCGCCCCGCCCCGCCGCGCGGCGGGGCGGATTCGTCCGGGAGCCGGGGGAGATCGACCGGCGCCGTGATGCGGTGATGCGGCGTGACGCTGCTGGACCTGGAGCGTTGACCGCGGGCCGGGTGGCCAGGGCGGCTTGCTCCGGCGGGCGTGCGGTCGGTGGACTGTGTGCCGGGCGCTGCCCGCGCTTCCGCGTGGCGGTGGGGCGGCTTTCCGATCCGGCCGGGACCGGTGGTGACCGTTGCGGGTCAGGTCGCCGGGGCGGGCCTGGCCCGAAACGGCGGTCCGTCAGGCGGTCCGTCAGGGGAGGGTGCGTGCCCGGGCGCCGGCCGCATTTCCGCGCGGCGGTGGGGCGGTGCTCCGGTCCCGGCGACCCGGTGGTGGGCCCCGGTGGGACGGCCGCGCGCCGTCGGCGGAGCCTGCGGGCCGATGCCCCCAGCCGACGGCTGGGGGCGGGGAGGAGGGAAGGACTGAGTGGCCGGGCCTACGCTTCGGCCTCGCGGATCTCGGGCTGACGTTCCTGGTCGGTGCTCCGCCGGCCGGCCCGGTTGTAGCGGCGGCGGTCCGGGGCGGGGGACACCGGCGGTGGCTGGGGGGCCATCCAGGCGCCGGCGGCCGACTCGTCGGAGTCGAGCACGTCCTCGCCGTAGAGGGCCTGGAGCCAGTTGGTGTGGTAAACGGTGTCGAGGTAGCGCTCCCCGAGGTCGGGTGCGATGGCGGCGGCCGTCAGCTCGTCGGGCGCGTCCTGCCGGGCGAACCACTCCATCGCGCCGCTGACCACGGTCCCGGTCGAGCCGCCGAACAGGAAACCGCTCCTGGCCATGCGGTGGCAGGTGCGGATCGTGTCGGCCTCCTCGACGAGCACGACCTCGTCGACGAAGGACTCGTCGAGCAGCGGCGGCCGCACCCCCATCCCCAGACCGGGGATCATCCGGCGACCGGGGGGACCGCCGAAGGTGACCGAACCGACGCTGTCCACCGCGACGATGCGCACCGGGCGCTGCCACTCCCGGAACCAGCGCGCGCAGCCCATCAGGGTGCCGGTGGTGCCGGCCCCGACGAAGAGCACGTCCAGATCGGGGAACTGCCGGGCGATCTGCGGCGCCGTCGTGCGGTAGTGGGCCCTCCAGTTGCCGGGATTGGTGTACTGGCTGAGCCAGACGTACCGGTCGTCGGAAGCGCACAGCGCGCGCACGTAGTCCAGCCGCGCCCCGAGGAAGCCGCCGTTGGCGTCCAGTCCGGCGATGACGTGCACCTGGCTGCCCAGGGCCTCCATCAGCAACCTGGTGGAGAGGTTGCAGCGGGAGTCGGTGACGCACAGGAACCGGTAGCCCTTGCTGGCCGCGATCATGCTCAGCGCCACGCCAAGATTTCCGGACGACGACTCGACCAGGACCGACTCCGGAGTGAGGAGCCCCTCCTGCTCCGCTGTCTCCACCATCTCGATGGCCGCTTTGAGCTTGATCGAGCCGGCGAAGTTGAATCCCTCGCACTTCAGGTACAGCGAGCGCCCGAAGATCGACCGCAGGTCGACATAGAGATCCGCCTCGTTGAAGGCGTGGGGGGCGGAAATGATTGGCACGACGGCCTCCTCATGTGCACGACGATCTGTTCTGCCGGGCGTGACGCATAGACCTCCTCACTGGACGGGTCGCCTCATCCGTACCGCCTGAGTTCATGGAAGAAGTCGTCGACGACGGTCAGTTCCCCGGAGCGGACCACCTCGTCGTAGACGAACTTGCCGACCGCGAGGTCGAGCACGCCGAGACCGAAGGGCGAGAAGACGATGGTTTGGTCCGCGGGCACCGAGGCCCGTCCGGTCATGACGTCGCCGAGGGTGCCGTGCAGGAACTCCCGGGTGCCGGTGAGCTGTTCCGCCAGGTGCGGCGAGGTGTCGGCCTTCAGGCAGTGCTCGACGTCGTCGACGATGTTGAAGGAGTCGAGCACGATCTCCGGCGCGAGGTCGCGCAGCGACACGTGCAGCACCAGGGGGTGGTGCGCGAACCAGGACCGCTCGGACACGTGCGGCCGGCCGGCGACGGTGGCGAACACCACCAGGTCGCTGGAGCGGATCAGCTGCTCCGCGCTGTCGTACCGGGTGACGCGTCCGGCCGAGCGCGACTGCTCCAGGTAGCCCTGGAAGCCCGCCGCGCTGTCGGCGGACAGGTCGTGCACCCCGACCTCGTCGAACGTCCAGCCGGTCCCGGTCAGATAGGTGTGGATGTACCGGGCGATCAGCCCGGTGCCGATGAAGCCCACGCGCGCCGGGCGGGCCCGGCCCTTACTGAGCCGGTCGGCGGCGAGGGCCGCCAGCGCGGCCGTCCGGGTGGCGCTGATGATCGAACTCTCCAGGCAGGCGAACGGGTAGCCGGTGCCGTGGTCGTTGAGGATCAGCACGGCCGAGGCCCGGGGGATGTCCGCCGCCACGTTCTCCGGGAAGCTGGAGATCCACTTCAGGCCGTCCACCCGCAGGTCGCCGCCGATCGAGGCGGGCAGCGCGATGATCCGGGAGCTCGGCCGGTCGGGGAAGCGCAGGAAGTACGAGGGCGGGTTCACCGAGTCGCCGGCGCAGTGCAGCCGGTAGGCGGCGCCGACCAGTTCGGTGATCTCGTTCTCGCGGCCCCGCAGGGCCCGCTGGACCTGGCCGCCGGGGATCACCGCGAACGACGGCACCGCGGCCGGTCCGCGGGGCGCGGCCGGTCCGGGCGTCGGGGCGACGGAGTCGAGGGCGGTCATCAGGAACCCACCTCCACCGTCGGCGCGCAGTCGGCCAGGCGCACCGCGTCGGCCATGCCGACCAGCACCTCGCGCGGCCCGGCGAAGGGCTCCCTGCTGTGCGCGGTACGGATGTTGTCGACGAGCAGCAGATCGCCGGACTGCCACGGCTCGCGGACGGTGTGCGCCTCGTACACGCCGTTCAGCAGCCGCACGACGTCCTCACCGACCGGGTCGCCGCCGCCGAAGCGGGTGTTGAACGGCAGGCCGTCGGGACCGTAGACGTCCACCAGGTACTCGCGCACCTCGGGGTCGAGCGTCCACTCGTTGAGGAAGGCGATCTGGTTGAACCAGCAACGCCGCCCGCTGAGCGGGTGCCCGACCACCGCGCTGCGGCGCTGGCGGGTGCGGAGCGTGCCGTCGGGCTGCCACTCGAACGCGATCGCGTGGGCGCGGCAGTAGGCCTCCACCGCGGCGCGGTCGTCGGTGCCGAAGGCCTCGGCGACCGTCGCGCCGACCTCGTCGTTGTAGCTGCGGGTGAGCAGCCAGCCCTCGCGTTCGAACCGCTGGACCAGCTCGGACGGCAGCGCGTCCAGCACGGCCGTGGCGTCGGCCACCGCGGTGGCGCCGCCCTCGTCCGGCGCCTGGAGGCAGGCGAACATCATCAGGCCGGGGAACTCCAGCGCATAGCTGAGTTCGTGGTGCATGCACATCGGCTGGTTCTGCGGCCACTTCGTCGAGGAGTACACGCCGCCCGGGTGGGACTGCCGGGGTGCGAAGGACTCCCGCTCGGTCATCAGGCCGCCGGAGAGCCGGGCGAACACCGCGCCGGTTCCGGCCGCGTCGTGGAGCCCGAGGCCCCGGACGAGGACCGAGCCGTGCTCGGCGAGGACGCCGCGCAGCGCGTCGCGGTGCGCGGCCGCCCAGGCGGCGGCGTCATCGGCGGGACGGACCTGGAGCAGGGGCGGCGCCGACGGGCGCAGCTCCAGGTCGAGCAAGGAGGGCGGGGACGGTGAGGTCGACAAGTCGGTCTCCTCTCGGACGCCGGTCATGACGTGGCCGGCAGGGGGACGGCGCGCAGAACGGCGGCCGCGGCCGCCTCGGGACAGGTGCGCAGGAAGTAGTGGCCCCCGCCCGCGATCTCGTGGAGGTCCACGTGCTCGGCCAGCAGGCGCCATTCGGGGTAGCGGCGCCGGTGGTCCGCCGTGCGCGGGTCGTCGTCGGCGACGACCACGGTGACCGGCACCGTGAGCCGTGCGGCCCACGGCTTCTCCAGGGCGTGGGCGAGGTAGCGGTGCGCCGACACGCAGTCGTGGCGGTAGGCGGCGGCGACGTGCCCGGCGCGTGCGGCGTCCAGCTCGCCGAGTTCGGGGTGGCCGCCGTACGCGTTGAGTCCGAGGGTGAGCTCGGCGTCGCCGAGCGCGGTCAGCTCGGCGACCTCGGCACGGCGGCCGGCGGCGTCGCCCAGCAACTGCGCGGCGAGGAAGACCCGTCGGACCGCCACGCCGCGCTCCAGCAACCGCCGCGTGGTCTCCAGCGCGTAGGCGGCGCCGGAGGAGTGTCCCCACAGCATGACCGGACCCGCGCCGCGCGCGGCGACCTCCGCGGCCACCTGCTCGACGACCTGCGTCATCGGGGCGAACGGCTCACCGTCGGCGGCCGGATCGTGACCGGGCAGTTCGACGGCGAGGACGGCGGGACCACCGTTGCCCAGGGCCTTGGCCATCGGCTGGAAGTTGACCGCGTTGCCGCCGGCGTACGGGAAGCAGACCAGCACACCGGCGCGTGCCGGGTCGCCCGGATTCAGTTGCTGGAGCAGGCCGGAGCGCCGGGCCGAGCCGCCGGTGGCCCCGGCGCCCAGGAGCCCGGCCAGGTCGGCGAGCACCGGGTGGCGGGTGACGTCCTTCAACGAGACGGCGCGGTCCAGCAGGATCGCCATGCGCACCGCGGCCAGTGAGGTGCCGCCGCGCTCGAAGAAGTCGTCGCGCCGGTCGACGCGGTCCTCGGGGATGCCGAGCACCTGCGCCCAGGCCGCCGCCAGCCTCCGCTCGGCCGGGGTGCGCGGCGCCTGGCGCTCGTCCTCGGGGACGTCCAGCTCCCCGGCGAGCGCGGTCAGCGCCTTCCGGTCGATCTTGCTGTTGGCCGTCAGCGGCAGGATCTCCCGCCAGTGGAAGGCCGAGGGGATCATGTACGCGGGCAGGGAACGGCCCATCCGCTCCCGCAGGGCGACCGTCTCGACCGGCTGGGGGCCGGAGTGGAAGGCGACCAGCCGCGCGCCGCCGTCCGCGCCGTCCACGACCACCACCGCGCCGTCGCGGACGCCGGGCACCCGCACCAGGGCGTTCTCGATCTCGCCGATCTCGATGCGGAAGCCGCGCACCTTCACCTGGCTGTCCTGGCGGCCCAGGAACTCCAGGGTGCCGCCGGGGTGCCAGCGGCCGTAGTCGCCCGCCCGGTACAGCCGGCGGCCCGGGTGATGCGGGTCCTCCCCGAACGCCTGCCGGGTGCGCTCGGGGTCGTTGACGTAGCCGCGGCCGACACAGACACCGGAGAAGACGATCAGGCCGGGGGCGCCGAGCGGCACGGGGGACAGGTGCTCGTCGACGACGTACACGCTCACGTTCCGCACGGGCGGGCCGAGCGGGACCCAGCCGGTGTCGGGAGGCCGGTGCATGACCGCGTGGTTGGTGTCGTCCGAGGTCTCGGTCAGGCCGTACGCGTTGACCAGCGTGACCCCGGGCCGGGCCGTGAACCAGCGCTGCGTCAGCTCCTTCTTCAGGGCCTCGCCGGTGACCGACACGCACCGCAGGTCGGGCAGGTCGCGCGGCCGGCGTTCGAGGGCGGTCAGCACGACCTCCAGATACGACGGGACGACCTGGAGCACCGCGACCCGGCCCTCGGCGATCCGGTCCAGGAACCGGTCCACGTCCAGGATCACGTCCTGCTCGACGATGAGGGTGCGGCCGCCGGTCAGCAGCGCGGAGACGAGTTGCCACAGCGAGATGTCGAAGCACTGCGGCGCGGTCTGGGCGACCACCTGCCCCTCGGCGATCCCCAGGTCCTCGATCTTGGCGAGCAGGTGGTTCAGGAAGCCGGCGTGCTCGCACATCGCGCCCTTGGGCTCCCCCGTGGAGCCGGAGGTGAAGTAGATGTACGCGAGCTGGTCCGGCGCGACCGGGATGCCCAGGTCGGAGCCCGCGTGGTCCTCCTCGTACGCGGTGCCGACCAGCATCTTGCGGACCCCGGGCAGGTCCGGCAGCGCCTGGTCCAGCGTGGCGGTGCTGCCGGGCTCGGTCACCACGAGCGCGCAGCCGGCGCGGGACAGCACGGTGGCGATGCGGCCGGCCGGGAAGTGCGGTTCGACGGGGAGGTAGACACCGCCGGTCTTGAGGACCGCGAGGACCGTGGCCATCCAGTCCAGGTTGCGTTCCGTCACCACCGCCACGACGCCCTCGCGCCGCAGGCCGCGTGCCAGCAGGGCCCGGCCCAGCCGGTTGGCCCGGGCGTTGAGCTCCCGGTAGGTCCACCGCCGGTCGCCGTGGACGGCGGCGACGGCGTCCGGGTGCGCGCGCACCCGCTCCTCGAACAGCTCGTGGAAGGGACGGCGGGGCAGTTCCCGACGCGGTCCGCCCATCTCCTCCAGCTGGAGGTGGAGTTCGGCGGGGGAGAGCAGGCTCTGCCGGCCGTGCTCGTCGTCGGGCCCGTCGGCCATCAGCCGCAGCGCGGCCAGGTGGTAACCGACGATGCGGGCGGCGCTGTCCGCGTCCAGCACATCCGTGCGGTAGCGCAGTCGCAGCCCGCGCGGCGAGTCCTGCCCGGTGACACCGAGCCACAGCACGGTGGTCCCGGTGGGGTCGACGGCGGAGCCGCCGCCGGTGGGGTCCAGGACGGTCTCGAACGCCGGCCCGGTGCGGCCGAGTTCGCGGAGCAGGGCGTCGAGGGGGACGTCCTGGTGCGCCGACACGGCCGAAGCGGCGCGGTGCGCGTCCCGCGCCAGCGCCCGCCATGTCGCGGGCCGGGTGCTCAGCCGGCAGGGCAGCGGCGGGGTGTCCGCGGCGGCGACCCAGCCGGTCGTCACGTCGGGCTCGCCCGCGAGCGCGGCCAGCACCTTGGCGTGCGCGGCCAGCAGCACCGAGCCGAACGGCACGCCGAGTTCGCCGGTCAGCCGGTCCAGTGCGGCGACGAGGTCGGCGGGGACGGCCGCCGCGTGCTCGCCGAGGCCCGGCGACGGGTCCGCGGTCCACCGGGGGATCGCGGTGAAGCCGCCTGCTGTGAGCACACCGCGCCAGAACTCCCGGCCGGTGTCCGCTGCTGTGTTCATCGGAGCGTTCCTCCACTCACCGCTGACGCGGCGCTACTCTCGGCCGATCAGGGTGCTGCCGCAGGCGTGGACGCCGCCCGGGGCGGCGCTCCGCGCGGCGGCCGGAGCGTCCTCCGGCATCTCCCGCGCGGGGTTTCCACCCCACCGGGCGTGCGGGGGCATTTCCTCGCCCTTCATGAGGAAGGAGTCGGGGGCGAGTTCGGCACCGTCGTGCATCGTCACGCCGTAGTGGACGAGGGCGCCGATGCCGAGCGTGCAGCCGGCCCCCAGCGTGATGCGGTCGGACTTGAAGGTGCCGTCCTCCTGGGAGTGGCACTGGACGACGGTGCCCTCGTTGAGCGTGCAGTCGTCGCCGATGGTGGTCAGGGAGCGCTCCGGCAGGAAGCAGCCGTCGTCGAAGACCCGTTTGCCGATGCGCACGCCCATCAGCCGCCAGATCACGCTCTTCAGCGGCGTGCCGTTGAAGAACATGACGAACAGCGACGCCGCGGTCACCTTCCAGTAGCGCTCGTGCCGCCAGAAGGCCCGGTCGTAGATCGAGCAGTAGAGCGGCTCGAGCCCGCGGAAGCCGGTGGCCGCGCGCTCGGCGAGGACGAGGTAGGCGGCGGTGAACGCCAGCGTCACCACGTTGGCCAGGGCGACCACCGCGACGCCGTACGCCGGGTACAGGTCGTACAGGTCGGCGGCGAAGGACGCGATCAGGGCGACGCCGAAGAAGAACAGCCACCGCATCAGCAGGTGCAGGCCCATGGTGACGGCGTTGTGCCGGTTCTTCTCCCTCAGGCGGGCGTGGAACTTCTCACCGCTCTTGAGGTCGTCGAAGCGGCTGTCGCGCAGCACCGTGCGCGGGATCTCGAAGCTCGGCGACCCGAGCAGCCCGACGTTCTCCCGGACCTCGCCGTCGAGCGGCACCATGACCTTCGTGCCGAGCAGGCAGTTCTCGCCGGTCCTGCCCTGCGCGGGATAGGCGATGTGGTTGCCCAGGAAGTTGTGGGCGCCGATGGACACCCGGGTCACGCGGAAGGACGTGCCGGAGTACTCGGCGTTCATGATCGACAGTCCGTCGGCGACCATCGTGCCGCTGCCCACGGAACTCAGGTACGGGTTCTCGTGCTTGACCTCGGTTCCGAAGTTGGAACCGGTCTGCTCGACCTTCGACAGGTCGTACCCGAGGTGGCGCAGGTAGGGGACGATGGCCGAGCTGTCACCGAACAGCGTGCGGTAGAACCGCCGGTTGGTCAGCAGGCCGATGGCCCGGTGGACGCCGTAGCGGAAGCCGTAGAGCGAGTACACGGTGTCCGGCTTGACCAGCAGGTTCAGCAGCCGTGGCAGGGTGACGACGAGGAGCAGGCCGAGCAGCGCGGCCCCGAAGAAGAAGAGGAGGGACGCCGCCAGGGCGTCGGCGTAGAACGTCCACGAGCTCAGCGCCACGGGCCCCGGGTCGAGCAGCGTGGCGAACTGCGGGACCACGGCCAGCAGCAGGGACACACCGCCGACCGCGGCGGGCAGATACAGCGCCACCGCCATCAGCAGCTGGGAGAGGCTGTACACGGTCTTGCGCGCCCCGCCGCAGTCCGCGGCGGGCACCGTCATGAAGTCCGCACCCGCCCCGGGCTGCGCCGGTGAGCCGTGCCAGCGCTCGCCGGCCGGCACGCACTGGCCCCGGTGCAGGGAGGAGGCGTGGGCGAGCTGGGCGCCGTCACCCATGGAGACGCCGATGTCGAGCACCGTGACCTCGCCGACGAAGACGTCCTTCCCGAGGGTGACCGGGCCGGTCTGGATCACTCCGGACTGCGCCCGGTAGCAGCTCAGATAGGAGTCCTTGCGGATCACCGTGCCGTCGCCGATGGTCAGCAGGTCGGTACAGACCGGCAGGTGCCGCGACAGGACGGTGACGCCGCGGCCGATCCGCGCCCCCAGGGCCCGCAGGTAGAAGGAGTAGAGCGGCGAACCCACGAAGAGCATCAGCGGATTGATCCGCATGAGCGTCTTGGCGCACCAGAAACGGAAGTACGCCAGGCTCCAGATGCGGATCTGCTGCGGCTTCCAGCGACCCACCAGCAGCCACTTGCCGAGCACGGGCAGGACGCACAGGGACAGGAAGGCGCCACCGCCGAAGGCCACCGAGCGCAGGTAGGTCTCGAGCAGGCCGTGCCCGGCGGCCGTCCACTCCGCGCCGGTGGTCGCTATCAGCGCCACCACGTAGGCGTAGCCGAGGAAGAACAGCACCTGCAGGGTTCCGCAGAGAACGTGGTGCGGGGTGCCGACGGGCTCCGGCAGGGCCGGGGGAGCCGCTGGGGCCGGAGCCCGGGCGGGGGCGGCCGGGGACGGGCCGTCCGTCTCCGCGAGGGCCGCAGCGAGGCCGCGGACCGTGGGGTACCGGTAGATCTCGCGCATGGAGACGGCGGGCAGATCGGCGTGCTTCCTGACCCGCGCGCAGAAATGCGCCATCACCAAGGAGTCGGCGCCCAGTTCCTCGAAGAAGTGGCCGTCGGCCGGCACCCGCTCGACCCCCAGCAGGCCGGCCAGCATGTCGGCGAGGATCTCCTCGGTACCGGCCGCCGTGCCGGTGGTTTCACGCCGGGTGGTTGAAGGTTCACCCGAATCGTGCGCCAGGAGTTCGACGGATTCGTCCACGATCTGAGCTCCTTGAGGAGGTTTCGCCCCGCCGGCTGTCGGAGCCGCCGACTGCCGGTGTCCTCACGCCCCGGTTAATGCCGGGGCAAAAAATCCCAAATGCTTCGGTTAATGAGCTCTTCTTAAGCCATACAACCATATGTCGCTCCTCGTAGTCTCCGCTGATCTTCTCCGGGCTGCCACTCGGGCATGGCCGACGCGGTTCCGGCCGGATCCGGTCGCGGAGGTCCGCAGTGAAACCGGGGGCGGCCACTGATACCGTTGCCGTGGACGCCGAAGGCCACGGATTCACGATCTGTGGGCAGGCGGAAGGGCGCTCCGTACTGCGTTACTCAGCGTGTTCCTGCCGGGTCCGGTTGTGAGCCGGGGAACACCGCGAGCCGAGGTGCCGTCACTGTTCGTGTCAGGCGCAGGTGTAGGTGAACGCGGTCACCGCCGACCGGCTGCCGGGCGCGCTCACCCGCAATTCGGCTCGCGCGTCGTAGCTGCCGTGTCCGTGGAAGGTCCACAGCAGGTGCAGACGGGTCGTGTCGCGACCGCCCGGCACCTTTTCGTACAACGGCCCCGATGACGTTCCGTCATTGCGCAGCCAACGGTAAGTGAGCGTTCCGGCGCGGCCGTTGGTGCGGACGGTGGCGATCACGTCCACCCGGGTGTCGCAGGACGGTGCCGAGGGCACCGCGGCCACCGTGACCTCCCGCACCGCGAGCACCGGCCCGAACCGCTGCCACGCCAGGTAGGCCAGCACGGCGAGCAGGACGGCGCCCGCCAGGACGTACCGGCGCGGCCCGCGGCGCCGGGACGCCGCCTGGGTGCCGGGCACGGCGGGCGGGCGCAGCGTGCCGTGCCACACCTCCGCCGCGACGCTCGCGGCGCGGGCGGCGGCTGCCGGGGTCACGCCGGGGCCGAACCGCATGACCTCGCCGTCCACCCGGTCCGGGAGGGTGAGCGACGGCTCGCTGCGGGTCGCGGGGCGTGCCGGCGCTGCGGGCACGGGCTCGCGCAGCGTGGGCGCCGCGGCGGCGGGGGCCCAGTGCTCCGCGAGGACGGTCGCGCTGTAGTCCGCGCCCGGCTCCGGGCGCTCGTCGGCCGGTGGCGCGTACGCCGGAGGGACGGCGTCCTCGACGGGCGGCACGGCGTCCCGCGGCTCCTGGCCGAGCCGCCAGGTGCGCTTCGTGTCCTCCGGGGTCAGGTCACGCGGCTCGCTCACGAGATCACCTCGCACTGCCCCGCGGTGGAGCGGATCTGCTGCGTGGACTGCCCGTTGCCCGCCGCCGGGGAGGTCGACGCGACGGCCCCGAACCAGCAGCCCGACGTGCGCGGGAACGTGTGCGGTGCCGGGATCGTGTACGAGGTCTGCCCGTTCAGGTCGAAGACCGACGTACCGTCCGGTGCGCCGAGGTCGCCCTTGGCGGTGCCCTGGTACCAGGCGACGGTCAGCGTCACCGGTCGCGGGTCGCTCGTGGTGACCCGGAGGCTCGCCGACACGTCGAACGTCCCCGTCTGGGACAGCGAGGCGACGGACACCGATTCGACCGTCACGGGCGGCGTGGGCGAGGTCGACGTGGGCGGCGGGGTGGTCGTCGGCGGTGCGGGCGGTGTCGTGGTGGCCGTTCCGCCGGTGGGAGCGGTGGTCGTGGCGCCGCCGGTCGGCGGGGCCGCGGTGGTGGCACCCGCCGTGGCGGTCGTGGTCGTGGTCGTGGACGCCGACGCGGAAGCCGACGCCGGGGAACTCACGGAGGGGCTGCCGGACGGCGCGACCGTTCCGCCGGGTGCGCCCGAGCCGTCGTCCGCGGTGGCGGTGGCGGTGGTGGTGGACCCGGACCAGTTGGCGGTGGTCTGCCGGGGGGCCTCGCCGGAGGCGACCGCGGCGAAGGTCAGCAGACCCGCCAGGGCGAGGCCCCCGACGGCCGCCAGGAGTCCCTGCCGGCCGAGCCGCCGGGCACCCGGCCCGACCACGGTGGTGGCGAGCGCGGTCTGCGACCCCTGCGTCCTCGCCGAGGGGAACAGCAGCGGCAGCAGCGCCGCCAGGGCGGCCAGCCTGCGCTGACCGCGTTCCTCCCAGTCCGGCCCGTACGCGCCGCCCGCGACGGCCTCCAGCTCCGCGACGAAGGCCGCGGCGTCCGCGGGCCGGTCCGCCGGCTCCTTGGCCATCCCCCGACGCAGCAGCGGACGCAACTCCTCCGGCGTGCCCTCCTCGGGCACCGGGCCCTCGATGTGCTGCACGGCGAGTTCGGCGATGTTCTGGCCCGCGAAGGGCTTGGTCCCGGTCAGGCACTCGTAGAAGGTGGCCGTCGCCGCGTAGACGTCGGTGGCGGGTGAGGCGGACAGACCGGTCCACTGCTCCGGTGCCATGTAGGCGGGCGTGCCCGCCACGTCCGGGGTCTCGCCGCTGCGGGCCGCGATGCCGAAGTCGACCAGCTTGGAGGAGCCGTCCGCCGCGACGAGCACGTTCTCGGGCTTGTAGTCACGGTGCACGACACCCGTGCGGTGCGCTGCGGCCAGACCCAGCAGTGAGCCCTTCAGGACCACCAGGGCCGCCTCCGGCCCCGTCGCGCCCTCCTGCCGGAGCAGCGCGCGCAGCGCGATGCCGTCCACGAGCTCCATGACGATGGCCGCGCCGCGCGGGCCCTCGACGTACTCGTACAGGCGCACCACGTACGGTGTGTCCAGGCCGCCGAGCAGCTGCGCCTCGGCGCGGAACTCCCGCAGGAACCCGGCGTCGACCCGAAGCTCGTCGCTGAGGTACTTGATCGCCACGGGAGTTGACGTGGCGTCATGACGGGCCAGGACGACCCGCCCGCTGCCGCCCGAACCCAGTTCCGCGGACTCCGTGTAGCCCGGAGCGTGCCAGCCGCTCATCCCCTCGCCCCCCTCAGCGACGCACGGTACCCCCGCCCGTACGCGCTGTCCCCCTCACAGACACATTTCCCCCACCGCCGGTTCCCGGGGCCCGGCCGCTGAACGCAGGGCGCACCGCGTCCGTAGTACGGGGCGATCCGCGTACCCGACTCAGAACCGGCAAAGGGGAGGCGCCCGGCATGGCCCCATCGCGCCACGTGCTCAGAACCGTCGTCGCGGGGACCGCCGCGCTGCTCCCGCTGATGGCGTCGGCAGGACCCGCCGCCGCGCACGGGGCGCCCGTCGACCCCGTGAGCCGGGCCGCGGCGTGCGCGGCCGGCAGCGGGCGGTTCACCGGCACGGCGGCCTGCCGCGCGGCAGCGGCCGCCAACGGGGGCGGCGCCGCCTTCGCCGACTGGGACAACCTGCGGGTCGCCGGTGTCGCGGGACGTGACCGACAGGTCATCCCGGACGGGAAGTTGTGCAGCGGCGGCCTGCCCGCCTACCGGGGCCTGGACCTCGCGCGCGCCGACTGGCCCGCCACGCGGCTCACACCCGGCGCCGTCTTCACGATGCGATACGGCACGACCATCCCCCACCAGGGCACGTTCCGGCTCTACCTGACGAAGCAGGGCTACGACCCGACCCGCCCGCTCACCTGGTCCGAGCTGGCGACGAGCCCCTTCCTGACCGCCACCGACCCGGCGGTCGTGGAGGGTTCCTACCGGATCAGCGGGCGGCTGCCCGCCGACCGTACGGGCAGGCATGTGCTGTTCACGATCTGGCAGAACTCCTCGACCCCGGACACCTATTACTCCTGCTCGGACGTGGTCTTCCCGGCCGCGGCGAAACCGGCGGGCAGGAAGCCCGCCGCGCCGGTGAAGCCGACGCCGCGGCCCAGCCGCCCGAGCGCCACCGCCGAGCGGTCCGTGTCCGCGACGCCCACCGCGACGCCCACCGCGGCGTCCGCCGCGCCGTCCGCCGTGCCGCCGTCCGCGGCCTTCCCGGCGGTCGAGTCCCCCGACGCGCAGCCCGTCGCCGCCCAGGGCGGCGGTTCCGGCTCCGGCCCCACCGCCCTCGCGGTCGGGAGCGCCGCGGGCCTCGCCGTCACCGGCCTTCTCGCCCTCGCCCTGCGCCGCAGGCGCTCCCCGGGCACGCGCCCGGGCTGATCCACCGTCCCCCGCAGCCCGGGGTCACGCCGCCGTCGGATGGTGTGGTGCATCAGTGCGGTCTCCTGTGGTGAGGACCCGCGCCCCGCGACCGTCCGCAGCACGGCCTGGCGCACCCGCAGGGTGCGGATCTGCACCTCCAGCGCCTCCGCGTGGGCCGCGGCGACCTCGGCGACGGTGGTCTCGCGGCGCAGGATGCGAGGGATCGCGGCGAGATCGATGCCGAGGTCGCGCCAGCGTGCGGACGAGGCCGAGGCGGTCCAGTGCGGCACGGTCGTGGAGCCGGTATCCGGCGGGCGTGCGGTCGGTCGGCGAGGGTGGCGTCGTCGTCCATGTCCGCCGTCGTGGGGTCTCCCGCCGGGGGAGACCCAACCCCCCCTTGCCCGGCCCGGCCCGCGCCGCGGAGCCCGGGCCTGCGAAACGTCGGCCCTGAGTGACGGTGGGCACGCAGGCGGCGCGCGGTGCCCGATGTCGTGCCTGCCGGTGGGCCTGCGGGTGCTGCTCAGGGTGGGCTGTTTCCCCGGCGGTGAGCTCGCCGATGTCGTGAGCGGGGTGGCCTTGACGGTCCGGTCGGGGGTGCCGCCGTCGGCGGGGTTCGGTGCGGCGGGTGGCGTCAAGACGGCCGGGGACCGTCCCGGCGGGTGCTGGGCCCGGGGCCCGAGGGGCCGCCCGTGCGGCCACGGCGCCCGCTCGTCCCCTCGGGGGCGGACAGGCCCCGCCGCAGGCGGGCGGCTCCGGGCGGACGGGATCACCCCGGGCGGTGCGGGGCGTCAAAAAGCGTCAAAGCTGCGTTAAGCCGCCGCAGGGACCCGTATGGAAGCCGCCAACAAACCTGGTCAGGGGTATGGCAGGGCGCTTTTCTACGGAAGGCCGGTTCTCGCCGGCACCGCTTGCCCCGAGGGCGGGCGGTCACCGTGTCATTCGTCCCCCGGGGTGCTCTCGCATGCCAGACCTCTGGTTCCTCATCCTCACCGTCGTCGTTTTCGCCGTCATCGGCCTCGTGGCCAAGGGGGCGGAGCGGCTGTGAGCGTTGACAACATCGTCGGCCTCGTCGTCGCCGTGGCCCTGGTCGGATACCTGGTCGTGGCGCTGATTCACCCGGAGAAGTTCTAGTGAACGACACCCTCGCGGGCTGGCTCCAGATACTCGCGCTGGTCGGCGCGCTGGCCCTCTCCTACCGACCGCTGGGCGACTACATGGCCCACACCCTGACCTCCGTCAAGCACCTGCGCGTCGAGCGCTTCGCTTACCGGCTGGGCGGGGTGGACGGGGACGCGGACCAAAAGTGGTCCGTCTACCTGCGCAGCGTGCTGGCCTTCTCGGCCGTCTCCGTGCTCTTCCTCTACGGCTTCATGCGACTGCAGAACCACCTGCTGCTGTCCATAGGCATGCCCGCCGTGACCCCCGGGCTGGCCTTCAACACGGCCGCCTCCTTCGTGACCAACACCAACTGGCAGGCGTACTCGGGTGAGTCCGCCATGGGCCACCTGGTGCAGATGTCCGGTCTCGCGGTGCAGAACTTCGTGTCCGCGGCCGTCGGCATCGCCGTCGTCGCGGCCCTGATCCGGGGCTTCACGCGCAAGAAGACCGACCGCATCGGCAACTTCTGGGTGGACCTCACCCGGATCGTCATCCGCGTGCTGCTCCCGCTCGCCTTCGTCTTCGCGATCGTGCTCGTCGCGGCCGGCGTCATCCAGAACTTCCACGGCGCCGAGTCGATCTCGACCCTCGTCGGTGACCACCAGAGCCTGACCGGCGGACCGGTCGCCTCGCAGGAGGCCATCAAGGAGCTGGGCACCAACGGCGGCGGTTTCTACAACGCCAACTCCGCCCACCCCTTCGAGAACCCCAACGCCTTCACCAACTGGCTGGAGATCTACCTCCTGCTGGTGATCGCCACCTCCCTGCCGCGGACCTTCGGCCGCATGGTCGGGGACAACCGCCAGGGCTACGCGATCATCGCCGTGATGGGCGTGATCTGGGCCGCCTCGGTCGCCATCGTCACCGTGAACGAGCTGCACAGCGTGAGCAGCCAGGCCGGTCACTTGGCGGGCGGCATGATGGAGGGCAAGGAGCAGCGGTTCGGGGTGTGGGGCTCGGCGCTCTTCGCGGTGTCGACGACGCTCACCTCCACGGGCGCGGTCAACTCCTTCCACGACTCGTTCTCGCCCATCGGCGGCGGGATGACGATCTTCAACATGATGCTCGGCGAGATCGCCCCCGGTGGTACCGGATCCGGCCTCTACGGCATCCTCGTCCTCGCGATCATCACGGTCTTCATCGCCGGCCTGATGGTCGGCCGCACGCCGGAGTACCTGGGCAAGAAGCTCGGCGGCCGCGAGATGAAGTTCGCCTCGCTCTACATCCTCACCACCCCGGCGATCGTCCTGGTCGGCGCCGGCCTCGCCATGGCGCTGCCGGGTGAGCGGGCGGGCATGCTGAACAGCGGTGCGCACGGCTTCTCCGAGGTGCTGTACGCCTTCACCTCGGCCGCCAACAACAACGGCTCGGCGTTCGCCGGCATCACGGTCAACACCGACTGGTACAACACCGCGCTCGGTCTGGCCATGCTCCTCGGCCGCTTCCTGCCGATGGTGTTCGTCCTCGCGCTGGCCGGCTCCCTGGCCCAGCAGCAGCCGGTCCCGGCCACGGCGGGCACGCTGCCCACCCACCGGCCGCAGTTCGTCGGCCTGCTGACGGCCGTGATCCTGATCGTCGTCGGCCTCACCTACTTCCCCGCCCTCGCGCTGGGTCCGCTCGCGGAAGGTCTGTCCTGATGTCCCTGACCACCCTCGAACCCCCGACCGCGCCGGGGGCCGCATCGCCCGGGCCGCAGCAGCCCCACCGGGTCTCCGGCGGCATGCTGGACCCGAAGCAGATGCTCACCTCGCTTCCCGACGCGCTGAAGAAGCTCGACCCCCGGGTGATGTTCAAGAACCCGGTCATGTTCGTGGTCGAGGTCGGCGCCGTCCTGACCACCCTGTCGGCGATCAAGGACCCGAGCGTCTTCGCCTGGGTCATCACGGTCTGGCTGTGGCTGACCGCCGTCTTCGCCAACCTGTCCGAGGCCGTCGCCGAGGGGCGCGGCAAGGCACAGGCCGAGACCCTGCGGCGCACGAAGACCGACACCGTCGCGCGCCGTGTCACCGACTGGCGGCCCGGGGCCACCGGGCTCGCCGAGGAGCAGGTGCCCGCCTCCGGGCTGCGGCTCGGCGACCACGTCGTCGTCGAGGCCGGGCAGATCATCCCCGGCGACGGTGACGTCGTCGAGGGCGTTGCGTCGGTGGACGAGTCGGCGATCACCGGTGAGTCGGCCCCGGTCATCCGGGAGTCCGGCGGCGACCGCTCGGCCGTCACGGGCGGCACCAAGGTGCTGTCGGACCGCATCGTCGTGCGCATCACGTCCAAGCCGGGCGAGACCTTCATCGACCGGATGATCGCGCTGGTCGAGGGCGCCTCCCGGCAGAAGACGCCCAACGAGATCGCGCTCAACATCCTGCTGGCCTCGCTGACCATCGTCTTCCTGCTGGCGGTCGTGACCTTGCAGCCGTTCGCGATCTACGCGGGCGCCGAGCAGAGCATCGTCATCCTGGTGGCCCTGGTCGTCGCGCTCATCCCGACGACCATCGGCGGACTGCTGTCGGCGATCGGCATCGCGGGCATGGACCGCCTGGTGCAGCGCAATGTGCTGGCCATGTCCGGCCGTGCCGTCGAGGCCGCCGGTGACGTCAACACCCTGCTGCTGGACAAGACCGGCACCATCACCCTCGGCAACCGCCAGGCGGCCGAGTTCCTGCCGGTCGGCGCCGTCACCGCCGAGGAACTGGCGGACGCCGCGCAGCTGTCGTCGCTCGCCGACGAGACGCCCGAGGGCCGCTCCGTGGTCGTCCTGGCGAAGGAGAAGTACGGCCTGCGGGCCCGGCACGAGGGCGAGCTCGGCCACGCCGAGTTCGTGCCCTTCACCGCCCAGACCCGCATGTCCGGCGTCGACATCGACGGCCGCCAGATCCGCAAGGGCGCCGCGTCCGCGGTCACCGCGTGGGTCGCGCAGAACGGCGGGCAGGCCGGCGAGGACGTGCAGGCGCAGGTCGACCGCATCTCGCAGTCCGGCGGCACCCCGCTGGTCGTCGCGGTGAAGGACGGCGGCGCGGCCCGGGTCCTGGGTGTCATTCACCTGAAGGACGTCGTCAAGGAGGGCATGCGGGAGCGGTTCGACGAGCTGCGGCGGATGGGTATCCGCACGGTGATGATCACGGGTGACAACCCGCTGACCGCGAAGGCGATCGCCGAGGAAGCGGGTGTGGACGACTTCCTCGCGGAGGCGACGCCCGAGGACAAGATGGCGCTGATCAAGCGGGAGCAGGCGGGCGGCAAACTCGTCGCGATGACCGGTGACGGCACCAACGACGCCCCGGCGCTGGCGCAGGCCGATGTCGGCGTGGCGATGAACACCGGTACCTCGGCCGCCAAGGAGGCCGGGAACATGGTGGACCTGGACTCCAACCCGACCAAGCTGATCGAGATCGTGGAGATCGGCAAGCAGTTGCTGATCACCCGCGGCGCGCTGACGACCTTCTCCATCGCCAACGACGTGGCGAAGTACTTCGCGATCATCCCCGCGATGTTCGCGATCGCCTACCCGGGCCTGGACAAGCTCAACATCATGCAGCTGCACAGCCCGCAGTCGGCGATCGTCTCGGCGATCATCTTCAACGCCCTGATCATCGTGGTGCTGATCCCGCTGGCCCTGCGCGGCGTCCGCTACCGGCCGTCCTCGGCGTCCGCTCTGCTGACCCGCAACATCTGGGTCTACGGTCTGGGTGGCCTGGTGCTGCCGTTCGCCGGCATCAAGGTGATCGACCTGATCATCCAGTTCATCCCCGGACTCAGCTGAAGAAGAAGGCAATCCGACATGTTCAGCTCCCTTCCCGCCGTGGTCCGGAACCATCTGGCCGCCCTGCGCATGCTGCTGGTGCTCACGGTCGTCGCGGGCATCGTGTACCCGCTGGCCGTCACCGGTGTGGCGCAGGCCGTCTTCTCCGACCAGGCCAACGGCTCCAAGGTTACCCAGGACGGCAAGACCGTCGGCTCCAGCCTCATCGGCCAGAGCTTCAACCTCCCGAAGAAGAACCCCGACGACGCCGACGAGGTCGCCCAGCCGGACCCGAAGTGGTTCCAGCCGCGGCCCGGCGGCTACGACCCGCTCGCCACCGGTGCGTCCAACCTCGGTCCCAACAACGAGGACCTGATCAAGACGATCAAGGAGCGCCGCGCGGCCGTGGCCGAGTTCGACGGCGTGGCCCCCGGCGACGTCCCGGTCGACGCCATCACGGCCTCCGGCTCCGGCCTCGACCCGCACATCTCGCCGGCTTACGCCGACGAGCAGGTCGACCGGGTGGCCAAGGCCCGCGGCCTGGACACGGCCGAGGTGCGCAAGCTGGTCGCCGACCACGTGCAGAGCCGCGTCATCGGCTTCCTGGGCGAGGAACGCGTCAACGTACTCGAGCTCAACCTCGCACTCGCCCAGCTCGGGTGACGTCGCGTTCCAGCCGTATCGCACGGACCACGCCGCCCGGCGTCGCAGGCATCCTGCGACGCCGGGCGGCGTGACATCCCGCAAGGAAGGAACTCCGGTGACGCAGCCAGTCGTCACAGCCGGGACCGGCGCCCGCCAGGGGCGGCCCGGCAAACTGAAGGTCTTCCTCGGAGCCGCACCCGGAGTGGGCAAGACCTACCGGATGCTGGACGAGGGCCGCCGGCGCGCCGCCCGCGGGACGGACGTCGTCGTGGGCTACGTCGAGTGCCACAAACGGCCGCACACCGAGGCCAAACTCGACGGCCTGGAGATCGTCCCGCGCGCCGCACGGAGCTACCGCGGCGCCGACTTCACCGAGATGGACCTCGACGCGGTGCTCGCCAGGGCCCCCCAGGTGGCGCTGGTCGACGAGATGGCCCACACCAACATCCCCGGCGGGGCGCACGCCAAGCGGTGGCAGGACATCGAGGTGCTGCTCGACGCCGGGATCGACGTCCTCACGGCCGTCAACATTCAGCACCTGGAATCGCTCAACGACGTCGTCGAGAAGATCACGGGCGTGCCCCAGCGCGAGACGCTCCCCGACGAGGTCGTCCGCCGCGCCGACGAGATCGAGCTCGTGGACATGCCCGCCGAGGCCCTGCGCCGGCGCATGGCCCACGGCAACGTCTACGCCCCGGAGAAGGTCGACGCCGCCCTGTCGAACTACTTCCGGGTCGGCAACCTCACCGCGCTGCGCGAACTGGCCCTGCTCTGGGTCGCCGGGCGGGTCGACGAGGCCTTGCAGAAGTACCGCACCGAACACGGCATCGGCCGGGTCTGGGAGACCCGCGAACGCGTCGTGGTGGCGCTGACCGGCGGGCCGGAGGGCGAGACGCTGATCCGCCGGGCGGCACGCATCGCCGAGCGCTCCTCGGGCGGGGGCGCGTCCGGCGCGGGCGGCACGCGCGACCTGCTCGCCGTCCACATCGCCCGCAGCGACGGTCTGGCGGACGCCTCGCCCGCCGCGCTGTCCCGGCAGCGCGCCCTGGTGGAGAGCCTGGGCGGCAGCTTCCACTCCGTGGTCGGGGACCATGTCCCCACCGCCCTGCTGGACTTCGCCCGCGCCGAGAACGCCACCCAGCTGGTGGTCGGGGTGAGCCGGCGCGGCCGGCTGGCGCGCTTCGTCACCGGGCGCGGGGTCGGCGAGACCATCGTGGAACGTTCCGGCGACATCGACGTCCACATGGTCAGCCACGAACGGGCCGGCCGCGGGCGGCTCCTGTCCACCCCCAGCAACGACCTGCCCTTCGTGCGCAAGGTCGCCGGACCCGTGGCGGGATTCGTGCTGCCCGCGCTGCTGACCGTCGTGCTCGCGAACACCCGCGGGCACCTCAACCTCACCAGCGAGGCCCTGCTCTTCCTGCTCACCGTGGTCGGCGTCGCCTGCATCGGCGGGGTGGTCTCCGCGCTGCTGGCGTCGGTCACGGCCTCGCTGCTGCTCAACTACTTCTTCATCCCGCCCATCGGCCGGTTCACCATCGGCGAGACCAACAACGTGCTCGCCCTGGCCGTCTTCGCGGTCGTCGCCGTCACCGTCGCCACGATCGTGGACCGCTCCCTGCGGCTGTCCCGGCGCGCGGCCGGGGCGACGGCCGAGGCCGAGACGCTCTCCTCGCTGGCCGGGAACATCCTCCGCGGCGACCAGGCCGTGGAGGTGCTGCTGCAGCGTACCCGGGAGGCCTTCGGGCTGGAGTCCGCGGACCTCGTCCACAAGCCCTCCGGGCACGGCCGCCTCGCGGTCACCGCGGGGGACGGCGAGACGGGCGACACCGTCGCCGTCGCCGTCGGGCCGCAGGACACCCTCGTCCTGCGCGGGCGCCGGCTGGCCGCATCCGAGCGGCGGGTCCTGGTCGCCTTCGCGGGGCACGTGGCCTCCGCGCTGGAACGGGCCCGGCTCGCCGAGGTCGCCGCCGAGGTCGAACCCGTCAAGGCGGCGGACCGCATGCGGACCGCACTGCTGGCCGCGGTCGGCCACGACCTGCGCACGCCGCTGGCCGGCGCCTGGGCGGCCGTCAGCTCCCTGCGCAGCCGGGAGGTGGACTTCTCGGCCGAGGACCGCGAGGAACTGCTGACGACGGCGGAGGAGTCGCTGGCCCGGCTCAGCCGCCTCGTGGACAACCTGCTGGACATGAGCAGACTCCAGGCGGGCGCCCTCCAACTGACCCTGCGGCCGACGGCGTTCGCCGAGGTGGTACCCCTCGCCCTGGACAGCGTCGGCGACGCCACCGCTCCGGTGGTCACCCAGGGGCTGGACGAGGCACCGCTCGCGCTGGCCGACCCGCCCCTGGTGGAGCGGGTCGTCGCCAACCTGGTGACGAACGCGCAGCGGCACGCCCCGGAGGGCACCAAGGTCCTGATCGGCGCGAGCGCGCTCGGTGGGCGCGTCGAACTGCGCGTCGCCGACCGGGGGCCCGGGCTGCCGCCCGCCGACCGGGAACGGGTCTTCGCGCCGTTCCAGCGGCTCGGCGACACCGACAACACCACCGGGCTCGGTCTGGGGCTCGCGCTCTCCCGCGGTCTGACCGAGGCCATGGGCGGCACCCTCACACCCGAGGACACGCCCGGCGGCGGACTGACCATGGTGCTGTCGCTGCCCGTGGCGGACGCCCCCGGGGGCGTCGCCACCCCCACCCCCGGAGACGAGGAGGCCCTGGCATGAGGCGCGTTCTGGTCGTCGACGACGAGCCGGGCTTCCGCAAGGCCCTCGACATCGACCTCACCGCCCGTCACTACACCGTGTCCACGGCACCTGACGGGGTCACCGCCCTGACGCTGGTGTCCCTCAACCCGCCCGACGTGATCGTCCTCGACCTGGGACTGCCGGACATGGCGGGCATCGACGTCATCCTCGGTGTCCGGGCGTGGACCCCGCTGCCGATCATCGTGGTGTCCGGGCGGTCGGACCCGGCCGACAAGGTCCCGGCGCTGGACGCGGGCGCCGACGACTACCTCACCAAGCCGTTCTCCATGGACGAACTCGCGGCCCGGCTGCGTGCCGTGTTCCGCCGCCCCGCGGCCGTGGAGGAGCCGCAGACGGTCGACGTCGGCGGATACCGGCTGGACCTGGCCGCGTTCACCGTCGGCACCCGCCGCGGCCGGGGCAAGGCACCGCACCTGACCCCCACCGAGTGGCGGCTGCTCATGCCGCTGCTGCGCAATCCGGGCCGGCTGGTCACCGGGCGCCAACTGCTGCGCGAGGTCTGGGGACCGGGCAACGAGATGCGCACCAACTACCTGCGCGTCTACCTGGCCACCCTCCGGCACAAGCTGGAGCCGGACCCCGCCCACCCCCGCCACCTGATCACCGTTCCCGGACTCGGCTACCGCTTCGAGCCCTGAGCGGTCCGGGTACCCGGTCGCCACACGGCGGTGCGGACCACCCGATCGTCCGGGTGGTCCGCACCGTGGGGTCCAGGGATCTCAGCCCTGGTTGGCCTTTCCGCCGTGGTTGGCCCCCTTCTTGCGACGAGCCCTCTTCTTGCGGGCGCGCTTGGACATCGTGTTCCTCCTCCGGGCAGTGACGGGGCCGTCAGACGGCGACGAGCAGATCGGCGGCCTTGCACAGGCGGCGCGCGGTGCGTTCCCCGTGACCGTCGGTGGAAGGGCCGTCGGCGTCGTAGTGGGCACCGGGCACCAGCCGGGTCCGCGGGTCGCAGAGCCGCACGACGCGGGCGGCGCCGTCGACCGGCGGCTCGCCCTCGTGGGCGTACGGCGACAGCAGGGCGGTCGTGGAGACGCCGGGGTCGACGCTGACCACCGTGCAGCCGTCGGGCGCCGCCGCGCCGGCGAACACGGTCAGGGCCAGCTGCGACTGCGCGTAGGCGGCGAACCGGGAGTAGCGGCGCGCCCGGTTGAGGTCGGTCCAGGCCAGGGACGCCGTCCGGTGGGTGGTGGACGAGACGTTGACGACCCGGCTGCCGGGCCGCGCCGACAGCGGGCCCGTCAGCTCGCGGGTGAGCAGGTACGCCGCCAGGAAGTTGACCTGGAAGGAGAGCTCGTTGCCGTCCTCGGTCAGCGTGTGCTGTTCGGGGGCCGCGACCGCCGCGTTGTTGACCAGGACGTCGAGGACGGGATGGGCGGCCGTCAGCCGCGAGGCCATCGCCTTGACCTGCGCCAGCCGGCGGAAGTCCGCGACGGCCAGGCGCAGCCGGGCCCGGTCGGCGCCGGCGGCCACCAGCCGTTCCACGGCGTGGTGGGCGGACTCGGTGTCGGGGCCGTGGACGATGACCATGTGCCCCCGTTCGGCGAGCAGGCGGGCGGTCTCCCACCCGATGCCGGAGGTCGCCCCCGTGACCATGGCGGTCCTCGGGGCAGCGGCGGGCTGGGCGGATGTGGACATGGGTCATCCCTCCGGGGGAACGACACGCCGGCGCGCGCCCCGGCCACGGGTCGTGGGGGCGCGCGCCGTACGTGAGGGGACGCGGCCTCAGGCCGGGCCGCGGGACACCGGCTCGTCAGGGAGCCGGCAGGAGAACAGCGCGCGGAACCGGCGGCACCCGATGGGGTGGCCGGTCGTCATGGCGCCGACCGCTGTTCACACCCCCATCCCACCGCCCGGCGCCGCGGGCGGCAAGATCCGCCGTCCGTTCCTGACACCGCCCTGACGCCGCGGACGACGCGGCGTCAAGACGCCGTCAGAAAGGCGGACCCCGCGCGCAAAGGTCCTGTCAGGGAAGCCCGTCGGGCACCCGCCGCCGCGATGTGCTGGCCTTCGCACCCCCCCGTACTCCCGTACCGCTCAGAAGGTCCCCTCCATGCAGCCTCTGGCCCCCGCCCCCGAGACGGACCGCACCGCCCCGCCCCCGCCGGCCCCCGGGCGCGGGCCCGGCAGGCGCCGCAAGGTGTCCGCGGGACTGCTCGACCCCCAGCAGCTGTGGACCGCCTTCCCGGAGGCACTGCGCAAGCTCGACCCGCGCGGCATGGCGCGAAAGCCGGTTCTGTTCGTCGTCGAGGCCGGCGCGCTGCTCACGACGCTGTCGGCGCTGCTGCACCCCGGGGTCTTCGCCTGGGTGATCACCGTCTGGCTGTGGCTGACGGTCGTCTTCGCCAACCTCGCCGAGGCCGTCGCGGAAGGGCGCGGCAAGGCGCAGGCGGAGAGCCTGCGCCGGGCCCGGACCGGCACGGTGGCCCGGCGGCTGCGCGGATGGCGCCCGTACGGCCGGGAGTTCACGGAGGAGACCGTCCCGGCCGGCGAACTGCGGCGGTTCGACGTGGTGGTCGTCGAGACGGGCGGGACCATCCCCGGCGACGGGGAGGTCGTCGAGGGCATCGCGGCCGTCGACGAGTCGGCGATCACGGGGGAGTCGGCACCGGTCATCCGCGAGGCGGGCGGCGACCGCTCCGGAGTCACCGGCGGTACGAAGGTGCTCTCGGACCGGATCGTCGTGCGCATCACGTCACGCTCCGGCAGGACCTTCCTGGACCGGATGATCGCCCTGGTCGAGGGCGCCTCACGGCAGAAGACGCCCAACGAGGTCGCGCTGAACATCCTGCTGGCGTCGCTGACCGTCGTCTTCATCCTCGTCGTCGTCACGCTGGCACCGATGGCCTCCTACGCCGGCGCCGCCCAGGGCACGGTCGTCCTGGTGGCCCTGCTGGTCACGCTGATTCCCACCACCATCGGGGCGCTGCTGTCGGCGATCGGCATCGCGGGCATGGACCGTCTGGTGCAGCGCAACGTGCTGGCGATGTCCGGGCGCGCGGTCGAGGCGGCGGGCGACGTCTCGGTCCTGCTGCTGGACAAGACCGGCACCATCACCTTCGGCAACCGCCGCGCCGCCGCGTTCGTCCCGCTGTCCGGCGTGGACGAGATGCAACTCGCCCAGGCCGCCCAGGTGTCCAGCCTCGCCGACGAGACCCCCGAGGGCCGGTCGGTCGTCGTCCTGGCCAAGGAGCGCCACGGGCTGCGCGCCCCGGCCGCCGGTGAGCTGGGACAGACCCGCTTCGTGCCGTTCTCCGCCCGCAGCCGCATGAGCGGGGTGGACCTGCGCTGGGAGGACGGCGCCGGAGTCTCCGTGCGCAAGGGCGCCGCGGCGACCGTGGCCGCGTGGGTCACGGGGCGCGGCGGGCAGGTGCCCGAGGAGGTCGCGTCGATCGTGGACCGTATCGGCGCCTCCGGCGGTACCCCGCTCCTGGTCGCGCTCGACGACGGGCACGAGGCGCGGGTCCTCGGCGTGATCCACCTCAAGGACGTGGTGAAGAACGGCATCCGCGAACGCTTCGCCGAGCTGCGGCGGATGGGTATCCGCACGGTGATGGTCACCGGTGACAACCCGCTGACGGCCCGGGCGATCGCGCAGGAGGCGGGTGTGGACGACTTCCTCGCGGAGGCGACGCCCGAGGACAAACTCGCCCTGATCAGGCGCGAGCAGGAAGGCGGCAACCTGGTCGCGATGACCGGTGACGGCACCAACGACGCCCCGGCGCTGGCGCAGGCCGATGTCGGCGTGGCGATGAACACCGGTACCTCGGCCGCCAAGGAGGCCGGGAACATGGTGGACCTGGACTCCAACCCGACCAAGCTGATCGAGATCGTGGAGGTCGGCAAGCAGTTGCTGATCACCCGTGGCGCGCTGACGACCTTCTCCATCGTCAACGACGTGGCGAAGTACTTCGCGATCATCCCGGCGATGTTCGCCGGTGCCTACCCGGGCCTGGACAAGCTCAACATCATGCGGCTGCACAGCCCGCAGTCGGCGATCGTCTCGGCGATCGTCTTCAACGCCCTGATCATCGTGGTGCTGATCCCGCTGGCCCTGCGCGGCGTCCGCTACACGCCCGCTTCCGCGGGCGAGCTGCTGCGGCGCAACCTGCTGGTGTACGGAGTGGGCGGGCTCGTGCTGCCGTTCCTCGGCATCAAGCTGATCGACATGGCCGTCGTCCAGTTCGTGCCGGGCCTCGGCTGACCCGCCGCGTCCTACCGCATCCCCGACACGCGGAACACCGCCCGGGCCCGCGGGCCGTCGACGCGGTCGCCCAGGTGGGCCAGCACCTCGCAGCCGTGGCGCAGGACGCCGAGCTCGCGGGAGCGGTGGGCGCCGGTCTCCAACAGGTGCCACAGCAGCGGGTCGGCGATCAGCGTGCGCGGATCGACCTCCACGTGCCGGCCGAAGGCGTCGTACAGCAGCAGCTGCGCCCCGGGGCCCTGGTGCCGGCCCACCGCGACCAGGGCGTCCGTGCGTACCGTGCGGGTCCGCAGCAGGCCGCGTACCGAGAGCGTGCCCTCGTCCGCCGTCACACGCGGCGGCAGCAGCACCGCCAGGACCAGGGCCGCCAGGCCCGCCCAGAGTCCGGCGCGCGCGGCGTCGAGCGTGCCCGCCGCCGTGTCGAGGGCCAGGGCGAGGGTCAGGAAGCCCAGCGCCCAGCCCACCGCGGACCGTGCGTGCGCGGTCCAGCGGCGGTCGGCGTACCCGGTGGTGGTCCGCTTCATGCGGCCGACCGTAGGAGCGTGCGCCTGCCGCCTGGAGCGGGGTTGACGGGCTCCTGACGGGTGGCCGCGGGATCCTGGCGCGGTCCTGACGGCCCGGCGGCCGGGCGGCCTGGCGGCCGGGTCAGCCGACGTGCACGCGGGGGCGGCGGTTGCGGTCCGGCTCCGCCTCGCGGAGCACCTCGCGGGTGACAGGAGCCACCTCACCCTGCCCGAACAGGAAGAAGCGCAGGAAGTTCGCGAAGGGGGTGCCCTCGGTCCACTCGAAGTAGATGTGCGGCCGCTGCCCGCTGGCGTCGCGCACGTGCAGGAGCAGGGCGGCCAGCGCGTTGGGGATCGAGGACGACTCCAGCGTCAGGACCCGGTAGCGCTCGTGGAGCACCGCGCCGCGCACGGTGAGGCCGGACTCGAACTCCGAGGGGTCCAGGACCGTGACCTCGACGAAGACGAAGTCGTCCTCCGCGGGGATGTCGTTGTCGGCGCGGATCTGCTGGATCTTGTCGCGGTACTCCGCCACGTCCCGGCGGTCCGGCTCGTTGGCGATGAAGCGGATCCTGCGGTGGGACATGTCGCGGACGAAGCGCTCGGCCATGTCGTCCAGCGTCACGCTGGTGACCCGGAGTTCGAAGGCGCGGGCCAGCCGGGACAGCAGGGAGATGAGGATGATGCCGGCGATGAAGCAGGCACCGATCTTCACACCGTCCGGGCGCTCGATGACGTTGACGACGGTCGTGTAGAGGAAGACCGCCGAGATCACGGCGAACGCCACGGTCCAGGCGCGCTGGCGGGCCTTGCGGGCGGCGATCGTCACGGCGATGGCCGCGGAGCTGATCAGCACCAGTACACCGGTGGCGTAGGCGCCGCCCTGTGCGTCGACGTCGGCGTCGAAGATCCAGGTGACCAGGAAGGCCACCAGCGTGAAGACCAGCACCATGGGGCGTACCGCGCGCGCCCAGTGCGGGGCCATTCCGTAGCGGGGCAGGTAGCGCGGCATCAGGTTGAGCAGACCCGCCATGGCCGAGGCGCCGGCGAACCACAGGATGCAGATGGTGGACACGTCGTAGACGGTGCCGAAGGCGTTGCCCAGGTACTCGTGCGCCAGGTAGGCCAGGGCGCGGCCGTTGGCCTGGCCGCCGGACTCGAACTCCTGGGCGGGGATGAGGAGCGTGGTGATGAAGCTGGTGGCGATGAGGAAGCAGCTCATGATGACCGCGGCCGTGGTGAGCAGCTTCTTCGTCCCGCGGATCCGACCGGTGGGGTTCTCCTCCGTGTCACTGGCGTCGCCCTGCACATGGGGCATGACCGCGACGCCGGTCTCGAAGCCGGACAGGCCGAGGGCCAGTTTGGGGAAGACCAGCAGGGCCACGCCCACCATCGCCAGCACGTTGCCGTGCTGGGCGGTCAGCGCGGTGGACCAGTCGGTGACGACGTGCGAGGCGGTCGCCACGTGCCACAGACCGACGACGACCACCACCACGTTCAGCGCCAGGTAGAGCCCGACCAGGGCCACCGCGACGCCGATCGCCTCCAGGAAGCCCTTGAGGAACACCGCCCCGAGCAGCGCCACCAGGAACAAGGTGATGATCATCTCGTGGCCGTGCAGCACGCTCGTCAGGTGCGGGTTCTCCACCAGGTGGGTGGAGGCGTCCGCCGCCGACAGCGTGATGGTGATCAGGAAGTCCGTGGCCGCGAAGCCCAGCAGCGTCAGCACGAAGAGCTTGCCCTGCCAGAACGACAGCAGCCGCTCCAGCATCGCGATCGAACCCTCGCCGTGCGGGCTCTCCTCCGCCACCCGCCGGTACACCGGCAGGGCGCCCGCCAGGGTCACGATCACCAGGACGATCGTGGCGACCGGCGACAGCAGGCCGGCGGCGAGCGCCGCGATGCCCGGCTGGTAGCCCAGGGTGGAGAAGTAGTCGACACCCGTCAGGCACATGACCCGCCACCACCGCTGTCCGCGGTGGGCGCTCTCGGGCGCCGGCTGCCCGCCCTGCTGGTGCCGGGCCATGTCGGACAGGCCCTCCAGCATCCACGCGCGCAGCCGACTCGGATGAGCGGACATGGCCACGTTGCACTCCCGTCGACAACAGTCAAGATTCCGCCGTCGGCGGACGGCCAGGTCAGCGTACGCAGCCCGGCAGGGGCCGTCCGCGCACGGCACGGCGGCGCGACGGCACCGCGCCGCCCCGGCCACTGCCGCGGCCCGCGGGCCCGCGGTGGCCCGGGGCGGCGCGGCGCCGGAGGCCGCCGTCGCCCCGCACGTGATCAACTCCGCAGGTGGGAGCGGGATTCGGGGGCGCGCGGGGGAGCGGCCGCGCCGTGCCGGGGGACGAGCCGCCGGGCGGAGGGTCCCGCGGACCGCCGGGGCCCGGCGTTGACGCGCTCCATACGGCTGACGCGCAATCCTGACGCTTTCTTAACGCCCCGCCTCCCCCCGCGGTCCGGACGGGCGCCCGGGCCGGGTAGATTCGACCGCGGTGTGCCGGGAAGTCTGGTCGGCGGTAAGTGCGCAGCAGCCGCAGCAACTCCTTCCCGTGGGGACCCTCACATGACCGTCCTGACCGCCGTTCTCCTGCTGGTGGCCCTGGCGACCGCCGTCGCCACCGGCGCCCGGCACTGGCGGGTTCCCGCGCCCTCGCTCCTGGTCGTGGCGGGGCTGCTGGTGGGACTGCTGCCGTGGGTGCCCGCGGTGCACGTCGCGCCCGAGGTGATCAGTGTCGTCGTGCTGCCCCCGCTGCTGTACGCCTCCGCCGAGGAGATCTCCTGGCGGGAACTGCGCCGCGTGTGGCGCCCGGTCACGGTCCTCGCCTTTGGGCTCGTGGTGACCTCGGCCGCGGCCGTCGCGGCCGTGGCGGCCTCCGTGACGCCGCTCGGCGGGCCGATGGCCCTGGTGCTGGGCGCGGTCCTCGCCAGCACCGACCCGGTCGCCGTGACCGCCCTCGGGCGCCGGCTGTCGCTGCCGCCCCGGGTGAAGGTACTGGTGCAGTCGGAGAGCCTCTTCAACGACGCCACCAGCCTGGTGCTGTTCAAGGTCGCCGTCGGCGCGGCGGTCGCCTCGGGCTCGCTGCTCACGCCCGCCGCGGCGGGCCGGTTCCTCGAACTGGGCGGCGGCGGCGCGCTGGTCGGCGCCGCCGTCGCCGGACTCGTCACGCTGATCCGCCGGCGCACCGAGGACCCGGTGCTGGAGACGGTGGTCGCGCTGGTCACGCCGTACGGCGTCTACGTGCTCGCCGAGGACCTGCACACCTCAGGGGTCACGGCGGTCGTGCTGGCCGGCGTGGTGCTGGGCAGCACCGGGCACCGGATCACGAACGCGCCGATACGGCTGCAGATCCACGCCGTCTACGCCACCGTCGTCTTCCTCCTGGAGAACGTCGTGTTCGCGCTCATCGGCCTCCAGCTGCCCACGCTCGTGCGCGAACTCGACCCGTCGGAGCGGGGCCTGCCGCTGCTGACCGGCGTCCTCGCGGTGGCCGCCACGGTCGTCGTGGTACGGCTCGTGTGGGTCTTCCCGCTCTCGGCCGTCATGCAGCACCGCCGCAAGGACGGCCCGGTGTCCTGGTGGGTGCCGCTGGTCACCTCGTGGGCCGGTACGCGCGGGGTCATGCCGCTGGCCGCCGCGCTGTCGGTGCCCGAACTGACCTCCGCCGGGGCACCGCTGCCGCACCGCTCGCTCGTGCTCACCCTGACGACCGGCGTGGTGGTGCTGACCGTCGTCGTCCAGGGCTTCACCCTGGCCCCGGTGGTACGGCGCTCGGGCATCGCCCTGGAACCGGAGCACACCGCCCGCGAGGAGGCCCGGGCACGGGACGCGCTGTCGCGTGCGGGGCTGCGCTACCTCGACCAGCTCGACGACCTCGAGGCCGCTCCGGCGTCGGTCGTCGTCCAGCTGCGCCGCCATCTGGAGGCCGGACTGGACGAAGCGGACGAGAGCCCCGGGGCGGACCGCGCCGCCGTCTCCGCCGAGGCCGTCACCGCCCACCGGGACCTGCGCCGGACCCTGATCGGCGTGCAGAACGGCGAACTGCGGCGGCTGTACGAGTCCGGCCAGGTGAGCGACGCCACCCGGCGAGCCGTCCAGCGGGCCCTGGACCTGGAGGAGGCCGGGCTCACAGGGTGATCGAGCCGTGCGGACGGCGTCCGAGGCCGAGTCGCGCCCGTGACCCGCGGCGCCGCGCCTCGACGAGCTCCGACATCAGGGGCGGCGGCGGCACGGCGAGGACGGGGCACCGGGCGTGGTCCAGGCAGTGCCGGGCCACCGACGGCGACAGCAGGCGGCGCAGCGGCCCGTGCGAACCGGTGCCCACCACGAGCAGGTCGGACTCCTGGTCGGCCACCCGCACCAGCGTGGGGCCGGGCAGACCGAGGGCGATGACGGGGCGCAGCGGCGGGTCCAGCGGGATGCTGCCGCCGAAGGCCGTGTCCAGGGCGGCGAACAACTGCCGTCGGGCCAGGGAATGCCAGCGGTCGAGCAGGGGAGGCGACGGCGGCCTGCTGGAGCCGAAGTCGACGCCCACGGTCTCCCAGGCGATCACCACCGTCAGGGCCGCCGACCGGCGGCGGGCCTCCTCGACGGCCCGGTGGAGTGCCGCCAGGCTGCCCAGGGATCCGCTGACACCGACCACGACACGGTCTTCGCGGGACTCACGCATGGCTCCATGCAAACGCCGTGCCGCCGGCCCGCGACGGCCGTTGTCGCGATCCTGACGCCGCGGTCCCGGGGCCTGACGCACCCCTGATCCGCCCGCGGCCCGGGCGTCAACATTTCCCCGGGTGCCGTCAACGTCCCGTCAGGGAGGGCCGTCACCCCCCGTGCCCCGGGAATAGCGTCCTGGTGCGCCCCGGTCCGACGTGCCCGGACCGGGGTCCTGCCGCCCCTCCTGGAGGAATCCATGACCGAGCCCGCGTCCGAGGACGATCCCGAGCCTTGCGAACCCGTCCCGGCCGGAGCCGGTGGAACGCTCTGCGTCCCCGTCCGGCCGGGACCGGTCGGCCCCGTCGCGCGCATGTTCCGCACGCCGCTGGGCGACCGCACCGCGGTCGCCTTCACCACACCGGAACGCCTCACCGCGACCCTCGGCGCGGAACAGGAATGGATCGACCTGTCGGAGTCCGCGCTGCGCTCGATGGCCCGGCCGCTCGGTGTCACCGCGCTCACGGTGGACCCCCGGTTCGCCGCCCCCGCCGTCAAGGACGACCCCGACGCGTCGCCCGACCGATTCGGCTCCCAGATCATGGGCGTCCTGCGGGTGACCGGCGCGTTCGCCCTCGTCGACGCCCTGTGTCTGTGGATCCGCTGACACGTCCGCAGTAGCCCGGCCCCCTGGGGCCCCTCATTCGCCCTCCGGGCAGGTGCCGTCCCCGCGTTGCCCTGCCCGGAGGTGCCATGCCGTTTCGGCACCATGGTTCGATTTTCCTCGGAGCAGCTCAGATGACCACCGCCCCAGCCCCCGTCAGACCGGCCGCGCAGAGCGCGGCGGAACCGCCCGGTCCCGACCACGGCCGCCGTGTCGGCGGCGGGCTGCTCGATCCCCGGCAGCTGTGGCTCGCCCTGCCGGAGGCGCTGCGCAAGCTCAACCCGGTCACGCTGTTCCGCAACCCGGTCATGTTCGTCACCGAGATCGGCGCGGCCCTCACCACCGGGCTCGCGGTCGCCCACTCCTCGCTCTTCGCGTGGCTGATCACCGCGTGGCTCTGGCTCACCGTCGTCTTCGGCAACCTCGCCGAGGCCGTGGCCGAGAGCCGCGGCAAGGCGCAGGCCGACTCCCTGCGCCGCACCCGCAGGCAGACCACCGCCCGCCGCCTGACGGCGACGGGGGAGAAGACCGTCCCCGCGATCGCCCTGCGCCGCGGCGACAGGGTGGTCGTGGCGGCCGGCGAACTGGTCCCCGGGGACGGCGACGTCGTCGAGGGCGTCGCCAGCGTCGACGAGTCCGCGATCACCGGGGAGTCCGCACCCGTCATCCGCGAGTCCGGCGGCGACCGCTCCGCCGTGACCGGCGGTACCAAGGTGCTGTCCGACCGCATCGTCGTACGCATCACCCAGGAACCCGGAGAGAGCTTCCTGGACCGGATGATCGCCCTGGTCGAGGGCGCCAACCGGCAGAAGACCCCCAACGAGCTGGCCCTCAACCTGCTCCTGGTCATGCTGACCTTCGTCTTCCTGATCGCCGTCGTGACGCTCCAGCCCATGGCGATCTTCTCCAAGGGCATCACCGGCGCCGCTCCCGACAGCACCGCGCTGACCGCCGACGGCGTCACCGGGATCGTCCTGGTCTCCCTGCTGGTCTGCCTCATCCCGACCACCATCGGGGCCCTGCTGTCGGCGATCGGCATCGCGGGCATGGACCGTCTGGTGCAGCGCAACGTGCTCGCCTCGTCGGGACGCGCCGTGGAGGCGGCGGGCGACGTGAACACCCTGCTGCTCGACAAGACCGGCACCATCACCTACGGCAACCGGCAGGCGAGCGGGTTCCTGCCGATCGGAGGCGTCGAGCCGGAGCAGCTCGCCCAGGCCGCCCTGCTGTCCAGCCTCGCCGACGAGACCCCGGAGGGCCGGTCGATCGTCACCCACGCCCGTGAGCACTTCACGCTGAACCACCACAGGGCCGACGAACTCGATCTGCCCGACGCCGAGTGGGTGCCGTTCAGTGCCGTCACCCGCATGTCCGGGGTCGACCTGCCCCGGGGCGGGCGCCAGTTGCGCAAGGGCGCCGCGTCGGCGGTCGCCGGATGGGTGCGCGACAGCGGCGGCACGGTGCCGGCCGGCCTGGACGTGTACGTCGAGCAGGTGTCGGCCTCCGGCGGCACCCCGCTGGCGGTGGCCGAACGCCGGGCCGACGGCCCCGCCCGGGTGCTCGGTGTCATCCACCTCAAGGACGTCGTCAAGCCCGGCCTGCGCGAACGCTTCGACGAGATGCGCCGCATGGGCATCCGCACCGTCATGATCACCGGCGACAACCCGGTGACGGCCCGCGCCATCGCCGAGGAGGCGGGGGTGGACGACTTCCTCGCCGAGGCCACCCCCGAGGACAAACTCGCCCTGATCAAGCGCGAGCAGGAAGGCGGCAACCTGGTCGCGATGACCGGTGACGGCACCAACGACGCCCCGGCGCTGGCGCAGGCGGACGTCGGCGTGGCGATGAACACCGGCACCTCGGCCGCCAAGGAGGCCGGCAACATGGTCGACCTCGACTCCGACCCCACGAAGATCGTGGAGATCGTCGAGATCGGCAAGCAACTCCTCATCACGCGCGGGGCGCTGACGGCCTTCTCGATCGCCAACGACATCGCCAAGTACTTCGCGATCCTCCCGGCCATGTTCGGCGGGGTCTACCCCGCCCTCGACGCCGTCAACATCATGCGGCTGCACTCGCCGGCCTCCGCGATCCTGTCCGCCGTCGTCTTCAACGCCGTCGTCATCGTCGCGCTCATCCCGCTCGCCCTGCGCGGCGTGCGCTACCGGCCGTCCTCGGCGTCCGCCCTGCTCACCCGCAACCTGTGGGTGTACGGCCTCGGCGGCGTCGTCGTCCCCTTCCTCGCCATCAAGCTGATCGACCTCGCCCTCGTCCAGTTCGTCCCCGGGATCTGACCATGCCTGCCCTCACCCGCCTCCCGCACTGGGCGGCCCACCACCTGGCCGCCGTGCGGGTCGTCGTGGCGCTCACCCTGCTCGTCGGCCTGGCCTACCCGCTCGGCATGACCGCGCTCGGACAGCTGCCAGGGCTACGCCACACCGCCCACGGCACCGCCCTCGGCAGGTCGTACACCGACACCAAGGGCCGCCCGCTGCCCGGCTACTTCCAGTCCCGGCCCTCCAACGCCGGCGCCGGCTACGACCCGGCCGCCTCGGCGGCCGGCAACCTCGGCCCCGAGAGCGTCGTGGACACCCCGGACAAGCCGAGCCTGCTCACCCAGGTCTGCACGCGCAGCAAGGCGGTCGGCGAGCTGGAGCACGTCGACGGCTCGCGCCCCTACTGCACCGCCGACGGCGTCGGCGCTGTGCTCGGCGTCTTCCGCGCGGGCGGCACCACCGGTGCCGTGGAACGCGTGGTCAGCCTCAACCAGCCGTGCCCCGCACGGCCGTTCGCCGCCTCGTACGAGGGTGTGGCCGTCGTGTGCGCCGCCCCGGACGCGGACTGGTCCCAGGCCGTCGTCGTCCCCGTACGCGGCGACGCCCCGGCCCGCCCCGTGGTGCCCGCGGACGCCGTCACCGCCAGTGGCAGCGGCCTCGACCCGGACATCAGCCCCGCCTACGCGCGCCTCCAGGCCCCCCGTGTCGCCCGCGAGCGCGGCCTGCCCGAGAGCAGCGTCCGCGCCCTCGTCGCCCGGTTCACCACGGGCCGCGCGCTCGGCGTGCTCGGTGAGCCGGCCGTCGACGTCGTCGCACTCAACAACGCGCTCGACCGCGCCCGTCCGCTCCAGGGAGCCTGAGCATGACCGTCTGCGGCTGGCTTCAGGCCACCCTCGTCATCGCCGTCGTCGTGGGCCTGCACGTACCGCTCGGCGACTACCTCGCCCGCGCCCTCGACGGCGGGCGCCACCTCGCCCCCGAACGGCTGCTGTACCGCGTGTGCGGCATCGATCCCGACCGCGAACAGAACTGGCGGCACTACCTGTTCGCGCTCCTGGCCTTCTCCGCCGCGAGCATCGCCGCCCTCTTCGCGCTCTTCACCTTCCAGGACCGGCTGCCGTGGTCGCTCGGCCGGGACGGCATGCCCTGGCCGCTCGCCCTGCACACCGCGGTCAGCTTCACCACCAACACCAGCTGGCAGAACTACGCCGGCGAGTCCACCACCGGTCACCTCGCCGTGATGGCGGGCCTGGGCACCCAGGCCTTCGCCTCCGGCGCCGTCGGCATCTGCGCGGCCCTCGCGCTGGTCCGCGGCCTGGTCCGGCACGGCGCCGACGAACTGGGCAACTTCTGGGTGGACCTGATCCGCTCGGTCCTCCGGGTGTTCCTGCCGCTGGCCGTCGTCTCCGGGCTGCTGCTCATGGCGTTCGGCGTGCCGCAGCACCTGTCGGGCGCCGACCAGTTGGCGGGCCCGGTCGGCTCCTGGGAGCCGATCAAACTCTTGTCGGGCGACGGCGGCGGCTTCTTCAACGCCAACAGCGCCCACCCCCTGGAGAACCCCTCCGCCTGGACCAACACCGTCGAGATCGTGCTCATGCTGCTGATCCCGACCGCGCTCATCCGCACCTACGGCCGGATGGCCGGCAGCCTGCGCCAGAGCTGGACCCTGCTCACGGTCGTGGGCGTCCTGTTCGGCCTGCTGCTGGTGGCGGGCAACCTGGCGCAGAGCATGCACACCGGGACCGTGACGGCGGCCGTCGGCGGCCAGACCGAGGGCACCGAGACCCGCTTCGGCGTCCCGGCGAGCACCCTGTTCGGCGTCTCGGCCACCGCGTCGGCCGACGGCGCGGCCAACGCCTCGTACGACAGCTTCTCCAGCCTCGGCGGAGGCGTGCTCCTCGCGGGCATGATGCTCGGCGAGATCGCGCCCGGCGGCACCGGCAGCGGGCTGTACGGCCTGCTCATGGCGGTCCTGGTCGCGGTCTTCATCGGCGGGCTCATGGTCGGCCGCACACCCGAGTACCTGCGCAAGCGGATCGGCTTCGGCGAGATGCGGCACGTCGTGCTCTACGCCCTGGTCGCGCCCACCGCGATCCTCGTCTGCTCCGCGATCGCGGTCGCCCTGCCCGAGAGCCGCGCGTCGATGGGCAACGCGGGACCGCACGGGCTCAGCGAACTGATCTACGCGTACACGAGCAACACGGCGAGCAACGGCAGCGCGATGGCCGGGTTCAACGGGGCCACCGACTTCCACAACCTGCTCATGGTGGCCGCCATGCTGATCGGCCGCTACCTGCCGATCGTGTTCGTGCTCGCCCTCGCCGGGCGCCTCGCCCGGCAGCGCCCCGGCGTGGTCACGGTCGGCACCCTGCGGCCCTACGGCGTCAACTTCGTCGTCCTCGCCACCGGCGCCGCACTCGTCCTGGCGCTGCTCAACTTCCTGCCGGTCCTCTCCCTCGGGCCGGTCGCGGAGGGACTGCTCTAGCGGCGGGGCGTGGCGGGTCCCCGGTGGGGCCGGGCGGGCGGTCCGCGCTTTCGGGCCACCCGCCCGGCTCGCGCGCGTCGGGGCCGGTTGTCTCATGGGGTCGAGCGCGGCACGGGGTTCCGGCGTCCGCGCGGGCCGTTGCCGCGGCGGGCCGGGCCGGGCCGCGCCGGTTGCGGGCGGGCCAGGCCCGCCCCGTGAGGCGACTGGGCGAGCCGGGCTCTCGGCGGGGTGCGGGCGCATGTCCCGGTCCGGCGCCCGCGTCGGCCGCCGGGTGCTCCGGCGACGTTCCGCCGCGAATGCTGATCGCGTCGTCGGTGGCTCCTGGGGGCCGCGGGGCGCGGCCTTGGAGGCCGGTCGGGGGAGGGCCCTGTCCGTGCGTTCTGGCACGCGTATCCGCGGGAGGGGCGGACGAGCGTTCGCCCCCCCGGGGGGTGATCGCGCGGTCCGTGGAGCCTGGGGACGGCCGCTCACCGCTGCCGCGCCCGGCGGCGCCGGTGCGGTCCCGGGCGCCAAGGCGCCGGCCGGCGCCGGTTCACCCCGGTCGCGCACGGCCGCGCCGCCCGACGGGCGTTCGCCGCAGGCGCTGGACGGGCCGGGCGGCGCCCCGGAGGATGGGGTGCCGTGAGGGTGAACAGCGTCGAGGACGCCGACGCGCTGGCGAGCAGCGCGCACGAGGGCCAGACCGATCGCATCGGCGTGGCGTACGTCGAGCACGTCCGTGCCGTCGCCGCGGGGCTCGCGCCCTTCGGGCCCGAGCTGCAGATGGCCGGTCTGCTGCACGACGTCATCGAGGACACGTCATGGACCGCCGGGCGGCTGCGTGCCGTGGGGGTTCCCGACCGCGTCGTCGCCGTCGTCGAGCAGGTCACCAACCAGCCGGGCGTCGCCTACGAGGACAAGCTGCGCACGATCACCGGCAGCCGGGACGCGACGCTGGTCAAGATCGCCGACAACGCCCACAACAGCCGGGCGGACCGCGCCGCCCGCCTCGACCCCGCCACGCGCGAACGCCTCGCCGCCAAGTACCGGGCCGCCCGCGCGGTCCTGTGGCCTGCCGCCTCCCGCGAGGACGTCGCGGCGATCCTCGCCGTCGTCAACCCGGACCTGCTCGCCGAACTGCCGAGCGCGCTCAGTCGGGAGCGGCGGGCGCCGGGCGGGCCGCGGTGATCGCGGCCTGGAGACTGGCCAGCCAGATGGCGGCGTCGACGGCGTAGTACAGCAGCGGGTCAGGGGCCCGGCCCGCCGAGGCCGTGCAGACGTCGTGGATGACCGTGCGGTCGGTCGGCACCTCGCCGGGCTCCGGGTCCCCGGGGGAGCGGCGCTCGCGGCCCAGGCGCAGGTCGTAGCTGAACGGCAGCGCCATGCCCCGCAGGTGATGGGCGGCGTCGCGCAGGTGCGCGGCGCTCAGCGGCCAGGCGGACAGCGCGCCCGGTGGGCAGTTGTCCAGCAGGATCTGCCCCATCGTGATGACGCGGTTCCCGGCCAGCATGATCACCTGGAAGTCGGTGTCCCCGGACGACGCCTGCCGGGGACCGTGCCGTTCGGTGGCGTACTGGGCGTAGGTCGCCTCGAAGATCAGCTGGGCGAGCCGGACCCGCGGCAGCGAGTCGGTGGCCCGCGCGCCCTCGGTGATGGTCTCGGTGATGTCGGCGACCGCGCGGGAGCCTTGATCGAGGACGCGCGCGCAGGCGCGCCGCAGTTCGCCGGTTCCGCCGTGCGGCCAGGCGAGCAGGCCGACGACGGCACCCGTGACGGCCCCGGTGAGTACGTCCAGCACGCGGGCGGCTGCCAGTTCGGGCCCGCTGCGGGCGATCTGGGTGAACGCGGCCGCCACGGTCAGTGTGAAGAACGCCTGGCCCCAGCCGGGCCCGAGCACCGAGCCCGCCGCGAAGGCCAGCAGCATGCACGGCGGCAGCAGCGCGGCGTACACCAGCGGCGTCCCGGCCGCGACGTACAGGATCCCGGCGGCGATCACGGCGCCTGCGAGCGTTCCGCGCAGCGCGGGCCACAGCGCGGTACGGGTGTCCACGGCGCTGGTGCGCATCACGGTGAGCGTGGTGAGCAGCGCCCAGAAGCCGTGCTCCAGGCCGAGCGCGCCGACGACCAGCCGGACCGCCGCGAGGGCCAGGGCGATGCGCACCGCGTTCTGGAAGTACACCGACCGCGGCGTGAGATGGGCACGCAGCCGGTGGTAGTACAGCTCCGCCGTGGGGCGCCCGGCGTACCAGAAGGCCCCGGGCCGGGCCCCGGGCGGCGTGCTGTCCGGGGGGATGCGGGCGCCGAGCGCGATCCGGACCGCCGTGACGACGGAGTCCGCCGTGTGCGTGATGTCCAGGGCGAGCGCGCCGTTGCGCACCATCGTGGCGGAGTCCGTGCCCGTCCCGCGCGGTCGTACGCGGTGCGACTCGAAGGCGCTCGCCGCGGCACCGCAGACGGCCTGCATGGGCGGCGGGGCCCGGCCGGTCAGCGCGCGGTCCACGTCCTCGCAGGCCGCCGCCGAGGTCAGCAGCAGTCCCATGGCGGCCGGTTCGGGCGGGGGCGCCCCCTCGTCGGCCGACTCCGTCAGTTGCCGCGTCTGCGCGAGCAGGTGCCGCATCTGCGAGGCGGCCTCGGACAGCGCACGGTCGCGTGCGGACGCCGACGCGGGGCGCTCGTCGGTCGGCACGTGGCTCATCCGCAGTTGCTGCGATGCCTTCAGCAGGGCGTCCGGGTCCCGGCGGCGGGGCGGGTCCGCCGCCAGCCCGTACAGTGCGTCGGCGGCCGTCCGCGCCGCCCGCGCGAGCCGGTGCTCGTACCGGCCCGGGCACGGCGCGGGCCACAGGAATACCTCCGCGACGCAGGTCAGCACGATCCCGGCCACCAGGCCTGCCAGCCGGTGTCCGAGCGTCGACGGCGCGTACGGCGGGAAGCACGGAAGGATGTAGAACAGTTGCAGCCCGTTGGCGAGGCCCACCAGCTTCGGGCCGCCGACCCCGCTGAACGAGACGAGGAAGCCGACGACCAGCATCCCCAGGGCCGCGGTCCAGGCGTGCGCGGCCAGCACCGTGCCCAGGGCCACCAGCGCCATGCCGACCGGCAGCGCCGCCAGCAGGGTGCGCGCCCGCTCGCGCGGCGTCCCGGGAACCGAGGACAGGCCGCCCGCCGCGACGGCGCCGAACAGGGCGTAGATGGCCACCGTCCGGTCGCCCAGCCCGTACCGCGCCGCATAGAAGCCCGTGCAGGCCACCACGGTCACCCGTGCCGAGCGCCGCACCGCCGCCAGCCCCGGATCGCGGGCCCGCAGCCACTCCAGTCCGCTCCGACGCGCCCATCCCATCGTCAAACGGTAGGCCGCCCGATCACACCGGGCCACCGCGACGCGCGTGCCGCGCGCGGGGCGGGACCCGTCGTCGCGGACTGCTCCCGGCTGCCGGGCTGTCGTGCCCTTTCGGGGGATGCCCGACGGGTTTCGTCCGGTGGTGGGGTCGGTCGGGCGGCAGGGGCGCTCGGGAGTCTGTCCGGCATGCGCGGTGCGGTGACGGTGCGGGATGCTCGCACGCCGCTGATCGTGAGCCGGAGCGAACCACGGGTTGTCGGGGCGGGCGGCCGGGCCGGTCCGGTGCTTCGTGGGCTCAGGGGGTGCGGGACTCGAGGTCGTGGCGGGTGACGTCGCCGTATTCGCCGCTCTCGTCGCCGCGGATGCCGTACCAGACCTGGAAGCGGGCGACGGCTGCCGTGAGGCGGCGGTCGAAGCGGCCGTCGACCGCGCCGCCCGTGTAGACGTCGGGGATGCGCAGCAGGCGGGACTGGAGGTCGCTGACGGCGGGGCCGCTGTCGCCTTCCCGGAGTACGCCGGAGACGGTCCGCGCGGCGGGCGGCGCTGTGGTGACCGGCACGGCGGGGGCGGCGGCGGGGGAGAAGAGCGCGAGGGCGAGGCCGAAGCCGGCCGCGCCGGCGCCCGCGACGAGGGCGCCGAGGCCGGTCAGGCGGGCGGTGCGCGACGAGCGGGGCCGCCGGACGGGAGGAGCCGGGGGCGGTGCCGGGGCGGGGCGCCGGACGGGGGGCGGCAGGGGCTGGGTGTCAGGGCCTGGGCCGCCCCCGCGCGGGGGCGGGGCGGCGCCGTCGGCAGGGCGGAAGAGGTCGAGGGACTCCTCCCAGGAACTGCCCGCGGCCGCGGACTCGCGTGCGGGGATGACCCGCGTCGGCTCGATCATGCGGCGCCGTGACGGCCCTCCGGCGGACGGGTTCGGCACTGCGGTACCCCTTGTCTCCCCCCTCGGCCCTGCTGGTTCGCCCACGTTAGGACCGAACTCACGCACTCCCGGCGGGAATCGGCGAACCCGTCCCGCCCGCGGCCGCACTGCGCTATGCCGACGGCCCGTCAGCCGGCCCAGGGCGGCGCGATCCGGAACGAACTGTCGGCGCGGTACGAGGAGTCGTGCCGGTACGGGTCGAGGCGCAGCCGGAAGTCGCGGTGCCGCAGCAGGCGCTCCGGATGGTCGTACGACGCGAAGGAGACCGTGCCCCGCCAGATGCCCGGCCGGGCGCAGAAGGTCGCGTCCTCGCGGAAGAGCGCGGAGCCGTCCGGCCGGTCGAGGCGGATGCGGAAGCCCTCGTGCCGCAGGTAGCGGCCGTCCGTCGTGGCGAAGGAGGCGCAGCGCGCGTCGGCCAGTCCGGTGACGAGGACGAAGGTGGCGGCCCGGCGTGCCGCGCGGGTGGAGGACGCGCCGACGGCGTCGAGGCGGCCGGTGTCCCCGGCCGCGCTCCAGAAGCGGTCGGGGAAGTTCACGGACCGCAGCGACAGGCGGTGCCCCCGGGGTGCGTGGGGGCCGTCGCCGCCGGACCGGGGCGCGGCGGGAGTGCGGTGGGACGGACCGGAGGGGCTGTTCGCGGGGGACGTGGTCACCGCCGGGATCCGGGTGGAGGCTGGCTGGATCCGCGGGGCGGAGGGCAGGGGCGAGGACGATGCCCTCACCGCTCCCGTCGTGGGCGTCCCCGGCGCGGCCGCCGGGCCGTCCGGCGGCTGGGCGAGCGCGGCCTGCTCGGCCGCGGCCTCGCCGGGCGCGGGTGCCGTGTCGTGGAACACCACCGGTGCGACCAGGGCGCACACCGCCACCACCGCGGTGCCCACGACCAGTCGCAGCGCCCGCGTCTGGCGCCGCGGAGCCGGTTCCGCCCGGCCCGGTGCGGTGAGGGCGACGCGTAACGGAGCACGCGACACCGACCGCGTCCACGCGTCGTCGTCGAAGCCCGGGAACGGGTGCCGCGCGGCGGGGGCGGCGCGTCGCGGCTGGAAGACGTCCAGTTCATCGTCGTCGAGGCCGTCGGGGCCGTCGGGCTCTTGCGCTGTCACGTGGGGTGCTCCGTGGCTGTCGGGCCGGGGACGGACGGGGCGGGATCCGGCTGCCCGGCAGCTCGGCTGGTCCGCGCCTTCCGTGATCGGCGAGATTAGCGAGACCGGGTGGTTTCCGTGGGGCTTCGGTGAAAACTCCTGCCCAGTGGTGTCGCTGTTGTATGCCCCCCCCAACTTCCCCTCCCGCCCCTCGGATTGACGCGCGAACCGGCCCGGAGCCGCCCGCCCCGGCTGCGCCGCCGCCCGCCCCGGCCGGCCCATCCCCCTGGCATGAACGGACCGGTCGGCGGGAAGGCGCGCCTGCGGAACCCGCCCCGTACGCAGAACGCCAGGAGGTGGCCCCATGGCAGGGTCGACCGCGCACGCCGATCCCCCGGGATCGATCCGTACGGACGTGCCCGCACGGCTGGACCGGCTGCCCTGGACCCGCTGGCACTGGCGCATCGTGATCGGGCTCGGCACGGTCTGGATCCTCGACGGCCTCGAGGTGACCATCGTCGGCAACATCGCCGGCCGCCTCGCGGAGTCCGGCAGCGGCATCGACATCAGCACTGCCCAGGTCACCACCCTCGCGGCGGCGGTGTACGTGGCCGGGGCGTGCCTGGGAGCGCTGTACTTCGGCCGACTGACCGACCGGCTCGGCCGCAAGAAGCTGTTCATGGTCACCCTCGCCGTCTACCTCGTGGCGACCGCGGTCACGGCGTTCTCGTGGACCGCGTGGTTCTTCATCCTGTGCCGCTTCTTCACCGGCTTCGGCATCGGCGGCGAGTACGCGGCCATCAATTCCGCGATCGACGAGCTGATCCCGGCCCGGGTCCGCGGCCGGGTGGACCTGATCATCAACGGCAGCTTCTGGGTCGGCGCGGCGGTGGGCGCCTTCGCCTCCATTGCCCTGCTGAACACCGCCCTGTTCGCCACCGACGTCGGCTGGCGGCTCGCCTTCGCCATCGGTGTCGTCCTGGGCCTGGTCATCCTCCTCGTCCGCCGCCATGTGCCGGAGAGCCCGCGCTGGCTGTTCGTCCACGGCAGGGCCGAGGAGGCCGAAGGCATCGTCGCGGACGTCGAGCGCGAGGTCCACGAGCAGACCGGGCAACGGCTTCCGGAGCCGGAGGGCAGCATCCTCATCACCCCGCGCGGCGACATCGGCTTCCTCACCATCGCCCGCACGGTGACCCGCACCTACCCCCGGCGCACGATCCTCGGCCTCTCCCTCTTCGCGGGCCAGGCCTTCCTCTACAACGCCGTCACCTTCGGCTACGCCGTCATCCTGACCACGTTCTTCGACGTCCCGAACGGCGACACCGGGTACTACTTCGCCGTGATCGCGGTCGGCAACTTCATGGGACCGCTGCTGCTCGGCCACCTCTTCGACTCGGTGGGCCGCAAACCGATGATCTCCGGCACCTACATCGGCTCCGGTGTGCTTCTCCTGGGCACCGCCTGGCTGTTCCAGCAGGGCGTGCTCAGCGCGTTCACGATGACCGCCTGCTGGACCGCCGTGCTCTTCCTGGCCTCGGCGGGTGCCAGTGCCGCGTACCTCACGGTCAGCGAGATCTTCCCGCTGGAGACCCGGGCGCTGTGCATCGCGTTCTTCTACGCGGTCGGCACGGCCCTCGGCGGCATCACCGGCCCGCTGCTCTTCAACGGCCTGGTCAGCAGCGGCAAGCCGTCCGACACCACGCTCGCCTTCTGCATCGGCGCCGTGCTGATGATCCTCGCCGGGGGCGTGGAGGCGGCCATCGGGGTGCGCGCGGAGCGCCGCAGCCTGGAGTCGCTGGCCTCGCCGCTCAGCGCCGTCGACGAGTCCGGGCGGACCGCCGCCGCGAAGGGCTGAGACCCCGCGGCCGTCCGGCTCAGCGCGTGCGACGGGCCACCAGGCCGCGCAGGAAGGCGGCCTGGCCGGCGTGCTGCAGGTCGTCGGAGACGACGCTGACCAGCCGGACGGCGAGGGTCACGGGCGGGTCCCAGCTCTCGTCGACGACACGCTCGAAGTCGGCCTCGTGCAGGGTGCGGAGATAGCCCACGGTGTGGTCGTGGACGGCGTCGTGGTAGCCGGTCAGCAGCTCGCCCGTCGGCACCCGCACCGCGTCGACCTCTTTGCGGACGTGCCCGTACCCGGTGTCGTACACCGGCAGGGCCAGGTCGAAGCGGTCGGCCCAGCCGTCGGCGGTCCACAGCTGCTCGCTGCCGGCGGCGTCGGCCACGTGGTCGTCCTGGATCCGTGTGAGGTGCCAGACCAGCCAGGCGATGGAGTTGGAGCGGTCCTCCAGGCGGGCGTGCAGTTCATCGGGCGACAGGCCGTCGACGGCCTCGTGGACGACCTCCTGGATCCGGCCGAAGGCGTCTACCAGCAGTCGGGCGCTCTTCACGGGTACTCCCTGCGATCGGTGCGGGCCGGCGGCTGCGCCCCACGCTAGGCCGCCTCCCCGGCGGCGGCCACGAGACACTCCAGGACCCGGCGCAGCGCCGGCTGCTCCGCGGTGCCCGTGGCGAGCAGGGCGGAGACGGTACGGGTCACCGGGCGGGCCGGCGGGTGCAGGCTGACGCCGTCCAGGGCGGCGGGGAGGGCCATGCGCGGTACGAGGGCGACACCCGCCCCGGCCCCGACGAGCGCGGTGAGCACGGCGAAGTCGGAGGCCAGCGCCACCGGCCGGGGGACGAACCCGGAGGCTCCGCAGGCCCGCCGGGTCAGCTCGTGGCACGAGGTCTCGGGCCCGGGCATCAGCCAGTTCTCCCCGGCAAGGCCGGCGAGGTCGGCGGGCTCCCCGGCGGCCAGCCGCAGCCGGTCCGCGAGGTCCGCGGGGAGGGCCAGCAGCACGGGCTCGTCGAGCAGATGGTGCCGCTCGCACCCCGCGGGGACGTCGCGGGGCAGCAGGCTGTACGCGTGGACCACGGCGATGTCCGTCTCGCGGCGGCGCAGCGCGCCGGCGGCGGCGTCCGGCTCGTGCTCGGCGATGCGCAGTTCCGCCGGGCCGGTGCCGTCCGCGGCGGCCCCGGCGGCGAGCCGTGCCCAGGTCCTCGGCAGCAGGACGCGGGCGGCGGAGGGGAACGCGGCGACGCGCACCGGCGCCCGGCCTCCGCCGCGCAGGCCCTCCAGGGCGGCTTCGGCGGACGCCAGATCGCCCAGGATGACCTCGGCGTGCTCCACGAGCAGCCGGCCCGCGGGGGTCAGCCGCAGCGTGCGCCCGTGCTTCTCCAGGACGGCGACGCCCGCCTCGCGCTCCAGCGCGGCCAGTTGCTGCGAGACCGCGGGGCCGGTCAGGTGCAGGGCCTCGGCGGTGGCGGCGATGGTGCGGTGCACGGAGAACTCGCGCAGCAGGGTCAGCCGGCGGACGTCGAGCATGAAGCTCACCTTCTTGTTCCGCATAGGAAGAGTAACTGGATCTTCTGAATCCTAGCGGGGACAGTGGAGGGCGTGCAGAGTTCCCCCCGCTTCCTGGCCCTCGCCGGCACCGTGGTGCTGTGGGCGTCCGCCTTCCCCGCGATCCGCGTCGGGCTCGACGGTCTCGGCGTCGCGGGACTGTCGTTCCTGCGCCTGGCGGTCGCCTCGGTGGCGCTGGCGGCCGTGGCGCCGCTGGCGGGGGTGCGGCGGCCGCGAGGGCGCGACCTGCCGCTGATCCTGCTGTGCGGGCTGACCGGGATGAGCGCCTACCAGGTGCTGCTGAACTGGGGCGAGGTGCACGTCCCCGCCGGGACCGCGAGTCTGCTCGTCGCGTTCGCGCCCGTGTTCAGCGTGCTGCTGGCCACCGCCTTCCTCGGCGAGGCGCTGACCGCGCGCATCGTCCTCGGCAGCCTGGTGGCCGTCGCGGGCGCCGCCGTCATCGCCTTCGCCCACGGCGGCGCGCGGGTCTCCGCGGGGGCCCTGGTGGTTCTCGCGGCGGCTGTCGTCCAGGGGACGTACCACGTGGCCACGAAGCCGCTGCTGGCCCGCCGCACGGGCCTGGAGGTCGCCTGCTACGCCATGTGGTCCGGGACGGCGCTGCTGCTGCCGCTCGCGCCGGGGACGGTGGCGGCGCTGGCCCACGCGCCCGCCGCCGCCATCGGGTCCGCCGTCTACCTCGGCCTGCTGCCCTCCGCGCTGGGCTTCGTGATCTGGGGCTGGGCGGTCGCCCGTACGACGCTGGCCGTCTCGACCGCGGCGCTCTATCTCGTCCCGCCGGTCGCCGTCGCCGTCGCCTTCGTGTGGCTCGGCGAGACCCCGCACTGGATCGAACTGGGCGGCGGGGCGCTCGGGATCGCCGGCGTCGTGCTCATCAACCGGCGGCGGCCCCCGGCGGGCGCCGTCCCGGGAGCGGGGGCTCAGCGGAGCGCGACCGCCAAGGTGACGACGTAGGGCTCCTCGACCGTGCCGTCCGGGAAGAGCGAGGTCAGCCGCTCCCGTTCGGCCGCGAGGAAGTCCCGGGCCCGCTCCTCGCCGAGCACGAGGAAGGCGGAGTGGCTGCCGAGGCTCCCCAGGTGGACCTCCAGCGGTACCCGCCGCGTCCAGGCCACCCGGCGCACGGTGAACTCCGGCCCCTCCGGCACCCGGTCCTTGGAACCGCCGCCCAGGGCCCCGCCGCCGTGCCCGAAGTACGCCCGCAGCCGGGCCTCCTGGTCCGCCAGCCAGGGCGCCGAGCGGTCGAAGTCGTTGCGCCACACCGCGAAGGCGCCGCCCGGGCGCAGTACCCGCAGCGCCTCCGGCACCGACGCCGCCGGGTCCGTCCAGTGCCAGGCCTGCGCGTACGTCACGAAGTCCATGACGCCGGTCGCCAGCGGCAGCCGGTCGCCCTCACCGCGCACGACGGGCACGTCCGGCAGCGAGCGGCGGAACTGGGCGGACATGCCGTCCCCCGGCTCCACGGCCAGGACGCGGGCGCCGCGGGCGTGCAGCAGCGCCGTCGCGATCCCGGTCCCCGCCCCGACGTCCGCCACCCGGGCGCCGGTCAGCGACCGGTCCGCGACCTCCTCCAGGGCGTCCAGCAGCGACACCGGGTAGGAGGGGCGGTTCGCCGCGTACTGGGCGGCCGCCTTGTCGAACGAACGGGCACGGGAAATGGTCGTCATGCCCCCATCCTGCGTCGCCGCGCGCCCACCGGGCGAAAGCTTTGCCGTTCCGTGGTCAATTCCACTGGCGGCGGTAGGCGTGCCCCCCTCCGCCGCTCGCGGGCCTGATCCACAGCGTGGCCAGCAGCCCCAGGAAACTGATGGCGATGACGAGCACCCCGGGGCCGATGCCGCGGCCGCTGCTGATGGCGGCGAAGGCCGAGGTGTCGGCGGCCGTGCCCGGATAACCGGCGGCCCCGGGGACCGCCGGGGCGTTCTGCCCGCCCTGCGCCCCGGGAGCGGCCGGCGCGGCCGGGGCCGCGGGCGCCGTCTGCCCGTTGGGGCCGTCCGGCTCGTTCCGGCCGCCCGGTGTGGAGCCGCCGGCGCCCGTGCCGGTCCCCGGGGTACCGGCGGGCGCGGAGGAGGCCGGGGCCGCGCCGGAGTCCTGGCCGCCCGGCGTCGCGCCGTCGCTGTCCGTGGCCCGGGGGATGCCGACGCCCAGCGCGGCCAGCGCGGTCGTCACCGGCTGGAAGAAGGTGATGCCGCCGGAGGTGCAGTCACCACTGCCGCCCGAGGTGACGCCGAGGGCGAGGCTCTGGGCGAACAGCGGGCCGCCGCTGTCCCCGGGCTCGGCGCACACCGTGGTCTGGATCAGGCCGCCGACCTGGCCCTCGGGATAGTTGACCGTCGCGTTCAGCCCGGTGACCCGGCCCGCGTGCAGGCCCGAGGTGCTGCCGCTGCGGAAGACCTGCTGTCCCACCAGTGCCTCGGCCGCCCCGTTGATCCGCACCGCCCGTCCGTCGCCGAGGTTCACCACGCTCGCGCGGTCGTCGTCGGCCCCGACCGGGTCGCCGTAGCGGATCAGGGAGAAGTCCGCACCGGGAAAGGAGCTCGCGACCGTCGTGCCGACCCCGGTGGCACCCCGGTTGTCGCCGAACCAGGTGGTGCCGACCGGGCCGCAGTGACCCGCGGTCAGCAGGAACGTCTCCGGGCCGTTGGTGACGTTGAAGCCGGCCGAACAGCGGCTGCCCCGGGTGAAGATGGGCGCGGCCCCGGCGGTACGGGTGGTGAACGTGTCCGTGGTCCGCTCCATGCGGACCGCGTCCCCGATGCCGTCGGCGACGTCCTTCAGCCGCGACCAGTCCTCGGCCGAGACGGTGCGGTCCGCGAGGACCACCACCGTGTTCGTCCTCGGGTCGACCGACCACGCCGTGCCCGCCACCCGTGGTGCCTCGCGGAGCGTGTCACCGGCCGAACTCAGCTCGCGCATGCTGTGGCGCACGATCTTCGCCCGCGCGCCCGCCCGGGTCACCTCGGCCGCGGACGCGTCGTCGGTGACGGCGACCACCGCGCGGCCCTGGGCGTCCACCCAGCTGCCGGCGGTGCGGGAGTCGCCGAGCCGGCTCTCCAGCTGTCTGGCGAGGGCCGCCGCGCTCCCCACGCTCTGCGCGCCGTCGGCCGGGGCGTCCAGGACGCGGTGGCCGCCGCCGCCGTCCTGTGACGCGTTCGCCCCGGCCTGGGACACCATCACCCCGCCGCAGACGACTCCCGCGACGGCCACGAGCCGTATCGCGCGCTGCACGTGACGCCGTGTGCGCCTCACCCAGACCCCTACTTCCGCATCCGTACGCGGACCCGCGGACCCGGGCCCACCCTCCATACGTGCGGTACGCGCCGCGTGCTCACCGCCCCGGCGACCGGTGTCCGCGAGGCCGGCGCGGGCGGGGGTGAGGCGGGCCGGGGCGGTCGTCCCGGGTGCCCGGGCCGGGGCGAGGACCTATGGTGACGGAGAGGCGCCATGCGGGCGCCGTCCGCGACGGCGCGTCCGTGCCGCCGGGGTGAGCCGTCAAGGAGCCGTGATGGGCGGACAGTTCGAGGCAGTGGTCGAGATCGGCCGGTCCGTGGGCGAGGTCTTCGCCTACCTCGCCGAAGGCACGCACGACCCCGAGTTCAGCCCCCGGGTGCAGGAGATCAGGAAGAGCCCGGCGGGTCCGACCACCGTGGGCACGATCTTCACCAGCGTGGTCAAGGACGCCGGGATGAAGACCCGGCGGGAGTTCCGGATCACGGCGCTCGACGCGCCCAACCGGATCCGCTGGGCGGAGCAGTCCAAGAACCTGGTCACCGCGACGCAGGGCGGTTACGACCTGGAGCCGGTCGCCGAGCGGGTGACGCGGCTGCGCATCTTCAACGAGCTGGAGGGGCACGGCGTCGGCAAGCTGCTCGTCGGGCTGGCCCTGAGCGCGGCCCGCAAGGACGCGCCGGCCTTCGGGCAGCGCATCAAGGCGGCCGTCGAGGCCTCCTGACGCGCGGCGCACCACGCCGCGGCCGGGTCCGGCCGCGCCCCCGCGTCACCCGGGAGTGCGGCCGGGCCGGGGTCAGTAGCGCAGTACCGCGGCGATGCGCTCGTGCTCGGCGAGGGTGTCCGGGGGCAGGAAGACGACCTCCGCGCCCTTGTCGAGCGCGGTCTCCACGACCTCGTCCACGATGTCCTCGCGCACACCGCCCTCGAAGCCGTCGGCCTGTTCGCCGTCGCCGTCGACCGGGACCAGGTGGCCCTCCGAGACCTTCACGATGCGCTGGTAGTCCTCCTCGACCGCGACCAGCTCGGCCCGGCCCTCGCACACCGACTCCCAGACCTCGTCCAGTCCGGCGGCGAAGGTGCGGCGGCTGCGGGCCTCCTCGAGCCGCGCCCCGACCCGCTGGGTCTCCTGGCGGGCGAACTCCTCCTTCGCGGGGGCGAGTTCCTGCAGCAGGGTCGGCTCGGGGGCGTCGACCAGACCGCCCTTGAGCACGGTGGCCACGGCGGCGTCGGAGGCCGTGCCGACCTCCTTGAGCAGCCCGACGGCGTCGGGGAGCCCGACCAGGTACAGCGGTCGGGCGTCCGTGCCCAGCAGCGCGGCCAGCGCGGTGTCGACGGAGCGCAGGAAGCGCCGGGTCTCCTCGTTGCTGAAGGTGCTCGGGTGGTCGCCGATCTGCTCCAGCCGTTCGGGGTCCCACTCCAGGTGTTCCGGCTCCGCGGGGAAGCCGTCGCCCTCATGGGCGTGGAGCGACCGCCCCGTGCCACTCCACAGCCTCGCGCGGTCGGCGGCGACGCCGAGCACCCAGTACGGGCGGGCACGGGCCTTGGCGGCGACCAGGTTCCGGGTGAGGAAGCTGTCGCTGATGACCACGCGCTCGGGCACCGGGCGCGGCAGGACCCACAACTGGTGGTCCTCCTCTGTGGCGTACATGACCAGCCCGTCGAGGGAATGCCGCAGGTCCACCTCGGACGCGACCCGCTGGAGCTGGCCCTTGATGTTCATCCGGGTCCGGCGGGACGCGTCCGGGTCGTTCTCGACCCGGCGTTCGGCCTCGGCGATCAGATTGCGCAGCCGCACCGCGTCCTGGGCGTTGTCCGGACGCCGGTGCGTAGGCATGGTCAGCGACACCGCTGGGTACGGCCTGGTCGCGCGGAGCTCCCGCAGCGTTCCGGCCGTGAGGGCGTCGGTTTCCATGGTTGCCTCCCTGAGGTCCACGGTTGCTCCCCGCGGACGGGGGCAGCCCACCTCCCGAGCGTTTCACACCCCGCGCCGGGCCGCCTGCCGGGGAACGGGTCCCACCGGGCGGGTCAGCCGGAGGCGCGGTGCCGGGCGCCGAAGCCGCTGTCCCAGGACCACATGTGGGTGCAGGAAGGGCACTGCAGGTGCACCACGGGACCCTGGTTGGAGAGCAAGTAGCGCCAGTGGTCGGGGCAGTTGTGGCCCGCGGCGCACGTGGCGCACTCGACGTGGTCCGCACAGCGGGGGCACGGGATCCAGGCCCGGCGGGCGGGGTCCGCCGAAGGGTCAATCGGAAGCAGCACCGTCGTCCTTCCCGGTCTCCTCGCGGGCGGGCAGGACGCCGGCGGCGACGAGCATGCGGTGCACCGCCTCCTGCTCCTCGTCCAGTCCCGAGTAGAGCAGGCGGTGGGCCTCGTCCTCGCCGCGCAGGACCTCGACCGGGTCCCAGTCGTCGCCGAGGGCGGCGACGACCTCGGCGCGACGGGCCGTCTCGTGCTCGGTGAAGTCGAGCTCGAAGGTGTGGAGCTGGTCCGGGGATTCGTTGTGGTTCATGGATGCTCGCCCGCTCCCGCGGCACTCGGGGTTCAATCAAACGTGTGTATCAAAATGCCGGACTTGCTGGGAAGTGCTCGAACCCCGAATGTGACGCACCCCATGCCGGTCAGGGGCGTTTGGCGAACCCGCGGCGGACGGTCGCCAAGGGCCGGAAGGGCTTGCGCGCGGTGCTCGTGCCGGGCGTGCCCTTGGGGCGGCCGACCTTGGCGGGAGCGGCCTTGCGCGGCGTGCTCCTGGCCGCGGGGGCGGTCTCGGGCGCGGGGGTCGCGGCGGGCTCGGGCAGGGCGTGCACGACCCGGCCGAGCCGGCGGCCGAGGAGCAGGTAGCCGAGCAGGGCGCCGGTGGTGTTCATGATCACGTCGTCGACGTCGAAGGCCCGGCCCTGCACGACCGCGCCCTGTGCGAGCTCGACGAGGACCATCACCAGCCCGGTGGTGACCACGACCCGCAGCGCGCCGCGCGCCTTGGGCGCCAGTACCGGCAGCAGCACACCGAAGGGCATGCCCAGCAGGACGTTCCCGCCGACCTGGCGGACGGCTCCGGCCACCGTGTAGCGCTCGTAGTACTGGCGGAGCGAGGCTCCCGGGTGGAGATTGGCGTGCGCCAGTCCCTCGGAGGCGTACGAGGGGGAGAGCGTCGCGCGGGCGAGCACCGCCCCGAAGGCCACCATGGCGACGAACGCCAAAGCCATCGCCGCCCACCGGCCCACCGTCGCCAACACCGACCGGCGCCTTCGCTCCGGTACCTCCGGCACCTCCGGCGATCTCCTGCGCCACACCGACCGACCCACTGAGCCCCTCCTCCGGTCCTGGCCCCCGCCTCCGACCGGATACCCCGGAAGCGGCGGAGGATGCCCTGCTCCGGGGCCGGGCTTCGCGGGCGGGACGGAACGGCCGGTACGCCGCCCGCGCGGTCACCCCGTCAGCGCGCTGGGCGCACATCGCGGCGGCGCACCCGCGCGGCCCCGCCCAGTTCCCCCAGCAGGTCGGCGAGCACCGCCCGGCCGGCTGCGAGGGATTCCGCTCCGCAGCGCCTGGTCAGCCGCTCCTCCAGCGCGGCCCGGGCCCGGCGTGCGGCGGCGACGGCCTCGCGGCCGCGTGGAGTGAGGCGCACGAGCCGCACACGGGCGTCGCCGGGGTCGGGGACGCGCTCGGTGTACCCGAGGCGTTCGAGCTCGGCGACGGCCTTGGACGCGCCCTGCTGCGTCATGCCGAGCCTCGCGGCGAGGTCGCCGACGGTGGGTTGTCCCTGCACGAGGTGCTGGAAGACGTGGCCGTGCGACAGGCGCAGGTCGCCGAAGCCCCGGGCGGCCAGTTCCGCCCGGACGGCGTCGCCGACCACGAGGCCGTCTCGCGCGGGGCGTTCGGTGAGGAACTGGCCCGCTTCCTCACCGAGGACGTGGTTCACCGGGAGTTGCCCGACGCCCTCTTGCCCGAGGGCGCGGTGCGCGACCTGTCCGCACCGCTGGAGGCGGCCCGACGCGGGCGGCAGGGACTGCGCGAGCAGACCTTCGGGGGCGTCAACGCCGTCGCCGCGCGGGACACGGTCGCACGGGAGGTGGCCTGGGAGGGCACCCTGGCCGTCCCGTTGGGCGACCCGCCGGCAGGACACGTGCTGCGGGCGCACATCGGCACGTTCCTGGAGTTCCGGGACGGCCGGATCGCCGGGCAGCGGAACTACGACTGCTACGAGCCGCTGCGCGCCGCGGCTGCCTGAGCCGGCGACGCCCCCGCCGCCTCCTCGGCGGCGGGGGCGGCCGGCGGGTACCGGTCGATATGACGGTTCGTCAGTTGCGGTACCACTTCTGGTTGGAGGTGCCGTAGCAGGTCCACAGCTGCAGCGTCGTGCCGTTGCCGGTGGCCTTGTCCACGACGTCGACGCACTTGTCGGCGTGCGGGTTCACCAGGTCGCCCGCGCTGTTGAGGACGAACTGCTGCGCCCAGCCGCCGTTGCACTTGGCCAGCTGGACCGCCGTGCCGTTGGCGGTGGACGCCCAGGCCAGGTCCATGCACAGACCGAGGGAGTGGACCGAACCGTCGGAACGGAAGTCCCACTTCTGCGAGGCAGCACCGCCGCAGTCCCAGATCCGCAGGCGGCTGCCGTCGCGGCCGATGCCGTCCGACGCGTTGGTGATGTCGATGCACCGTCCGGAGGCCGAGCTGCGGATGCGCACGCCGGGAACCGTGACGGTCTGCTGCGTCTTGGTGGGCTTCGGGGTGGGCTTGGTGGCCGAACCGCTCGTCCCGGAGCCGGAGCCGGAGCCGGAGCCGGAGCCGGAGCCGGTGGTGCCGGAGCCGGAGGAACCCGTGCCGCCCGTGCCGGTCGTCGTGCTGCCGCCGCCGGTGGTGCTGCCGCCGCCCGCGGCCGCGATGCCTCCGCTGCCGCCGCTGTGGACCGTGCCGTTGCCGCCGCCGGTGAGGACCGTCCCGGCGCCGCCGCCGGTGAGGACCGTCCCGGCGCCGCCGCCCGTCACGCCGCCGGTGCCGCCGCCCGTGCCGCTCACCAGGCCGCGCGGGCCGGAGTTCTGGGAGTCGGTGTGGGTGCCGACGGTGGGTGAGCCGGTGGACGCCGAGGGGTCCGATCCCGTCTCCCCGGGTGTGCCGGCGGACACGGAGGCGGCCGGAGCGGCGGCCACCGGGCCGCCGTCGGCGCCGTGTTCGGGGAACACGTCGATCTGTGCGAGCAGGGGAACCACCAGCACCGCGCAGCCGACGACGGCGGCCGCCGTGGCTGTCGCGGCCCACACCCGCTTGCCCGGCAGCAGCCCCCGGCGGGGCAGTGCGGGGCGCCGTGCGAAGTGCTCGCTGAAGCGCTCGGGTGCTCCTTCGAGCACCTCGGGGTGCCGTGGCTCGGATGGGGACGGCACATCGTCTCCTGTCGTATCGGTGGGGCTGCCGCGAAGCATGAAGGTGCCGGTCCGCGCGAGTTCAGCCGGAACGTGCACATTGGACGAACGTCGTCTTAAGAGCCTCGCCAAATGATCGACTGTTCGCCAACCTCGTAAGTACAGCACGCCCTGGCGGGCAATATCGTTCACCCCCATGGGCACGAACGAGTCCGGTCACCAGGGCCGATGACATCCTCCGGGAGCCGGCGCCGTGACCCCCACAGAAGACGACGCGCAAGGGGGGCGCCCGGATCTCGCGGCCCGCCTCCTTGCCGAGACCGAAGTCCTGCGACGTTATGTCGGCGGCCTGATGGGCGGTGACGTGCACGCCGCCGAGGACGTCCTGCAGGAGACCCTGCTGCGGGCCTGGCAGAGCGCCGGACGGCTCGACCTCGACGAGCGGCCGATCCGCATGTGGCTCTTCCGCGTCGCCCGCAACCTCGCCGTCGACCACCGCCGCCGCGACCGCTCCGTACCCGTCGGGGTCACCGCCGCGGACTTCGCGGGCACCGCGCTCGCGCCCGTCCGCGACCACGCCGGCGCCGTCGAGGACCGCTCCCTCCTGGTCGGCGCCCTGCGCGCGCTCGCGCCCGCGCACCGCGAGGCGCTGGTCCGCGTCCACGTGATGGGCCAGGCCGGCGAGGACGTCGCCGTCCAGCTGGGCGTCCCGTGCGGGACGGTCAAGTCCCGTACCCACCACGGGGTGCGCGCCCTGCGCGCGGAACTCGCGCGCCGGGGTATCCGCGGCGCGGCCGCCTGAGCACCCGGCCGGTCCTGGCGCGCAGTGCCGCGCCGCCCTCCTGGCGGCGTCACGGCGGCTTCCCGTGGCGCCGTTGTGACATGTCGCAGCTGTGACACCTGAGGCCGGTGACATGCCCGTCGCCACAGCAGATTCTGTCGGACAGCGCGTGACGTCCAGCTGTACGAAAGGTGCTTGGCTGATGGCATGGATCCGCCTGACGGCGGCAATATCGACAGGACTGTTGCTGACCGCCGGAGGCGTATCGTCCGCCTCCGCCCGAACACCCCAGGAGACCGCGGCGCGACCCGCCGGCGGCCAGGGCGCGTCGTCCGTGACCGTACGCCTGGTGACCGGCGACCGTGTGACGGTGACGCCCGGCACCGACGGCCGCACCATCGCGTCGGTCGAGCCCGGGCCGGGCCGCGAGGGGATCGTCTTCCGTACGTACCAGGAGGACGGCGGGAACTTGACGGTGCTGCCGTCGGACGCCGCGGACCTGGTCTCCGCCGGGACGCTGGACCGGCGTCTGTTCGACGTCTCCACCCTGATCGCCCAGGGCTACGACGAGGCCCGCACCTCCGCGCTGCCGCTCATCGTCTCCGGCGGCCCGCAGGGCGGCGTGGCCCGGACGACGGCGAAGAGCGAGAAGGCCGCGGCCGCCGTCGCGGACCGGGTCGCCGCGTTCAACGAGGCATCGGCCCCGGCACGGACCCTCGCCAGCATCGACGCGCGGTCGCTGCGCGTCGCGGACGAGGACCTCGGCGCCTTCTGGAAGGCGCTGAACCCGGGCGCCGCCCAGGGTGCCGCGCGCGCCGCCGCGACCCCGCGGGTGTGGCTGGACGGCCGCGTTGCGCCCGTGCTGGACCGCAGCACGGCGCAGATCAACGCGCCGGCGGCGTGGAAGGCCGGGTACGAGGGCCAGGGCGTGAAGGTGGCCGTGCTGGACACCGGCGTGGACGCCACCCACCCCGATCTGGCGGGCCGGATCGCGGAGTCGAAGGACTTCTCGGGCAGCGGGAACACCGTGGACCACTTCGGGCACGGCACGCATGTGGCGTCGATCGTCGGCGGCACGGGCGCGGCGTCCTCCGGCTCCCGCAAGGGCGTGGCTCCGAAGGCGGAGCTGCTGGTCGGGAAGGTGCTCGGTGACGACGGCTACGGCTCGGAGTCGCAGGTCATCGACGGCATGGAGTGGGCGGCCGCCGAGCACGCCAAGGTCGTCAACATGAGCCTCGGCTCCGACGACCCGACCGACGGCACCGACCCCATGAGCCAGGCCCTCAACACGCTGTCCGCCTCGGGCGACACCCTGTTCGTCGTCGCGGCGGGCAACGCGGGCGAGAACGGCGAGTCCACGATCGGCTCGCCCGGTGCGGCCGACGCCGCGCTGACGGTGGGCGCCGTGGACCGCGACGACTCCCTCGCCCCCTTCTCCAGCCGCGGCCCGCGGCTGGGCGACAAGGCGGTCAAGCCGGATGTGACGGCGCCGGGCGTGGGCATCGTGGCCGCGCGTGCCGCGGGCACCACGATGGGCGACCCTGTCGACGCCAACTACACGGCGGCGTCGGGTACGTCGATGGCGACCCCGCACGTCGCGGGTGCCGTCGCGCTGATCGCCCAGCAGCACCCCGGCTGGACCGGTCAGCAGTTGAAGGACGCGCTCATCAGCACCGCGCACACCGTGTCCGGCACCAAGGTGACCGAGCAGGGCGGCGGCCGGATCGACGTCGCCGCGGCGATGCGCGCGGTCACGGCGACCGGCAGCGTGTCCCTGCCCGCCGTCCAGGTGGGCGGCGAGCGCCGGCAGTCGGGAACCCTGCACTACACCAACACCGGTGACAAGGCCGTCGACCTGAAGCTCACGGTGGACCTGGCCACCGCCGACGGCGTGGCCCTGACGACCGGTGTCGTCACACCCGGCACGAGCACCGTGCACCTCGCCCCCGGCGCGTCCGCCGACGTGCCGCTGAGCACGGACGCCAAGAACGCCAAGCGCGGCGCCTACTACGGCTACGCCACCGCGACCGGCGCGGACGGCGCCGTGGTCGCCCACACCACCCTCTCCCTGGTCGTGCACGCGCCGCTGCACCGGCTCACCGTGATCTCCCGCGACCGCGCGGGCAAGGTGCTGCCGGGCTGGCTGCCGACGATCTGGGGCCAGGACGGCTTCGTCTCGTACACCAGCGCCGACCCCGCGGTCGCCGTCGTGGAGGAGGGCACCTACCAGGCCGACTTCAGCAGCCTGGACAACGCCGCGGACGGCCAGGAACTGGTCGAGGTGATCAACCCGCAGGTGAAGGTCACCAAGGACACCACGGTGACGCTGGACGCCTCCAAGGTCACCCCGGTGCAGATCCGCACGCCCAAGCCCGCCGAGCAGCACGGTGTCATCAGCTACCAGACATACCGGAAGATCGAGGGACACGGCCTGATCCAGGGCGTGATGTTCTTCGACGTCGCCAAGCGCATCTACGTCAGCCCGACCGCCCAGGTCACCGACGGCACCTTCGAGTTCGCCTCACGGTGGCAGATGACGGCGCCGCAGCTGCGGGCGAAGGTGTCCGGCACCTCGGCGCCCTTCGCCCCGTACTACCTGCCGGCCTCCCCGGTCCTCGACTCCAAGGGCGTCAGGCTGACCGCGGTGGACGCCGGCGCGGGCACCGCCGCCGATCTCAAGGCCGCCCACGTGCGCGGGAAACTCGCCGTCATCCGCTACGACTTCGGCAACGACGCCGAGCTGGCGAAGGCCGCCGCGGCCGCCGGGGCCAAGGCGCTCATGCTCGTCATGCCGCAGGGCTTCTACCCCTGGACGCGCTGGCAGCCGGAGGGCGACCGCCTCGCGCTGCCGGTGATGCGCGCCGGTGCGAAGGAGGGCACCGACCTGCTCGGGCGTGCCGGGAAGCGCACGACCACCGTGGACTTCTCCGGCACGGTGAAGAGCCCCTACCTGTACGACGTGCTGCAGGTGTCCCAGCAGCGCATCCCCGAGAAGGTGGTGTACACCGTCAGCGACCGCAACAGCGCGGTCGTGAAGGCCTCCTACGCCCGTACCGGAGCCTCGGCCTGGGGCAGCGAGCAGCGCTTCGGATGGCGGCCCTACCAGAGCACCGCCTGGAGCGAGACCGCGCGCGACGTGCCGATGGGCCAGGAGCGCGTGGAGTACGTGACGGCCGGGGACACGCTGTGGAGCCACATCGTGCACCACGACACGGTCATGGACCGCGACATCGCGCTGGGCGTCGGCATGCGGGACGCCGCCCACACCTACAGGCCCGGACAGCGCGCCACGGAGAAGTGGTTCGCGGGCCCGGTGCGTCCGTCGATCCCGCACGGTGTGACGGGCTGGCCCGGTTCGGTGCGCAACGGCGACACCCTGTCGCTGTACATCCCGGAGTTCACCGACTCCCAGGCCGGCCACTGGTCGTTCGCGGAGGTCAGCGCGCTGGGTGGCGGTATCGGCACCGGTGCCGCCGTGTCCGCGGTGGGTGACCCGAGCGACGTCGCCCACGCGGAGGTGTACCGCAACGGCCGGCTCGTGGCGCAGTCCGACTCCGGTGCGTGGGGCGGCTTCGAGGTGCCCGCGGGCAAGGCCGGCTACCGGCTGGACCTGACCACCGCCCGCACCTCCGCCGACTGGCGGTTCGGCACCGGCACGAAGACGTCCTGGACGTTCACCTCGGACACCGCGGCGACGGCCACGCTGCTGCCGCTGCTCCAGGTCGACTACAGCGCGCCGGTGGACCTCCACAACGCGGTGGATTCGCGGCGGTCGCACACCTTGGGTCTGAACGTGCGGATGCCGGACGGCCTGGCCGCCCCGCGCGGGGTCACGCTCAAGGTCGAGGCGTCGTACGACGACGGCCGGACCTGGACCACGGCCCGCACCAAGCGGCTCGGCGGCGGTACGGGCTTCAGCGCCGGTGTGGAACGGCCGTCCCGGCTGCACGGGGACGCGTACGTGACGCTGCGGGTCACCGCCACCGACAGCGCGGGCCACAGCGTGCGGCAGACGATCGACCGCGCCTACCTGCACCGCGGCCCCTCGGGGCGGTGACGCAGGTCGGGCGGCACGACTGACCGACGGCGGGTGCCGGGGCGCGGGCCCCGGCACCCGCCGTTTGCTTGCCCGGCGGGGGCATGCCGTGCAAACTTCAACGGGCCGTTCCGCTTATGGGGCCGGCCGCGGCGAGGGAGGGGCACGGCATGCTGGAGGCTGCAGGCCTCACGGGGATCGAGGAGACGGTGTACCGGCTCCTGGTCGGGACCGCGACCGCGTCGGCCCAGGAGGTCGCCGACCAGACCGGACTCCCGCGCGAGTCCGTCGAGGCCGTCCTGGCGGCCCTGCGCGGCAAGGGACTCGCCAGCCCCACCGACCGCGACCCGCTGCACTACGCCGCGGTACCGCCCGACGTGGCGCTGCTGCCGCGGCTGCAACGCCACGCCGACGCGCTCGACAAGGCCCGCACCGCCGTCACCGACCTGCTCGACAGCTACCGCAGCACCCGCCGCAGGCACGACCCCGGCCAGCTCATCGAGGTGATCACCGGCGCCGAGGCGCTGCGCCAGCACCTGCGCCAGATGCAGGACAACGCGCGCCACGAGATGCTCTGGTTCTGCAAGGCCCAGTACGTCGCGATGCCCTCGGGCAGCAACCGCGCGGAGTACGACGCCCTCGCCCGCGGGGTGCGCTACCGCGTGCTGTACGAGCAGGCCTTCTTCGACGACGAGGGCGCCATCGACAACGTCGTCGAGGGAGTGCGCGCCGGCGAGATCGCCCGTTCCGTCCCGCACCTCCCGCTGCGTCTGGCCGTCTCCGACCGGGCCATCGCCATCTGCCCGCTGGTCCCCGGCGGGCCCCAGGGCAGTCCGAACGAGGCGACGGCCGCCCTCGTGCGCGGCAGCAGCCTGCTGGAGGCGCTCATCTCGCTCTTCGAGCGCTACTGGGAGACCGCGGTCCCCCTCAACGTGAGCGCCTCCGGCGGGGTCGAGGGAAGCGACGGTGTCATCGACTCCGACCCGCTCTCCGAGACCGACCGCCGGCTGCTCTCGCTGCTCGTGGCGGGTGTCGCCGACAAGGCCATCGCCAGTCAGATGGGGCTGAGCCGGCGTACCGTACAGCGGCACATCCAGCACATGATGACGCTCGCCGGCGCGGACACGCGGATGCAGCTCGCCTGGCAGGCCGCCCGCCGCGGCTGGCTCTGAGTCGCGCCACGACCAGGTGATATGATGATGCGTCAGAACTGGGCGGCCGGCGGCCGAGGCGGGTCGGGGCCGCGCGGGCGGCGGCCCGGGGGACCGGTGCGGGCCGGTCCCGCCGGGGCGCGGGCGGCGGCTTCCCGGACGCTGCCGTTGGCCAAAGCTTCTCGCCCTCGTCGCGGACCCGGCCGGTTGGTGGGAGGCTTGAACCATGAGTACCCGCCTACCAGCGGGTTCCGTGGAGCAGGCTGCCCTGCCGTCCTGGTCGCCCATGCTGGCGGTGGCCGGTCCGCTGCCCGGGCCGGAGGACGAGGCGCAGTACGGGTTCGAGCCGCTCTTCAACGGTGCCCGAGTTCTCGTCCATCTACCGGGGGACGGCCGGGTTCGGCTGATCTCCGGGATCGGCCAGGACGTCACGAGCGTGTATCCCGAACTACGACAACTGCCCGACGTGCTGCCACCCGGGTTGGTCGCCGTCCTCGACGGCGAGATCATCACCCTGGGAAAGCACGGCGGTCCGTCCATGGAGCGGCTGCAGCGGCGGATGAGTCTGCGGCACCCGGCGGCCGTGGAGCAGGCGGCCGTGGACATGCCGGCCCGGCTGATGGTCTACGACATCCTCCACCTGGGGGAGCCGGTGCTGCACTCCCCGTACACCGCGCGCCGCGCCCTCCTGGACGACCTGGGCATGTCCGGCCCCTTCGTCGCCGTCCCGCCGTACTGGCCGGCGATGGCGGAGGAAGCGCTGCAGCACATCCGTCAGGAGGGGTATGACGGCATCGTGGCGAAACGGCTGACCAGCCCCTATCTACCGGGGCGGCGCAGCCGCGACTGGATCAAGATCAAGAACATGCATCCTGGCGAGTCCCACTGATTCCTGCCGGCCGCCGCCGCGGCGGCCGGCCCTCGTGGGGCCGTGTGCCGGTGCCGTCCGTCCGGCCGTCCCGCCGGAGCGTTTCTCCCTTCTCTCTCCTCCCTTGTGTGTCCCGTGCTCCCGCGTGTCCGGCGGGAGCACGGGACGCGCCCGTCCGCCTCCGTTTCGTGACCGCCGCGGGGGCGTTCCCCGCTGTTCCCGGGGTAGTGGCCGAGCGACCGCCGGGGTACGCGTATCCCGCAGCAGCCGATGGGGAGAAGAGGGCGCAAGGACATGACGCATGACGTCGCGCAGATCGTCCGCAGGGCCGTCGCCGAGTACGCGGGCGTGCCGGAGGACGAGGTGGTGCCCGAGGCGACCTTCGCCGGGCTCGGGCTCGGGGACCGGGGCAAGCAGCAGGCGGCCGACGCCGTGGAGCGCAAAGTGGGCGTGATGCTGCTGGCCGACGAGGTCGAGCGGATGGGGACGGTGGGCGACCTCGTCGACACCGTGTCGGGGAAGCTCTCCGAGCAACTCTCGTCAGGCTGATCGCGCACTCTCGGTAGTCGCACACACTGCGTGGCCGGTGGGAACCCTGCGCACCCGGTGGTGGTGACGCTGCACCCAAATCCCCTGTGAGGCAGGGGATTTGGGCTGCGGACGAGGTGTCAGGAGGTGCCGTTCCCGACCTCCGGAAGCCATGTTTATTTGTCCGAGTTCACGTAATTTGTCGGAAACCTTTGACTCTGGGCCACTAACGTGCCTACGGTGCAAATGGGACGCCTTCAACTAGGCACATCGGATACGGCGTTCCACACCAGTGATGGTGTGCCCCGTCCCAAGGACCCGGGCACATCCCGGTCGCACCGGGGTCACGCGCACGAAGCCGGTGCGACGGCGACCAAGTCCTTTTGGTCGCGCATCCCAAACACGTTCACACCCCAAGGGAACGACATGCGCGCGAACAAGAACACCACTCGCAGGATTGTCGCAGCGGCCTTTGTTGCTCCGCTGCTGGCCTTCGCCGGTGCGTCAGCAGCCAGTGCGGCCACGCCGCACGAGACCGCTCCGCAGGCAGTCGCCTCCGCGCACAGCTGGGGCGGCGGCTGGGGCGGTGGCTGGGGCCACGGTGGCTGGGGCGGCGGCTGGGGCCACGGCTGGGGCGGCTACGGCTGGGGCCACGGTGGCTGGGGCGGCGGCTGGGGCGGCTACGGCTGGGGCCCGGGCTACGGAGGCTACTACGGCTTCTTCCGCTGAGGTCTGACGATCTGAGCAGAACAGTGACAGTACGACAGGGCCGCCACCTCGCCCGAGGTGGCGGCCCTGCCGCGTGCGCTGGTGGGGGCGGTCGCGGCGGACGGCGTACTCACCGGGGGAACGAGTGGAAGAGCCCGTCGGGGTCGTGCCTCTCGCGCAGCGCGCCGAGCCGCGCCCAGTCCGCCGCCGTGTACGACCTGCGGGCGTGCGAGTCGTCCGCGGTCAGGTCCGCTTCGGCGATGTAGTGCCCGGTCCCGAGCGGGGCGACGGCCGCCATCGCCCCGCGCAGCCACCGGACGTTGGCCTCGTCCCGCGACGGGTCGTCCCAGACCGCGTACGCGGAGACCTTGGCGTCGCCGAGGACGGAGAAGGCCGTGTCGCCCAGCAGCCGAGGGTTCCGTGAGGCCGGCGCGAGCGCGGCAAGGACGAGGGACTTCGCCGAGGGCGCCCGGCCGAGGGCGTCGCCGAGCCGGGTCAGCAGCGTCCCCGGGTCGGCGTGGGACCAGACGGTGTCGGCCGCGTAGCGGTGCCCCTCCGGCCAGAGTGCGGCGGTGCGCGCGTACAGGGCCTGCATCGAGGTGGGCTCCGCGACGGCCCGGAGCAGCGGAGCGACGGTGAACGGCGGCTCGGCGAGCGGTGCCAGCGCGCGGGCCGCCTCGTCGTGCGAGCCGGCGAACGCGGTGCCTGACAACGAGAGGACCACCTCCCCGGAGGCGGGATCGGTCGACAGGGTGAGGACGACCTCCACGTCGGCGGGCAGGGCCCCGGCGGCGTCGGCGACCCAGTCGGCGAGCGACTCGACCTCGCCGAGGTGGCACACGTACGACGTGGTGGCGATCGCCGCCGGACCAGGCCACAGGGCCAGCCGGAAGGCGGTCACGACCGCGAAGAAGCCCGGTCCCGCGCCCCGCGCCGCCCAGAACAGATCGGCGTTCTCCCGTTCGTCGCAGCGCACCACCTCGCCGTCCGCCGTGACGGCCTCGATCGCGCGCACGCTCGCGCAGGCCGGGCCCCACGCGCCGGAGTTCCAGCCGAGGCCCCCGCTGAGCAGGTAGCCGCCGAGCGCGACCGCGGCGCCGTGACCGGTGGGGAAGGCCAGGCCGGCCCCGGCGAGGACGCGCGTGAACTCCCCGGACGGGAGCCCGGGCTCGACGGTCGCCGTGGCACGCGCGGGATCGACGACGCAACGGCGCAGGGCCGACAGGTCGAGCAGCATCCCGCCGTCGCGCAGGGGCGCGCCGCACCAGCTGTGGCCGCCCGAGCGGACCGCGACCCGCAGGCCCTCGGCGCGGGCCGTCGCGATCGCCGCCGGGACGTCGCGCACGGAGGCGGCGCGGACGATCACATCGGGGCGGCGGTCCGGCCGGTACCCGTTCCACAGCAGGCCGGCCCGGACGTCCTCGTAGCCGGCGTCGCCCTTGCGGACGATCGGCCCCTCGACGCCCGGAACCCGTGCGGGATCGCTCATGACGACCTCCTGGCCGCCGTCAGGCGGAGTGCCGCGTGCGTCGTCCCAGGCTAACCGCACGTCGCACGGGCCGCCCGTGGTCACGGCGGCCGCGGGGGCCGGGGTCTCCCCTGCCACCGCCGGGAGGTATCGCCGGGTCCGCGGCCGCCGTGCGGGCTCAGCCGGTGAGCCGGTCGATCTGGCGGATCTTGTTGGTCGCGTCGAGCGCGGCCACCTTGTAGGACTCGGCGAGCGTCGGGTAGTTGAACACGGCGTCCACCAGGTAGTCGACCGTACCGCCGCAGCCCATCACGGCCTGGCCGATGTGCAGCAGCTCGGTCGCCCCGGAGCCGAAGCAGTGCACGCCGAGCAGCGTGCGGTCCTCGGGCGACACCAGCAGCTTCAGCATGCCGTGGGAGTCGCCGATGATCTGGCCGCGGGCCAGCTCGCGGTAGCGCGAGATGCCGACCTCGAACGGCACGTTGTCATCGGTCAGCTGGTCCTCGGTGCGGCCGACGAAGCTGATCTCGGGGATGGTGTAGATGCCGATCGGCTGCAGGCCCCGCATCGCGTTCACCGGCTCCTCGCACGCGTGGTACGCGGCGGCCCGGCCCTGCTCCATCGAGGTCGCGGCCAGCGCGGGGAAGCCGATCACGTCGCCGACGGCATAGATGTGCGGCACCGCGGTCCGGTAGTGCTCGTCGACGGTTATCCGCCCGCGCTTGTCCGCGGCCAGTCCCGCCTTGCCGAGGTCGAGCTCCTCGGTGAGCCCCTGCCGGCCCGCCGAGTACATGACGGTGTCCGCGGGGATCTTCTTGCCGCTCGCCAGCAGGGTCAGCGCCCCGGTGGCGTGCCGCTCGACGGCCGCCACGGTCTCGCCGAAGCGGAAGGTCACGGCCAGGTCCCGCAGGTGGTACTTGAGGGCCTCGACGATCTCGACGTCGCAGAAGTCCAGCATGCCGTCGCGCTGCTCGACCACCGTCACCTTGGTGCCGAGCGCGGCGAACATCGAGGCGTACTCGATGCCGATGACCCCGGCGCCGACGATCACCATCGAGCGCGGGACCCGCTCGAGGTTCAGCACGCTGTCGGAGTCCATGATCGTGCGGTCGTCGAACTCGACACTCGCGGGACGGGCCGGCCGGGTGCCCGTCGCGATCACGATGTGCCCCGCCGTCACCAGCGTGTCCTGGCCCGAGGCGTCCCGCACGGCGACGGTGCGCTCGTCCACGAAGCGGCCGGTGCCCGGCAGCATCGCGACCCGGTTGCGCGCCAGTTGGCTGCGGATCACGTCCACCTCCCGGCTCACCACGTGCTGGGTGCGCGCGGTGAGGTCGGCGACGGTGATGTCCTCCTTGAGGCGGTAGCTCTGCCCGTACATGTCGCGCTGGGTCAGGCCGGTGAGGTACAGCACCGCCTCGCGCAGGGTCTTCGACGGAATGGTGCCGGTGTGGATGGAGACGCCGCCCAGCATGTCGGGGCGGTCGACGATGGCGACCCGGCGGCCGAGCTTGGCCGCGGCGATGGCGGCCTTCTGGCCGCCCGGGCCGGATCCGATGACGAGCAGGTCGAATTCGGTCACGGGCCGAGTCTGACAGGGGGCGACACTCCGGGGAAAGGGAGGTCCCGGGTCGGGGTCAGCGGGCCTCGGCGACGGTGAGGACCTCGGTGATGCCGCGCGCGGCCAGATGCGCCGGGTCCTCGGCGAGCCCGGCCAGGACGAGGGCCGGCCGGACCCCGCGCGCGGTGAGGGCCGCCCAGGCCTCGAACACCTCGCCCCCCGGGGCGCAGATGGCGCGGCGCGGCGCCGTGTCGGGGTCGCCGACGTCCACGACGAGAGCGGTGGTACGGGGGAGCGGAGCCGGTGCGGGCCCTGAACGCAGTTCCCCGGCGGCCCGGGCGACGGCGGCGCCCGCCGGTTTCACACGGCGGTCGTTGCCGAGCAGACCGAGCGTGTACTCCAGCTCCGGGAAGTCGGCCAGGCTCCGCGCGACGTCGTGGGAGCACCACCAGGTGATGCCCCACACGTCCGTGCAGTCCAGCGCGTTGGCGATGGTGGCCGACGCGAAGGCCGCCGCGTGGTCCGGCGGGATCAGTGGCGCGGGGGCGCCGACCTCCTGGAGCCAGACGGGACGGTGCGGGTCGGTGGCCCACGCCTTGGAGAGCTCGACGAGGTACGCGGCGTGGTGCTCGGTGGCGACCCCCGCGTGGCCGTGGCGCTGGGCGGTGCCGTTGAAGACCCAGGAGTGGACGGCGGTGGCGAAGCCGAGGCGGGCGGCCTGACCGGGTGTGAAGGCGTGGTCGTCCTGGTACCAGGCCGCGTCGTACTCCGCGTGCAGGTGCAGCTTGCCGGGGGCGCCGCGCTCGCACGCGTCCAGCATCAGGCGCAGCCACGCCTCGGCCTGTGCGGGGCCGATGCGGTCCGGGTCCGGGTGCGGCGGTCCGGAGAACTGGTTGATTTCGTTGCCGACCGTCATGCCGAGGAAGTTGGGCCGGTCGGCGAGGGCCGCGGCCAGGGTGCGCAGGTACTCGGCCTCCGCCGCGACGACGTCGGGGTCGGTGAAGATGTTCCGCCGGTGCCAGGTGCCGGTCCAGGCGGGCAGGAAGTCGAAACTGGACAGATGGCCCTGCAGGCCGTCGACGTTGACGTCCAGGCCGCGTTCCGCGGCGGCGTCGACGAGGGCCACCAACTGCTCGACCGCCCGCGGCCGGATCAGCGCGCGGTTGGGCTGGAACAGCGGCCACAGCGGGAAGACCCGGATGTGGTCCAGGCCCAGGCCGGCGATGGAGTCGAGGTCGGCGCGGACCGCGTCGAGGTCGAAGTCCAGCCAGTGGTGGAACCAGCCCTGGCTCGGGGTGTAGTTGACGCCTAGGCGCGGGGTCATGGCAGGTCCAGGTGGCGAGGGGCGGGCGCGGGCGGCACGCCGGGGCTGTCGGGCGGGCCGGGGGAGTGGCCGTGCCGCGACCGGCTTCGGCCGGGGGAGCCGGCCGCCGGCGCCCACGCCAAACTGGCATCGCGCCCCCGGTAAAGTCAACTCGCTCCGGGCAAAGCCTTTTTGCGTCTGAGAATCCGCAGGTCACCGCCCTGGTGAAGAATACGGGGAGGAGCTGCTAATGCGCTTTAGGAGAACGCCGCTCAAGCGCTATAGCAGCGCGTGGTGTTCCGCGGGTGGATACTGGCACACCACAGCGGGGACACGGGGCGGCGAGCGGAGGGAGGGGTCCGATGACGGCGTACGAGCGGCCGCAGGACCCGGCGCCCGGGGGCCGCGCCGACCGGCGCGGCCCGGCACGCCGCCCGACCATGAAGGACATCGCCCGCCGGGCGGGGGTGTCCGAGAGCGCGGTCTCCTTCGCCCTCAACGACCGGCCCGGCGTGTCCGACGCCACGCGCCGCCGGGTCCGCGCGGTCGCCGAGCAACTGGGCTGGCAGGCCAGTACCGCCGCCCGCGCGCTGTCCGGCGAGGGCGCGGCCACGGTCGGCCTGGTCCTGGCCCGGCCGGCCAACACCCTCGGCCTCGAGTCGTTCTTCCTGCAACTCGTCTCGGGCCTCCAGGAGGTGCTGTCGGCGCGCCAACTGGGCCTGCTCTTCAGGGTGGTGGAGGACAGCGGGGCGGAGTGCGACGTCTACCGCAGATGGTGGGCGGAACAGCGGGTCGACGGGGTGATCGTGGTCGACCCCCACGCCGGCGACCCGCGCCCGGAACTCCTGGACTCCCTGGGCCTGCCCGCGGTCGTCATCGGCACCACACCGGACGGTGCCGCCGCGCGCCCCGGGATCTCCACCGTGTGGGCCGACGACACCGCCGCGATGGCCGCGATCGCCCGCCACCTCCACGCCCTCGGCCACCGCCGCGTCGTGCACGTCGCGGGGCCGCCGCACCTGTCGCACACCGCGCGCCGCCTCGCCTCGCTCCGCGCCGAGGCCGCGCGCCTCGGGGTGGCCGCGGCCCGCTCGGTCACCACGGACTACTCCGGCGAGCAGGGTGCCGAGGTCACGAGCCGCGTGCTGGCCGGCGCCGATCCGCCCACGGCGATCGTCTACGACAACGACGTGATGGCGGTGGCGGGCGCGGCCGTCGCCGCCCGGCGCGGGCTGTCCGTACCGGGCGACCTGTCCCTCGTCGCCTTCGACGACTCGCCGCTGTGCCGGACCACCCACCCTCCGCTGACCGCGCTCGTGCGGGACACCCTCGCGGTGGGGCGCTGTGCCGCGACGGAGCTGCTCGCGCTTCTCGCGGGCGGTTCGGCGCGCCGCGTCCAGGTGCCGACGCCGCGGCTCTGTGTGCGTGCCAGCACGGCCCCGCCTTCGGCGGCCTGACCGGTTTTCCCCCGCCCGCCCTCCCGGGTGCCCTGTGAAGTCAGTGACCCCGGCGCGCGTGTTGGGTGGGCCGGGTGCGGGGCCTCCGGGGCTGCACGTCCTGGACTGTGATATTTACGCGCGTTTCCAGCACTTGCTCATCCCGTCCCTGCCCGGATGGTGCGCACAAATATCCCGCAGCGTCCAGAACATCCACCCCTACGACCCCGCCCCCTCCGTCTCCATATGCGCCTGATCCCCGGTGGGGGGTGTGGGGGCGGTCCGGGGTGACCGCGGTTGCCTGACTCCACCCCTTCGGCCTGCCGCGCGAGCGCTGGCCCCGCGGACCGCGCCGGTGGGGGGTGTGGGGGCGGTGCGGGTGACCCCGGTTGCCTCACTCCACCCCGGCGGCCTGCCGCGAGACAGCGGGCCCCCTCGGACCGCGCTGCGCCAACGGTGGCCCGAGCACGGTGCCGCTTCTACCCCCCTCCGGGGATCAGGCGCATGACGAAACGGAGGGGGCGGGGTCGTAGGGGTGGGTGTTCTGGACTGTGGAGCATATTTGGGTGCATGACCCGGGGTGATCAGTTGAGGGTGCGTGAGGCACCGAAATGTGCTGTCCAGAATGGCCGGCCCCGGAGGCCCCGCACCCGGCCCCCACGAAACGCGCGCCGGGGTCACTGACTTCACGGGGCACCCGGGAGGGCGGGCGGGGGAAAGACCTCACGGGGTCCGGGGCCGCGCCCCGGGGCCGGGGTGGCGATCCACCTCGTCGCCTCCGGCGACGAGGTGCCCGTGCTCGCACATCAGCGCCACCTGCACGGACGCCCCGCACCCGTGGTGCGTCGCCAGCAGCGAGGGCCCCTCGGGATCGGCGAGATACTTGTCACCCCACGTGCGCAGCGCGCTGATCAGCGGGTAGAGGTCCTGCCCCATCGTGGTGAGGACGTACTCCGAGCGCCGGCGCGCGCCGGGTTCCTGGTAGTCGCGCAGCTCCAGCAGGCCCCGTTCGACCATGCCGTTCAGCCGGTCGCTGAGGACCGAGCGGGAGACGCCCAGGTGGTTCTGGATGTCGCTGAACCGCCGGACCCCGCGGGTGACCTCGCGGAGGATCAGCAGCACCCATGGCTGGCCGACGAGTTCGACGGCGCGCCCCACCGAGCAGTTCGAGACGTCCTGGTCGAGGTATTCCATGAGGCCGATCCTATCTGAGTTCTCCATAAGAACTCAGGGATGGTAGCGTGCGCCCCAACGGCTGAGTTCGAGAGTCGCACCCAGCCGAGGAGGGACACCCCACTCATGACACCCACGACCGCCGCCGGCGCGCCCGCCGCACCGGCGTCCACACAGAGCGAGCAGCCCGTTGCCGCCCGGCAGAGCCGGAGGCAGTGGATCGGATTCGTCGTCGCCAGCCTCGGCCAGATGGCGATGTTCGTGAACATCACCCAGACCGCGGCGGTCCTCGCGCCCCTCCAGCAGGACCTGCACGTATCCGGTGCCGCATTCGTCTGGATCGCCGGCATCTACTCGATGATGGTCGCGAGCTTCGTGCTCTCCGCCGGCACCGTCGGCGACATCCTGGGACGCCGCCGGGTCTTCGCCCTCGGCATGGCGCTCCTGGGCGCCGGCAGCCTCGTGGTCTTCCTGGCGTCCGGGGCCGGGACGGTGATCGTGGGCCAGGCGCTCATGGGCATCGGTGGCGCGGCGATCCTGCCCAACAGCCTGTCACTGGTGACCCACATGTTCCCCGACCCGCAGGAGCGGACCCGGGCGGTGGGCATCTGGGTCGCGGTGTCCGGGATCGGGCTCGCCTTCGGGCCCGTCGCGGCCGGGCTGATCCTGGAGCGCTTCTCCTGGAACGCGGTCTTCCTGGTCAACGTGGTCCTCGCGGTGGTCGTGCTGCTGCTCACGCCGCGCTTCGTCACCGAGAGCCGCCACCCGGGCCGCCACCTCGACCCGCCCGGCCTGGTGCTGGCCGTGATCGCGATCGGCGCGCTCAACTACGGTCTGGTCCAGGGCGGTCACAGCGGATACGGCACCTGGCAGGCGTCCGGCGCGTTCGTCCTCGCCGCCGTCGCGCTGGCGGCGTTCGTCGCGCACGAGTCCCGCACCCGCACGCCGATGCTCAATCTGCGGCTGTTCCGCAACCGGACCTTCGCCACGGCCAACGTCGTCGCCATGATCGGCCAGTACTCCTTCGTGGCCGTCGCCTTCGCCCAGGTGCTGTACTTCGAGCGGGTCCGGCACGAGTCGATCCTCGACGCGGGACTGCTGCTGCTGCCGGTGATGATCGCGTACGTACTGGTCAGCTACGTGGCCGCCGCCGTGGCCCGGCGCGTCGGCTTCAAGACGACCCTCGGCGCCGGGACGGTGCTCGCCGCGGTGGGCGCCCTGGCGATGACCGCGCAGACCCCCACCACGCCCGTCGTCGTCATCGCGGTGCTGATGGGCCTGTTCGGGGCCGGCGCGGGGCTCATCCTGCCCCCGGGGACGGCCGTGGCGGTCATCAGCGTGCCGCACACCGACGGCGGCATGGCCAGCGGCACGGTCAACCTCTTCCGCCAGGTCGGCGGAACCCTCGGCGCGACCGTCACCGGCACCGTCCTGACCAGCGGCCTCGCCTCACGGCTGCCGAACGCGCTCGCCGAGCGCGGCACCCCGTCCGCGGTCACCGGCCAGGTGGTCAAGGCGGTCGGCAGCGGCTCGTCCGGCGCGGGCCTGCCCGCGGGGCTGCGTGCCACCGTCGACTCCGCGGTCGGCGACGCGTTCTCGGGGGCACTGCACATCGCGGTGCTCATCCCGGGTGTGGCCATCGCCGCGGCGGCCGTCGCGGCCGTCGCACTGATCCGCAACCGTCCCACTCCGCAACAGCACTGAGGGAGCCCCGCCGTGCCCGAAGCAGCCCAGCCCGACTCCACCCCCGACGCCCACCTGGCCCCGGAGCGCGCGGGAGCCTTCCTCCGCGCCGTCGGGCTGCACCTCGACTCCGTCACCCCGACCGAGGTCCGCGGCCACCTCGAGGTGACGGCGGAGCACCACACACCGTGGGGCATCACCCACGGCGGGGTCCACACCACCGTCATCGAGAGCGTGGCCAGTGTCGGCGCGTCGGTCGCGGTGGAGTCCCGGGGGCAGTTCGCGGTCGGGGTCGGCAACCAGACGGACTTCCTGCGGTCGCACGTCACCGGGCGCCTCGACGTGGTCGGCAGGCCCATCCAGCAGGGGCGCAGCCTGCAACTGTGGCTCGTGGAGATCAACGACGAGTCCGGCAGGCCCGTCGCCCGCGGCCAGGTGCGGCTGTTCAACCGCGACCTGCCCGGTCACTGACCGGGGACGTCCGTCAGACCGGTGACCCGCAGGGTGAGGTTCAGCCGCCCGGCCGTGAGGCCGGTGGCCGGGTCACCGGTCCCGGGCAGGATCCTCGGGACCCCGTGGTACGCGAAGCGCGACGGCCCGCCGAAGACGAACAGGTCGCCGGAGGCCAGTTCCAGATCGGTGTAGGGGCGGTTGCGGTTCTCGGTGTTGCCGAAGCGGAAGACGCAGCTGTCGCCGATGGTCAGCGACACCACCGGGGCGCCGGACCGCTCGTCCTTGTCCTGGTGCATGCCCATCCGGGCGTCGGCGTCATAGAAGTTGATCAGAGCGGTGTCCGGTGCGTAGCCGTCGCCCGCCGAGGGGTCCTGGTACGCGTCCACCAGTGCCCGGCGGCCCAACTCGGCCAGCCAGTCGGGGAATTCCGCGACCCGGGCACCGTTCACGTCACCCGCCGTCCGGGTGTAGCGGTACGGCTGCCAGTGCCAGCCCACGCAGACCGTCTGCACCGACATCACACCGCCGCGCGGCAGCCTGGTGTGCCGCATGGGAACCGGCCCGGCGGCCCAGCCGCGGCACGCGGTCACGAGCCCGCGCTGCTCGTCCGGGCCGAGCCAGCCGGGCACGTGCACCGCGCCGGGTGCGACCTCCAGCCGGGGGCGGGGGATCAGGGCGACCATCGGACGCCCCCCGCGGCGGTACGGACCACCCAGCCGCGGTCGAAGTGCCAGACGCCGCCGTCGGGCGCCGCCCCGCGCATTCCCTGGAGCGCGGCCGTGCCGGTCGCGGCCGCGATGCGGGGGTCGCCGAGCGCGGCGAAGCCGGCCGTGCGAGCGGCGTCCCAGCCGGTGCCGCGCCGCAGCCGGCGGACGAGCTGGGCCCATCCTCGGGGCGCCGCCGCGACCGCCCAGGCGTCGGGGGCGTCCGCGGTCAGCCGCTGGGCCGGCCGCAGCCAGGAGGCCGCCTCCTCGGGCCAGTCCACGACGGCGGCGATCTCGCGGCCCGCCGCGCGCCAGGCGGCCGCGAAGGCCACCGCGGCGTCTCGGGAGGCCGCGTCGCGGCTGTGACCGACCGCGACGACCCGCGCGCCGCCCAGCAGGCCGAGGACGGCGGCCAACTCCGCCGCCGTGTGCGCGGCGGGCGCGGGTGGTTCCTCCAGGACGGCGAGATCACCGGCCGTGAGGAGGGGCGAGGGCGGGGGCGCCTCGTTGTCGGGGATGCGGGGCAGTTCCATGGTCTCCGGGTCCCTGTTCGCTCGGCTCGCTTTCCATTGTGCGTACTGGCGGGCCAGCGCCCGCAGCGCGCTGGGGCAGTCCAGCCTGCCGTAGAGCCGGCCGCGCCGGTGCCCGCCGAGGGTGCCGGGCACGGCGCTCGGGTACGGCGCTCCGTCCGGTCCGGTCAGGGTGTAGGCGCGGACGGGGCCGGAGCCGGTCACGTGGCGTCGTGGAGGACCAGCCCCAGCGTGTGCCGGCGGCCGGAGCGGACGGTGCTCACGCCGTGCCGCATGGGAGCGGCGGACCAGCCGCGCGCGGAGCGGACGGGGCGGTCGCGGGTGGTGAACACCAGCGCGTGGCCCTGGGGGAGCGCGGTGGACGAGCCCCGTGACTGGGCTCGCGCCCGCTGCTCGGTCATCAGGAACTCGCCGCCGGTGTAGTCGCCGCCCGGCCCGTCCAGGCCGATCACGACCTGGAGCGGGAAGACCAGTTCCCCGTACAGATCCTGGTGCAGCGCGTTCCAGTCGCCCGCGCCGTAGCGAAGCAGGATCGGGGTCGGCCGCCGCTGTCCCGCGGCGTGGCACATCCCCAGCCACTCCTCCAGGGTGTCCGGCCACGGCGCGGGGCGGCCGAGGCGGGCCGCCCAGTCCCGCGCGACGGGCAGCAGGCGGGGGTAGAACGCCTCGCGCAGTTCCCGTACGAGGTCCGGCAGCGGATGGGCGAAGTAGCGGTACTGGCCCGAGCCGAAGCGGTGCCGGGCCATGTCGACGGTGGAGCGGAAGCGTGCCGGTTCGTCGTACAGTCCGGCCACCGCGCGGCACTCGGCGGGGGTGAGGACGCGATGGGCGGTCAGGGCACTGCCGTACGCGTCGAGCTCGCCCGCGAGCGCGGGCCAGTCGGCGGCGGCGACCCGCTCGCGGGCCGCCGCCGGGGTGTGGGGGGTCGTGGTCATGAGGGTGCTCCCGGTCAGGCGGTGCGGCGGCCGGACTCCAGCGCCAGCAGGTGTTCCTTGCGGGACATGCCCCCGGCGTAGCCGGTCAGGGCGCCACTGGAGGCGACCACGCGGTGGCAGGGCCGGACGACCAGCAGCGGGTTGCGGCCGATCGCGGCGCCCACCGCGCGCGACGAGCTGCGCGGAATGCCGCACCGTTCGGCGACGTCGGCGTACGAGAGGGTCGTGCCGTAGCCGATGGTCTCCACGGTCTTCCACACCTGCTGCTGGAACGGGGTGCCGGCCGTGGTGAACTCGATGTCGAAGCAGGTCCGTTCGCCCGCGAAGTACGCCGTGAGCTGGCCGAGGATCTCGGCGAAGGCCGCCCGGTCCTCGCGCCAGCCGGCCTCGGGGGCCGCGACGCCGAACCTCTGCCCGGGAACGGACAGCGAAGTGAGCGCCGTACCGCCCTTGGCGGTCGCCGACTCCTCTCCGACGAGCAGGAGTTCGCCGAGCGGGCTGTGTGTCGTGGTGTAGACCGTCATCGGTCCGGTCCTTCCGTCGTTCGTGCGGTACGGCTACGAGTCTGGCCCCCGGGCAGGGGACGGTGCTGGCGGGATTCGGACGTCGCATCCCGCTGCCTGCATGCCAGGCCGGTCTGCCCCTCAGGTCACGGTCTGCCCGGCGTTCCAGAGGTGGTGCGCTGCGTAGGTGCGCCAGGGGCGCCAGGCCTCGGCCTCCTGCAGCGAGACGCCCGCCCGGGCGGCGCCGGCGCGCACCGCCACGTCGTCCTCCAGCAGGACGTCGGGGTCGCCCAGGGCGCGCATCCGCAGGTAGCCCGCCGTCCAGGGACCGATGCCGCGCAGCGCGAGCAGTGCCTTCTCCGCGGCGTCCCGGTCGACCCCCGGGTCGAGGGCGACGGTGCCGTCGGCCAGCGCGGCGGCGAGCCCGCGCAGCGTGTCCCGGCGGGCACCGGGCATGCCGAGTTCCGAGAGCGACGCCCCCGCGAGGGTGTCCACCGTGGGGAACAGATGGCTGAGGCCGCCGCTCGGCACGGGCAGAGGCGTCCCGTACGCGGCCACGAGCGCGGCGCCCAGGCGCCGCCCCGCGGCGAGGGTGACCTGCTGGCCCAGCACGGCGCGGACCGCCGTCTCGTGCGGATCGACGGTGCCGGGCGCGCGCAGTCCGGGGCGGAGCGCGGCCAGCGCCCCCATCGCCGGGGCGGCAGCGAGCCGTTCGGCCACCGCGTACGGATCGGCGTCCAGGTCGAACAGGCGCCGGACGCGCTGGGTGGCGGTCGTCAGGTCCCGCAGCTCGCTCAGGTGCAGGCGGCACTCCAGCCAGCGGCCGCCCTTGCCGGCGGTCTCGGCCACCTCGGCGACCGCGTGGCCGCCGGGCAGCCGCAGGGTACGCCGGTAGGTACGGCCGCCGGGGGGCCCGGTGACCTCCTCGATGCCCTGGAGGGCGCGGCGCTCCAGGTGGTCGAAGACCTGGCCGGTGTCGTAGGCGCCCCGATAGGCGAGCCGCAGCGGGATACCGGCGGCGGGGGACCCGCCCTCGCCGACGGCGGACGCGGAACGCGCACTGCCGGGCCTGGCCGCCCGCAGCTCCGTGGGCGTCATGCCGTAGATCTCGCGGATCGTGTCGTTGAACTGCCGCACGCTCGCGAAACCGGCGGCGAACGCGATCCCGGCGGCCTGCATACCGGTCGTCTGCAGCAGGATGCGCGCGGTGTGCGCCCGCTGGGCCCGCGCCAGGGCGATCGGGCCCGCGCCGAGCTCCGCGTTGAGCTGGCGCTGCACCTGCCGGGCGCTGTAACCCAGCCGCGTGGCGAGACCCGCCACGCCCTCGCGGTCCACGATGCCGTCGCCGATCAGCCGCATCGCCCGGCCGACGACGTCCGCCCGCACGTTCCACGCTGCGGAACCGGGCACGGCGTCCGGGCGGCACCGCCGGCAGGCCCGGAAACCGGCGCCCTGCGCGGCGGCCGCGGTCGGGAAGAAGCGCACATTGCGCTGCCGTGGCGTCACGGCGGGGCAGCTGGGACGGCAGTAGATGCCCGTCGTCGTCACCGCGAAGAAGAACTCCCCGTCGAAGCGGGCGTCCCGGCTGCGCACCGCCTCGTACCTGCGGTCGTCCATGGTCACCCCTCCACTGTGCGGCATCGCGCCCGCGAACACCGGCGGAAATCGGACACGGCCTTCCCGCGGGTCCGGCCGGCTCAGGCGCCCGCTGCCCTGCCCGCACGCTTGATCCGCCACGCGAACACCGCCGCGCCGAGGGGGAGGCCGACGAACCCGCCCAGGGCGGACCCGACGTCATGGGTGTCCGGCGAGATCCACGTCTCGACGGCGTCTCCCGGCAGCACCAGTGCCGGGGTGGCCAGAGCGGCGGCCGCGGCGGACCGCCGGCCCGGCGGCCGGGCCCGGTGCTGTTCGGCCACCGGCACGCCCCCGGCGAGGACGCAGATTCCGAGGCTCAGGAAGGCCGCACCCGGCAGCAGGCCGAGCGCCCAGGCGATGAGTTCGAGGAGTCCCACGGGGACGAGGCAGATGAGCATGTGCGCGACCACGGCGGCGGCGAGGTCCCGGGCCCCGTACGGCACCGGGCCGGCTCCGGCGCTCCCCTCCTCGGCCATGCCGGGAGCGTACCGGGCACGGTGGGCACCCCCGTGACCTACGAGCGGTCCTGGCCGCGCGGCGGCGCGGGTGCCCACGGGGCGATGTCGCCGGCGGCGAGCCGGTCGAGCGCGGCGCTGAGCCGGCGGCACACCTGCTCGGTCTTCTGACGCGAACGGTCCCGTTCGGTGATGGTCGCGGCCAGCAGGAGGGCGGTCAGCGCCACCGACCCGTTGAACGCCTGGAGGGCGACCATCGTGGCGAGGAGGGTGTGACCGGCGAACGGACCCGCCCCGTCGGCGGCCGCGACGACGGCGAAGAGGGAGACGACCGCCGCGCAGGGCGCCGCGCCCGCGAGCCGGAAGCGGAAGGCGGCCCAGATCAGGACCGGGAAGACCAGGAAGAGCAGCCCGAGACCGCTCCGGGTGGCCACTCCCGCGACGATCACGGTGCACACCAGCAGTGCCGCCGCCTCGGCCCAACGCAGCGGCACGACCCCGCGCGGCCACCGGTACGCGCGGGCGGCCAGCAGCAGGGGCGCGATGACCAGCACGCCCATCGCGTCCCCGGTCCACCACACCGACCAGGTCCGCCAGAAGTCACCGGCGGGCACGGCTCCGGCGGCCACCAGCACCGCGCTGCCGAGGGTCGCGCTGACGAGCATCCCGCCCAGGGCGCCGAGGAAGACCAGTGCCAGCGCGTCCCGCAGCCGGTCCAGTTCGGGGCGGAAGCCGACGTGCCGCAGCAGCAGGCATGCGCACACCGGGGCGATCGTGTTGCCTGCGGCGATGGCGGCGACCGGGAGGATCGAGGGGCCGATGGCGAGGTTCACCAGGAACGCGCCGACGGCGACCCCGGGCCACATCCGCACCCCCCACAGCAGCAGGCCGACCACGGCGATCCCGGTCGGCGGCCACAGCGGGGTGACCTGGCCGCGGACGAGCTGCTGCATCAGTCCCAGGCGCGCGGAGCCGTAGTAGACCGCGCCGACGACGGCGATCCGCAGGACGAGCACCGCCCAGCGCCGTGGCCCGCGAGCCCCGCCGGGCGGTTCGGTACGGAGTCGGGACATGGCATCAGCGCCCTGCGGTCGTCTGCTGTGCGACTGATGTGCGGGGAATTCCCACGCTACCGCCGCCTCCGTCCCCCGGCAGGCCACCCGGGGGCGGTGGTGCGGGCGGGAAATGGTTACGGGCTTGTCGTACGTGCGCACTACAGTCCGCACAGCGAACGCACACCATCAACAGGCAACAGGGGTGGGACCGGATGAGCACGTCGAGGCGTATGCGCCTTGCCGCCGCGGTGGGGGCCGCGGCCGTCGCACTGATCGCGACGGCCGGCTGCGGGGCGGCGCACGACACGGCGAAGGCCGTGGGCAAGACGGACACGATCGCGAAGATCCTCGCGCGGGTCACGGACCGCACGGAGAAGGTCGGGTCGGCGCAGGTCAGGTTCGTCACCGACCCGGGGCAGGGCAGCCCGGTCACCATGACGGGCACCTACTCGTGGGGCAAGGGACTCGCCTACGACGTCATGATGGACACCAAGGCCGCCCAGATGCAGTCGGTTCAGGACGCCCCGACGCTGCGGGCCCTGCTGGTGGACGGTGCCTACTACTACAACGTGGACCCGCAGCCCGCCGGCCCGCTGAAGGGCAAGCACTGGATGCGCGTCGACGTGTCGGCGCTGCTGGGCGAGAAGGGCGCCGCGGCGGTCGAGAAGAACGGTGACCCGACGGCGGGGCTGCGCTACATCGGCATGTCCAAGGACGCCGAGGACCTGGGCGAGGAGCCGGTGCGCGGCATCAAGGCGCATCACTACCACGTGACCCTCGACAAGGACGACCTGGGCGCCGGGATGTCCGCGGAGGACAAGAAGAACCTCATCGGTTCCATGGTCGGTTCCGGCGGCGGCATCGACATGGACGTCTGGGTCGACGGCAAGGACCTGCCGGTCCGGCTCATCCAGGTGATGGGGAAGGTGAAGGTGACCGCGGACTTCCTGAAGTTCGGTCACGCCAAGACGGTGACGGCGCCCCCTGCGTCGGACACCGCTGACGTCAGCGCCCAGGTGAAGGCCGCCCAGCCGGGCTCCTGACCGCCTGCCGCCGCTTCACGAACGCCCCCGTCCGCGTGCCGCGGACGGGGGCGTCCGCGTGTCCTGACGTGGGCACGGCCGCGGTCCAACCACCCCGTTTTTAAGTTAATTAGCAATTAATATTGACAGGCTCCGGGTGTCCCGCCACAGTTTCCGCCGTGGGCACCGGCGCCCGGCACGGCCGAGGCGGGGTGCCCTGTGCACCCAACTCTCGGGAGAACTCAGTGGCTTCGCATCGTGCAAGGACGGCGCGCGGGCGGCGTTCCGCGGCGTCACGCGGCCGCGTCCGCCGGACCGCTCTCTGAGCGTCGCGCTCCGCGTCCCTCCCGTACCGCTCGACCTGTTCCGCCGGCTTGTTCGCTTCATCAGGTGTGCCCTCGGGGTCCGTTGGGACCGGGGCACGTCCTGCCAGAAATAAATTAGTAATTAATCTTGACGGGGCGCAGACGCCTGCGACAGGCTTCTCCTGCCGCACCCAGAGCCGGGCCGTCAGGGGGCCTCAGCTCCGTTCCGTGGGCACATTAGGAGTACACAGATGACCGCCATCAACGCCAGCCGCCGCCGGTTCCTCGTGGGAGCCGGCGCAGTCGGCGCCGGCGCGCTGCTCAGCAGCTGCGTCACCCAGAGCCCGGCCGCATCCGGAGGAAAGTCCGGCGGCCCGGTGACCCTGCAGTCCAACCTCTCCTCCCCGCAGGCCAAGACCGCGATGCAGGAGATCGTCGCCGCGTTCGACAAGCGCGGGAAGACCAAGGCGCAGCTCAACACGGTCGCGTCCGAGACCTTCCGCACCCAGCTGCCGACCTACCTCACCTCGGCCAACCCGCCGGACGCCTACACCTGGTACCCCGGTTCCGTCGCCGAGTCGTACGCCAAGAAGGACCTGCTCCTCGACATCAGCGACGTCTGGGAGAAGCCCGAGCTCGCCGGGTACTCCGACGCCCTGAAGAAGCTGTGCACCTCGGCCTCCAGCGGCAAGAAGGTCTTCGTGCCCACCAGTTACTACTGGTGGGGCATGTTCTACCGGAAGTCCAACTTCGAGAAGTGGGGCGTGCAGGAGCCCAAGACCTGGGACGAGTTCCTGGACCTCTGCGACAAGCTCAAGAGCAAGGGTGTGGCCCCCATCGGCCTCGGCGCGGGCGGTGACACCCCGTGGGTCGCCTCCGCATGGTTCGACTACCTGAACATCCGGGTCAACGGTGCCACCTACCACCGCGAACTCCTCGCCGGGAAGCACCGCTTCGACGACCCCGAGGTCCGCAAGGTCTTCGACACGTGGGACCAGGCGCGCCCGTTCTTCGACCCCAACGGCACGGCGATCCCCTTCCAGGACGCCACCACCGCGCTCCTCCAGGGCCGCACCGGCATGATGCTGATCGGCACCTTCTTCGCCGACGCCGCGCCCAAGGACGCCCTCGGGGACCTGGACTTCTTCCAGTTCCCGATCATCGACCCGAAGGTGCCGGTCGCCGAGGAGGCGCCCACCGACGGCTACTTCGCCAGCGCCCGAACCCAGCGCGCCGACGGCGTCAAGGAGCTGCTGCGCTACCTCGCCACCGCCGAGGCGCAGGAGCTCTACCTCAAGAGCTCGTCCGGCACCACGCTGCCCACCCACCCGGACGCCAAGGACAGCGGCACCCCGCTGGTCCTCAAGGGCCGCAAGCTCATCGAGAGCGCCGCCGACCTCACCCAGTTCTTCAACCGGGACTCCAGCGACGCCCTCCAGCCCACCGCCGACACCGCGCTCGTGCACTACCTGGCGAAGCCCAAGGAGATCGGCTCCATCCTCACCACGTGGCAGCGCAGCGCGCAGAAGATCTGGAGCCAGTGAGCATGGCTCTGATCGGCTCCGCACGACGGTCCAGGGCCACTCGGGTGCCCCCGGTGGTCCTGGCCTTCGTCCTCGTCCCGCTGCTCGCCGAGGCGTTCTGGGTCTTCTGGCCGGCCCTCCAGGGGTTCTACCTCTCCCTGACCTCCTGGGACGGCCTGTCCACGCCGACGTTCGTCGGCCTCGGCAACTTCAGCGAGATGGTGCACGACGAGGTCTTCCGCACCGCCGCGATCAACACGGTGCTGTGGCTGCTCCTCTTCGGCGGGCTGTCGGCCGGTCTCGGACTCGGTGCCGCGCTGCTGCTCCAGCAGGAGCGGCGCGGCATCGGGTTCTACCGGGCGGCGCTCTTCCTGCCGGTGGTCTTCTCACTGGTCGCCACCGCCCTGGTGTGGCAGGCGATGTACCAGCCGGACGGCCTGATCAACAACGTCCTCGGGGCCGTCGGCCTCGGCGGCTGGAAGCACGCCTGGCTCGCCGACCAGGACACCGCCTTCTACGCGGTGATCGTGCCCGCGCTGTGGCGCCAGGTCGGCTACGTGATGGTGCTGTACCTGGCCGGCCTCAAGGGCGTCGACCCGGCGCTGTACGAAGCCGCGAAGGTCGACGGCGCCGGCCGCTGGCAGCAGTTCCGGCACATCACCCTGCCGCAGCTGCGCAGTGTCAACGCGGTCGTCCTTTCGGTGATCGTCATCGACTCGCTGCGCTCCTTCGACGTCGTGTGGGCGCTCACCCGCGGCGGCCCGTACCACTCCTCCGAACTGCTGAGCACCTACATGTACTCCACCGCGTTCCAGTCCCTGCGGCTGGGATACGGCTCCGCGCTCGCCGTCGTCATCTTCGTGCTGGCCTTCGGCGTCATCGCGAGCTACCTCGTGCGCGCCTTCAGGGAGGCCGACTGATGACCGCCACCCACGCCGCCGCGCGCGTCAAGGACCCGGACGGCCCGGCGGACCGGACCGGAGAGGACCCGGCCGGGCAGCTCCGCCGTTCTCCGGGGCGCGGCCGCGCCCTGCGCACCGCCGGTTTCCACCTCTCCGCGGGCCTGCTGTCCGCGCTGTGGCTGCTGCCGATCGCCCTCGTCCTGGTCACCAGCACGCGGACGTTCGACGACATCGCCGCGCACGGCGTCGGCAGCTGGCCGCACTCGTTCACCTTCGACAGCTTCCGCCAGGCGTGGGTGGACGGCGGCCAGCAGCGGGCCCTCATCAACAGCATGCTGGTCACCCTTCCCACCGTGGCGCTCTCGCTCGGCCTCGCCTCCATGGCCGCCTTCGCGCTCAGCCGCTACGACCTGCCCTTCCGGCGCGTCCTGCTGCTGCTGATGCTCGGCGGCAACCTGCTGCCCCCGCAGATCCTGCTGATCCCGGTCTCCAAGCTGAGCGAAGTGCTCGGCATCTACGACCAGCTGTACGCCCTGATCGGTGTGCAGGTCGGCTTCGGCGTCGGGTTCTACGTCTTCGTGCTGCACGGCTTCATGCGGTCGATCCCCGGCGAGATCCAGCAGGCCGCCGTCATCGACGGCGCGAACCCCTGGCAGATCTACTGGCGGGTCATCCTGCCGCTGGCCCGCCCGGCGCTGGCCGCGCTCTGCGCGCTGTCGTTCACCTGGATCTTCAACGATCTGCTGTGGGCCATCACGGTGCTGCGCACCGACACGCAGATGCCCATCACGGCGTCCCTCATCGGACTCCAGGGACAGTACGTGTCGATGTGGAACGTCATCGCCGCCGGCTCGGTGATCGCCGCGGCCCCGACGGTGGCCGTCTTCCTCCGCTTCCAGCGCCACTTCGTGGCCGGACTCAACCTCGGAGCCGTCAAGTGACCGCGCACGACCGGTGGCTGCTGCGCACCGACACCACCACCTACGCCGTCACCCTCGGCGGCGAGGGCCGCTGGGCCGAACTCGCCGCCTGGGGGCCGCACGGCGCGGAGGACGGCCCGTCGCCCATGGACTGGTCGCGCCGCACCCACTTCATCACCCCCGCGGACGCGGCACCGGCCGAGTACATCCCGTACGGGCTGCGGCCGTTCACCGGCGCCGACCTGATCGCCTCCCGCCCCGGCGGCGACCGCGGCAGCTGGTGGCGGTTCGAGGGGGCCACCCCGGACGGCGACCGGGCGCTGCGCCTGGACTTCGCCGACGACCTCCTGGGTCTGCGCACCACGCTGTGCTACGAGACCGTGCCCGGCACCGACGTCGTCCTGCGCTGGACGGAGCTGACCTGCACCGGTGAGCACGACGTCCGGCTGGAGCGCTTCGACTCCGCGGCCGTCAACGTCCCCGTCCAGGGCGGCGCGCGGCTGACCTACCTGGCCGGCCAGTGGTCGCAGGAGTTCCAGCTCAAGGACGTCACGCTGGAGCGCGGCCGTTTCGAGATGGAGAGCACCCAGGGCTCGGCGGGCCACGCCTACCACCCCTGGCTCGCCGTCCAGGACGCCGCCGCCCCCGCCGAGGGAGCCACGCCCACCTACGGCATCGCCCTGGAGTGGTCCGGCAACTGGCGGATCACCGCCGACGCCGAGCCCGGCGGCGCGGTGCGGGTGCGCGCCGGCCGGGTGCCCCACGAGGGCGCCGTCCGCCTCGCCCCCGGTGCCACCCTCGTCACGCCCCGGCTGGCCTGCGCGTTCAGCCCCGACGGGCTCGACGGACTGGCCCGCGTCTGGCACCGCTACGAGCGGCACCTGACCGGCGAGCGGATCGACCGGCCCCGCAAGGTGCTCTACAACTCCTGGGAGGCGACCGGCTTCGACGTCGACGCCGGGAACCAGCTGGAGCTGGCCAAGGTCGCCGCCGAGCTCGGCGCCGAACTCTTCGTCGTCGACGACGGCTGGTTCACCGGGCGCCCCGACGACACCGGCGGCCTCGGCGACTGGGACCCGGACCCGGCCGAGTTCCCCGGCGGCTTCGACCGCTTCGTCGAGGACGTGCGCGCTCTCGGCATGGACTTCGGCCTGTGGGTCGAGCCCGAGGGCATCAGCCCCCGCTCGAAGCTCTACGCCGAGCACCCCGAGTGGGTCTACCGCATCGACGGCCGCCCGGCCACCCTCGTGCGCAACCAGTTGCTGCTGGACCTCGGCCGCGAGGACGTCCAGGCCTTCGTCATCGGCACCCTCGACCGGCTGCTCGGCTCCCACGCCATCAGCTACCTCAAGTGGGACATGAACCGGCCGCCCACCGAGCGCGGCCGCCCCGGTCACGCCGCGGGCGCCGACCCCGAGCTCCAGGACCTCGACGCCGCCCACATCGCCGGGTACCTGAGGGTCCTGGACCACCTGCGCACCGCCCACCCGCACGTCACCGTCGAGGGCTGCGCGGGCGGCGGCGGCCGGGTCGAGCACGCCACCATCGCGCGCACCGACGTGGTGTGGCCCAGCGACAACACCGCGCCCATCGACCGGCTGCGCATCCAGTACGGCTACCTCCACGCGCACGCCCCGCACACCATGAGCTCCTGGGTCACCGACGCCCCCGGCGTCTTCGACCCGCGGCCCCGCTCGCTCGCCTTCCGGTTCGTCAACTCCGCGGCCGGGGTGCTCGGCATCGGTGCCGACATCCGCCACTGGACGCCCGAGCAGCGCGCCGAGGCGGCGCGGTGGATCGCCCGCTACAAGGAGATCCGCGACGTCGTCCACCACGGCGAGGTCCACCTGCTGGGCAGCCCCGCCGACCCGACCTGCGGCGTCCAGTACGAGGAACCGGGCGGCGCGCGTGTGGTGGTGACGGCGTGGAACACCGGGCCGCTCGACGGCGCGCCCCTGGTGCCCGGCCGGCCCGCCCGCCTGCGCCTGCGCGGCCTGCCGCCGGACGCCGCCTACACGGACACCGCCACCGGCACCCGCTACAGCGCCGCCCATCTGGCGCACTCCGGCCTGCCGTTCGCATGGACGGCGCAGCACGACGCGGAGCTCGTCGTCCTGGCCCGGCAGTGACGATCCGGCGAGAATCTGCACACCAGCGATGAAACAGGAGACGACCAGCCCCATGAACCCAGCGGCCCGCTTCACCCACCGCGTCGCCGTCGTCACCGGAGCCGCCTCGGGCATCGGCGCCGCATCGGCGGCGCGCCTGGCCGCTGAGGGGGCGGCCGTCGTCCTCGTCGACATCGCCGCCGAGCGCGGCGAGGAGACCGCCGCGCGGCTGCGCAAGGACGGCGCGCGCGCCGCCTTCGTCGCCGCCGACGTCGCGAGCGAGGACGACTGGCAGCGGGTCACCGACGCCGCGCACGGCTTCGGCCCCGTCGACGTCCTGGTCAGCAACGCGTACACGGTCCAGGTCGCCCCCGCGCACGAGACCAGCCTCGCCTCCTGGGAACGGCAGTTGTCGGTCAACCTCACCGGCGCCTTCCTCGGCTTCAAGGCCGTGCTGCCCGACCTGCGCGAGCGGCGTGGCGCGGTGGTGCTCACCTCCTCCGTCCACGCCCACCGGGGCATTCCCGGCCACCCGGCCTATGCGGCCAGCAAGGGCGCGCTGCTGTCGCTGTGCGGCCAGCTCGCCGTCGAGTACGGACCGGAGGTCCGCGTCAACGCCGTGGTCCCCGGGCCGATCCTGACCGCCGCGTGGGACCGGGTACCGCAGGCCGAACGCGAACAGAGCGTCGCCGAGACCGCGGCCGGCCGCTTCGGCACTCCCGAGGAGGTCGCCGCCGCCGTCGCCTTCCTCGCCGCCGAAGAAGCCTCGTACATCACCGGAACGAGCCTGCTCGTCGACGGCGGCTGGAGCGTCGTCAAAGCCTCCGCCTGACGGGTACGCCCCGACGGAGCCGGCCGAGACGACGGTCCTGCCCCCCGACCAGCAAGAAAGGCATACACATGACGCCATACGCGCGCCGCGGAGTGCACGGCCAGACCGTGGAGACCCTCGCCCGCCGAGTGCTCAGCGGCGAGATCCCCGAGGGAGCGACGCTCGACATGGCGGCCCTGCAGAGCGAACTGGACGTCAGCCTGACGGCCCTGCGCGAGTCGCTGAAGGTGCTCGCGGCCAAGGGCATGGTCGACGCCCGGCAGAAACGCGGCACCTTCGTGCGGCCGCGCGCCGACTGGAACCTGCTCGACGCCGACGTCCTGCGCTGGCAGTTCTCGGAGAACAACGGCAACGGAGCCGACCTGGCGCTGCTGCGCAACCTCGGCGAGGTCCGCGGCATCATCGAACCCGCCGCCGTGCGCCTGGCCGCGGCCAGGCGCACCGACGAGGACCTCGAAGCGCTGGACGCGGCCCTGGCAGCCATGAGCGAGGAGGGCAGCGCGAGCCACGCCGTCGAGGCCGACCTCGCCTTCCACCGCGCGCTGCTGGCGGCCACGCACAACGAGTTGCTGGAACGCATGGAGATGGTCATCGAGTCCGGTCTCGCCCAGCGCGACCAGATCGTGCACAGCGCCCCCCACAGCGAGGACCCCGTGCCGAGCCACCGTGCCGTCCTGGACGCCGTGCGCGACCGGGACGCGGACGCGGCGGAGCACGCCATGCGCGCTCTGCTCGACCAGGCCGTGCGCGACCTGGACAAGGTCAGCGGCCCGCGCGGCTCGGAACAGCCCCCCACCGAAGAGAAGGACGACCCCGCAAAGTGAAGATCGCGCGCATCGAGACGTTCCTCGTGCCGCCCCGTTGGCTGTTCTGCCGCATCGAGACCGACGACGGCGTCGTCGGCTGGGGCGAACCCGTCGTGGAGGGCCGCGCCGAGGTGGTGCGGGCCGCCGTGGAGGTGCTGGCGGAACAGCTCATCGGCAAGGACCCGTTGCGCATCCAGGACCACTGGCAGGTGCTGACCAAGGGCGGCTTCTACCGCGGCGGCCCCGTGCTCTCCAGCGCCGTCGCCGGCATCGACCAGGCGCTGTGGGACATCGCGGGCCGCACCCTCGGCGTTCCCGTGCACACCCTGCTCGGCGGGCCGGTGCGCGACACCGTCCGCGTCTACGCCTGGGTCGGCGGCGACGAACCGGCGCGGCTGAAGGACGAGATCACCGCCCAGATCGAGGCCGGCTTCACCGCCGTCAAGATGAACGCCGCGGGCGCCACCCCGCCGCTCACCAGCCCCGCCCAGACGGCCGCCGTCGTCGAGCGGGTGACCGTCGCCCGTGAGGTGCTGGGCGCGCACCGCGACGTCGCCGTCGACTTCCACGGCCGGTTCAGCGCGGCCAACGCGCGGCGGGTGCTGCACGAGATAGCCCCGCTGCACCCGCTCTTCGTCGAGGAGCCCGTGCTGCCGGACCAGGCGCATCTGCTCCCCGGGCTGGTCGCCGCCTCCTCCGTCCCGCTCGCCACCGGCGAACGGCTCTACGGGCGCTCGGAGTTCCTCTCCGTGCTCAACGCGGGCGTCGCCGTGGCGCAGCCCGACCTCTCGCACGCGGGCGGCATCTCCGAGGTGACCCGGATCGCCGCGCTCGCCGAGACCTTCGGAGCCCACCTCGCACCGCACTGCCCGCTCGGGCCCATCGCGCTCGCGGCGAGCCTCCAGGTCGCCTTCGCCACGCCCAACTTCCTGATCCAGGAACAGAGCCGGGGCATCCACTACAACAAGGACGCCGACCTGCTGTCGTACCTGGTCGACACCGAGCCGTTCCGCTTCGTCGACGGCCAGGCCCGGCGCAATGAGGCGCCCGGTCTCGGCATCGACATCGACGAGCAGGCCGTGCGCGCCGCCGACCGCGCCGGGCACGCCTGGCGCAACCCCGTGTGGCGGCACGCCGACGGCTCCTTCGCCGAATGGTGACCACGTCCCGGCCGGTGCCGCTCACCGTCGCCACCGACCCGGCGCACGGCGGCCGGTGGACCTCGCTGTCCGGCGGCGGCCGTGAATGGCTCTGGCACCGCGAGGAGCCGCGCCGCGCGGGCGCCGCGCCCGGCGACGCCTTTGCCGACGCCGGGGGTCTCGAGGAGTGCGTGCCCACCGTGCGAGGCGTCCCGGACCACGGGGACGCCTGGTCGCGGCCGTGGCGGGCGGAGGGCGACGGGTACGCCGTGCAGTGCCCCGGCTTCCGGCTGACCCGGCGCGTCACCACCGAGGCGGGGTCCGTCGTCGCCGCGTACACACTGCGCGCCGAGCCCGGCCACCGCTTCGTCTGGGCCGCCCACGCCCTGCTGGACCTGTCGCCCGCCGCCCGGCTGGGCGTCGACGGGGCCGCCGCCACCTGGCTCTACCCGGACGAGGGCGCGACCCGGGTCCCCGGCACCTGGCCCCGGGTGGGCGGTGTCCCGCTCGACATGCTCGGGCCCGACGACGGGACCGCCGTCGGCGCCGTCGTCGACACCGCCCGGGTGACGGTGACCGACGGTCCCGACACGCTGCACCTGGCCGTCGAGGCGGAGGGGCAACCGGTCGCCGTCGCGCTCTGGCGCAACCTCGGCGGCTTCCCGGCCGGCGCGCCGTACCGCTCCATCGGCGTCGAGCCGATGCTGGGACGGGTCTTCGACCGCGAGGGCGCCGATGAGGGCGACACGGCCGTCGTGCCCGCCTCCGGCGAGGTCTCCTGGCGGCTGACCGTCACCGCGACCCGCCGCACCTGAACCACCCACCAGCAGAAGGGATGTCGGATGGACCTGCTCGCCGCGCTGCGCGCCCACCGGCTGCTCGCCATCGTCCGGGGCAACGACCCGGACGCCGCACTCAAGACCGTGCTGACCCTCGCCGAGGAGGGCGTCACCCTCATCGAGGTCTCCCTCACCGGACACGGCGCGCTCGACGTGATCGCGCAGGCCCGCGCCGCGCTCGGGCCCGGGGCGACCCTCGGTGCGGGCACCGTGCTCAGCGCCGACGACGCGCACGCCGCCCACCGGGCCGGTGCCGCCTTCCTCGTCACCCCCGCCCTCGGCGAGGGCGTCGCCACCGGCCGTGACCTCGGACTGCCCGTCCTGGCCGGTGTGATGACCCCGACCGACATCCTGCAGGCGCAGCGGATGGGCGCGCAGGCGCTCAAGCTCTTCCCCGCCGGCAGCGCGGGCGGTCCGGGCTACCTGCGGGACCTGCGCGCGCCCTTCCCCGACCTGCCCTTCGTGCCGGTCGGCGGGGTGGACGCGCCCGCCGCCGCCGCGTACCTGGCCGCCGGAGCCGTCGCGGTCGGCGTCGGCTCGCCGCTCGTCGCGGACGCGGCCGCCGGGGGCGGCCTCGCCGCGCTGCGGGAGCGGGCCCGGGAGTTCCTCGACGTCGTCCGCGAGGAGCCCGCGCCGTGACGGCCGCCGGCACCGCCTACGAGGTCCTCGGCGACGAACGGCTCGAACTGGGCGAGGGCATCCGCTGGACGGACGGCCGCGCCGTGCTGACCGACATCCTCACGGGCCGCCTGCTCGCCGCCCCCACCTTCGAGGCCGTCGCCGAACTGGCCGTCCCGCTCGGCGCGGTGGCCCCCGTCGAGGGACACCCCGGCCACTGGATCGCGGCGGCCGGCACGGGCATCTGCCGCATCGACCCCGCCGGGCGCACCCGCTGGCTCGCCCGGCCCGAGGACGGCGCGCCCGAGCCCATGCGCATGAACGACGGCGTCGCCGACCCGTACGGCCGCTTCTGGGCGGGCAGCATGGCCTACGCGACGACGGAGGACGCCGGCTCCCTGTACCGCGTGGACCGCGACGGACACGTCACGCGCGCGCTGCACGGCATCACCGTGCCCAACGGGCCCGCCTTCACCGCCGACGGCCGCACGATGTACCTCGCCGACAGCGCCCGCGGCGTCGTCCGGCGCTACCCGGTGGACGTGGCCACCGGTGAACTCGGCTCGCCCGAGACCTTCGTGACCCTGGACTCCGGCAGCCCGGACGGCATGACCGTCGACGCCGAGGGCGCCCTGTGGACCGCTGTCTGGGGCACCGGTCAGGTGCGTCGCCACCTGCCGGACGGGACGCTCGACCGGGTCCTGGAGCTCCCCGCCGTCCAGCCCGCCGGCCTGTGCCTCGGCGGCCCCGACGGCCGCACCCTCCACGTCACCAGCGCCACCATAGGCCTCGCCGCCCCGGGCCCGTTCGACGGTGCCGTCTTCACCGTCCGTGTGGACGTGCCGGGTACCCCCGTCGCGCCGTACCGCCCGGCCGGACCCGAGCCGGAGGACGGCCCGTGACCACCGACGCGGTGAACCTCGGCCCGGGCCCCGTGGTCTGCGTCGGGGAGACCATGGCAGCGCTCGTGCCCGATCCGCTCGGTCCGCTGGAGAGCGCGGACCGCCTCGGGGTGGCGGTCGCGGGCGCCGAGTCCAACGTCGCCCTCTACCTCGCCGATCACGGTGTGCCCGCGCGCTGGGTCTCGGCCGTCGGTGACGACCCGTTCGGCCGCCGCGTCCGCGAGCGGATCGCCGCGGGCGGGGTGGACGTCAGCGGCGTACGCGTCGACCCGGACCGCCCCACGGGGCTGCTGTTCAAGGACCCTGGGGAGCACGGCACGCGCGTGCACTACCGGCGCCGCGACTCCGCGGCGTCGGCGCTCGGCGAGGCCCTGCTCGACGGCCCGGCCCTGCACGGCGCCGCGCTGCTGCACCTCAGCGGGATCACGCCCGCGCTGTCGAGCAGTTGCCGTGCCCTCGTCGAGCGCGCGCTGCGCCCCGGACGGCCGTGCCCCGTCAGCTTCGACGTGAACCACCGCCCCGCCCTGTGGAGCGACCGTGCCACCGCGGCCGACGTGCTGGGCACCCTCGCCGACCGCGCGGACATCGTGCTCGTCGGCCTGGACGAGGCGCAGGCGCTGTGGGGGGACGCCGTCACCGACGCGCCTTCGGTCCGCGCGCTGCTGGCCGGGCCGCGGGTCCTCGTGGTGAAGGACGGCGCGCGGGCCGCGACCGCCTTCGTCGGCGCCGACGCGCACACGGTCCCCGCACTGACCGTCCGTGTGGCCGAACCCGTGGGTGCGGGCGACGCGTTCGCCGCCGGCTTCCTGGCCGGCCTCCACCGGGGCCTCCCCGTCGAGCCCGCACTCCGCCTCGGCCACCTCACGGCCGCCTCGGCCCTCCGCGTCCCCGCCGACCACGGCCCGCTGCCGCCGGCCGACGTCCTCGCGGCCCTGCTCGACGCGGACGAGACGACCTGGCGGGAGGCTTCCTTCGGCTGCGAGGCGCCTGCCGATCAGGGGGGACGGGTGGCCTGACGCGGTCGTCGCCGGGCTGAGGGCGGCGGGAGACGGCCCGATGCCCGGCCCGGCCGCCCCGTGCGACGCCGCGTCCCGTCGGTGTCGCCCCCACGTCGCAGATCGGGAAGGCATTCCGCGACCGGCAGTCGCCTGCCGTGAACGGTCGGCCGGCCTTGCGGTGGGACACGAAGACCTCCGTGCGGTGGAGTCCCGGACAGCTCCACCACACTGGAGGCCTGCGCCTTTACCAAGCCCGGGACCGGTGTCGACAACGTCCGTGATCAGTGCACCCGGGCGCCGGGCACGGAGTCCACCCTCGGGCGCCCGAGCCGGTTCGCCGCCCGTGCCCGGCCTCGGAGTCCGAGCAGACGCACGGGCCCGTCAGCACGGCCGCGGGGACCGCGCGCCCTGCGACCGCGCGGCGGGTCCGACGCGCTCCCGTCGTCGCCGAAGCCCTGACCCGAGGGGTCAGTTCCGACCGAGGGCCCGTTCCAATTCGGCCTTGTTCATGTGCGAGCGGCCGTCGATGTTGCGCCGCCGCGCCTCCGCGTACAGCTGGTCGTACGTGGGGCCCTGCGTGCCGTGGCCCGAGCGCAGGCCGCCGCGGCGACCGGAGGAGATGTCGTCCACGGAACTGCGGCTCGCGGTCCGGGACTCGCCCGCGCGGGCGCGCTCCTTGTTGACGGTCCGGGCGGCGATCTCCTCCGCGCGCCTCTCGCTCTCGCCGCGCTCCTTGGCGCTCTCCTTGATGTGTTCGTACTGCCGCTCGCGCTTGGGGCTGGAACCTGCCGGCATGACCGTCACCTCACCTTTCCTATGCGTGTTCCCGTGTGCTCCGCGTCGTTCCCGCGCTCTCGCTCAGGGCCGTGAACCGACGCCCGTCGCGACCTCGTGGAGCCGTCCCACCGCCCCGCTCGGCGCCAGGACCGCGGTCGATGCGCCACTGCCCTCCCGCAGGCCCTCCAGGAACTGCTCGACCGCGTCGGTCGCGCTGTGCAGGGGCCGCCAGTCGAGTTCCCGCCGTGCCCGGCCGGTGTCGAGCAGCGGCAGCCGCAGCACCGCGTCGAAGAGTCCCGGGGAGGACGGCACGAGGTGCAGCCGCCAGGCGCCCGCCAGGGCCGCGCGCACCGCGGCGCGCGGCATCCGCACGACCTGGGCACCGAAGATCGAGGCGAGTTCCCCCGCGTCGAGCGGCGGCTCCGCGGCCAGGTTGAAGGCACCGCGCACCGGCCGCAGGACCGCCTTGCGGTAGGCCTCGGCGGCGTCGTCGGTGTGCAGGGCCTGGAAGCGCAGGCCACGCATGTCGGGCACGACCGGGACGAGCCGCGGCCGGACCAGCCGTCCGGGCAGGAACGGTCCGGCGAACAGGCGGCGTTGCTGTGCGGCGGACTCCTTCTTGAAGATGAAGGCGGGCCGCATGCGCACCACCCGCACCCGCGGATGGTCCGCCTCGTACCCGTCGAGGTAGCGCTCGATGTAGGCCTTCTCGCGGCAGTACGCGGCCCCCGGCCAGCCGTGCGTGGGCCAGGACTCGTCGACGCGGCGGTCCTTCGGGCCGGGAGAGTACGCGGCCACCGACGAGGCGTGCACGAGGGCGGGGACGCCTGCCGCCGCCACGGCGTCGAAGACCCGGATGCCGCCGAGGACGTTGGTGCGCCAGGTGATCGCCGGGTCGTGGCTGGGCTGCAGCAGCCAGGCGAGGTGGACGACGGCGTCGGCGCCGCGGAAGAGGTCCGCCAGCCGGGTGCCGTCGTCCGCGATGTCGGCCCTGACCCACGTGGTCCTCGCCGGGTGCCAGTCCGAGGGCACCCGGCGGGCGATGCCGGTGATCCGGGCGACCGCCGGGTCCTCGCCGAGTACCCGCAGCAGGCTGGTGCCGACGTTGCCCGTCGCGCCCACGACGACGACGTGCAGCCCGTCGCGGGGTCCGTGTGCCGGAGTGCTGGTCACGGTGCTCGCCTCCTCGGTGCTCCGACGCTCCGCGGTTCGCGTTCTTGGGGCGGCTACCCGTGTGCGCCGGATTCAGACGGCCCGGCCGGCCGCGGCGGCCGCCATGCGGCGCACCGCCTCCGTGATCACCTCTGGGCCGGTCGCCAGGTTGAGCCGCACGTGGCCGGCGCCGCCCGTGCCGAAGTCGGGGCCGGGGCTGAACGCCACGCGCCCGCGTTCCAGGAACACCTGCGACGGGTTCTCGCCGAGGCCCAGCGCCCGGCAGTCCAGCCAGGCCAGATACGTCCCCGGGGCGGGCCGGTAGCCCACCGCGGGCAGTTGCTCGGCCAGCAGGCAGGCCAGCAGCCGACGGTTGTGGTCCAGGTCGGCCAGGACCGCGTCCAGCCAGTCGCCGCCCTCCCGCAGGGCCGCGGTGTGCGCGATGACGCCCAAGTGGCTCGGCCCGTGGGAGACCTCCTCCGGCATCCGTGCCAGGTCCCCGGCCGCGGCGGGTCCGGCGAGGGCGAGCGCCGCCTTCAGCCCTGCCAGGTTCCACGCCTTCGACGCCGACATGAGCGACAGCCCGCTCTCCGCGCCCGGCACGCTCAGGTACGGCACGAAAACGGCGTCCGGGGCCACCACCGGGGCGTGGATCTCGTCGGCCACGACCCGCACGCCGTACCGGCCGGCCAGCGCCGCCACGGCGGCCAGCTCCCCGGCGGTGTGCACCGTGCCGGTGGGGTTGTGCGGGCTGCACAGCAGGTACGCGGCCCGCCCCCCGCCCGGGCCGCGGCCGGCGAAGGCCTCCTCCAGGGCGGCGAGGTCCAGCCGCAGGTCCGGGCCGAGCGGCGCCTCCACCACGCGCCGGTCCATGTGCGTCACGAACTGGTAGAACGGCGGGTACACCGGACAGTTGACGATCACCGCGTCACCGGGCGCGGTCACGAGTCTCAGCATCTCGACGACGCCGAGCATCACGTCCGGGACGATCGCGGCGCGCTCGCTCGTCACGCCGTCCCAGCCCCAGCGTTCCCGGGCGAAGCCCGCGAGCGCGTCGGCGTACCCGGTGCCCGCCGGGTAACCGGTGTCGCCGAGCGCGATCGCCTCGGTGAGGGCCCGCGCCACCGGCTCGGCCAGGGGGACGTCCATCTCGGCCACCCACAGCGGCAGCACGTCGGCCGGGTAGGACCGCCACTTCATGCTCGTGCGGCGCCGGAGCTGGTCGAGCGTGAGCCGGTGCAGCGGGCCGGGCGAGGGCGCGGTCGGGGGCACGGCTGCGGATGCGGGAGGAATCGTGTCCATGACATCAACATAGGGTGGAACCGCGTCCGTGCGGCCCCTCTCGACGCTCATGTGCGGCCGTAGCGGACGCTGTGCTCCGCGAACTCCAGCGCCATGTCGCTGGTGACCGTGGGGCGGGTGGTGCGGATGGTGCGCAGGTAGTCGTCCGTGGTCGCCTGCGTCCTGTTCCCGGTGTCCAAGGTGCGTTCGAACGCGGTCTGCGCCACGGCGCGCGCGGCCTGCTTGATGTCCGCCGGTGTGAAGCCCTCGCTGGCGTCGGCCAGGGCGGTGGTGTCGGCGTCGGCCCCCGCCTTGGCGAGGTAGCTCCCCCACAGCGCGCGGCGCGCCTCGTGGTCGGGCGGCCCCACCGGCAGGACGTAGTCGAAGCGGCCGTGCCGCAGGAACGCCGGGTCGAGGGCGGCGACGGTGTTGGTGGCGCAGATCAGCAGCCGGCCGTCGCGGTCGCGGAACCGCACGATGGACTTGAGGAGTTCGTTGACCACGCCCACGGAGGCCGGGTCGGCGAGATTGCGGCGGCCCGCGACCTCCTCCACCTCGTCGATGAACACCAGCACATGGTCGAGCTGCGAGATCTCGTCGAAGCGCCGCCCGAGTCCTGTCGCGATGCCGCCCTCCAGGGCCAGCCGCGACGGGAACAACTCCACGAACGGCCAGCCCAGCCGGCCGGCCACCGCCTGGGCGAAGGTGCTCTTGCCCGTGCCCGGCGGCCCGAACAGGACGACGGCCTGCGGCGGTTCCACCCCGTGCTCGTCGGCGAGCTCGGCATTGGCCAGCGGAAGCACGATGCGGCGCTCGATCAGGGCCTTCTCCCGCCCCATCCCCGCGAGTTTCTCCCACAGCCCGGTGGGCGGCACGAGTGCGCCGAGGGAGGCCAGCACCGCCGGGTCCTGGGCGGTCACCGCCTGGGCCTTCTCGAAGTACGTCAGGCCCTGGCGCCGGGTGAACCCGGAGTTGCACAGCGCCGCGGTGCCCGTCTCGTCCTCGGGCAGCACGGCGGCCAGCGTCCGCGCCCCGGCCGCCTGCAGCCGGTGCTCCAGCGCGGACAGCAGCGCGGTGCCCAGGCCCAGGTTCCGCCAGGACGGGTGGAGGCTGATCCGCAGCACCCACGCCCGGTCCCCGTCGACGCGGCCGATGGCGGCGCCGATGAGGTGGCCGTCGGCGATCGCCACCACGCTGGGGTGCTGCGCCTGCAGGGCGGCGACGGCCTCGGAGAGGCGGAAGACGGCGGGCTGGTCGGTGGTGCCGCTCTCGGCGTCCAGGCGCACCACGGCCTCGAGATCGTCCGGGGTGAAATCGCGTACGTGCCACACGGCCATGGCGAGCCTCCACGTGGGACGTCCTGCCGTCCCCCCCCCCATCATCGGCCGGGCGGCACGCGGGCGCCCCCCGGGCCCCGCCCGGCGCGCGCGGTGTTGCCGAACCGGCAAGAACCTTGCCCACCCGCGTGCGCCGGGCGCATCGTCGGCACCGAGGCGGCGCCCGCGGGGGCGCCGCGCCGCGCACTTCGAAGGGACCCGATCCACCGATGACCGACGACATCGCCTCGCAGGAGGACTACTGGGACGGCCGCTACGCCTCGACCGAGCGCGTGTGGAGCGGCAACCCCAACGGCGTCCTGGTCCGCGAGACCTCCGAGCTGACCCCGGGCACCGCCCTCGACCTGGGCTGCGGCGAGGGCGGTGACGCGATCTGGCTGGCCGGCCGGGGCTGGCGCGTCACCGCCGTCGACATCTCCGGCGTCGCGCTGCGGCGCGCGGCGGATCACGCGGCCGACGCCGGTGTCGGCGGGCTGATCAGCTGGGAACGCCACGACCTCGGCGAGTCCTTCCCCGAGGGCGCCTACGACCTGGTCTCGGCCCACTTCCTGCACACCGTCGGCTACATGCCCCGCGAGCGCATCCTGCGCTCCGCCGCGGCCGCCGTCGCGCCCGGCGGCATCCTGCTCGTCACCGGGCACGGCGGCTTCCCGGCCTGGGAGCACAACCACCACCCGGAGGTGCACTTCCCCACGCCGGACGAGGTCGTGCGCGACCTCGAACTCGCCGAGGGGGAGTGGGAGGTGCTGCTCAGCGAGGAGCACGAGCGCGTGCAGAACGACCCGGAGGGCCGGCCCACGACGCGCCAGGACAACGTCGTCAAGGTGCGGCGGCTGCGCGGCGCGGGCTGACGGCCGGAGGGCCGCCGGTCACGCGGCCGGCCACGCGGCCGGCCACGCGATCGGTCACGCGATCGGTCACCCGGTCGCGGACCGGCCGCCGTCGAGCAGGGACAGGTCGTCGGCGTCGAGGACGATCGCGGCGGCGGCCATGTTCTGCTCCAGGTGGGTCAGGGAGGCCGTGCCGGGGATCTGCACGATCGAGGGGGACCGGGCCAGGCCCCAGGCCACGGCGATCTGGAACGGTGTCGCGCCGTGCCGTTCCGCCACCTTGGCCAGGGCGTCGCCGTCGAGCGGGGCGTGTCCGCCGCCGAGGGCGAAGAACGGCATGTAGGCGATGTCCACGGTCGCGCAGAAGTCGACCAGAGCGCTGTCGACCTGGTCCAGGACGCCGAACCGGTTCTGCACCGCCGCGACCGGGGCGATGGCACGCGCCTCGTCCAGCTGATCACGCGTCACATTGCTGACACCCAGGTGCCTGACGAGGCCTTCGTCCCGCAACTGGGCGAGCGCGGCGAAGCGTTCGCCGAGGGAGTCGCGCGCATCGGTGCCGAGGCGGCCGACCCGCAGGTAGACCAGGTCCAGGACGTCGACGCCGAGTTCCCGCAGGTTCTCCTCCACCAGGCCGCGCAACTGCCCCGGCTCCGCCTGCCCGTACATCCTGCCCTCCGCGTCGCGCAGCGGGCCCACCTTGGTGGCGAGGGTGACGTCGGCGGGGTACGGGTGGAGGGCCTCGCGCAGGATCGCGTTGGCCCGGTTGCCGCCGGAGAAGTAGAAGGCGGCGGTGTCGATGTGGCGCGCGCCGAGCTCGACGGCCCGGCGCGCGACCGCCACCGACGCCGCCGGGTTGGTGGCGGGCCCGTTCCACCGGCCGGGCAGCTGCATCGCGCCGAAGCCCAGGCGCGGGACGGTGGTCGTTCCGTCGAGGGCGTAGGTGGCGGCGGGGGACGGGGGTTCGTTCGGTGCGGTCGTCATACGGGAAGCATGACTCACGGCGCGATGTCGAGGCGCCGGATCAGGCCGTCGCGCAGGGCGAAGCGGTAGCGCAGGTCGACCACGCCGCCCGGGAAGTCGCCCTCCAGGCGGTTGGTGACGGTGCAGTGCTCCGCGTCGGTGCGTTCGGCGGCGGTCAGTTCGGTCGTGTAGGTGTACTCGCTCGCCGCCCGGTCCAGCCACCGCTCGATGGCGGCGCGGCCCTCGTACGTCCGGCCGTCGTCGGTCACGGTGGCGTCGGGGGTGAAGGCGCCGATCGCCGTGGCGGTGTCGCGGGCGGCGTGGGCGCGGAGGTAGCGCGTGACGATACCGGGCAGGTCGGAGGGGTTGACGGGCTGTGCGGTCATGGCGTCGTTCCTCGGGGGAGCAGGGGCGTGCGACGGGGTGCGTGAGTGGCTGCTAAATCGGAAGCAAGTAGCTTCGATATTAGCAGCAACTCCACGGTGACCGTCAACCGCTCGGGCCCGGGCGCGGTGGCGGGGCCGGCGGACCGGGGCCCGCCGGGTCTGCGCCACGCCCGTGGCGGAGGCGCGCTCATGGCGTCGATGAGCCGGTGCCGGTCCAGGGCGTGGCGGAAGTCGGGGACCGTGTGGCCGCCCTCGGCGAGGTCGCGGGCGGACTGCGCGTACAGGGCCACATTGCCGGTCATGGAGCGGGAGAGGTCGGCGGGCAGGCCGTCGCCGAAGTACGACGCGGGGACCTCCAGGGGCGGAGGCGGTGGTGTCCGTGCCGCGGCCGCCGGCCAGGGAGAGATCGGCGACCTGCATGTTGCCCCAGTCCGCGGAGAGGACCAGGTCGCCTTCGGTGCCGTTGATCTCCCAGCGTAAGTTGTCACCCCGGGAGGTCCCGCCCCGGTAGAACACCGAGGCGGCCGCGCCGCCGGTGAGCGTGCCGATCACGGCGACCTGGTCCGGCGCGGTGATCGGCACGGTGCCGCCGTCCGCGGTGATCCGGGCCTCCGTGCGGCCGACCACGAGGTTGGCGCTCAGCTTCTCGAAGTCCCCCAGCACGTGGTTCAGCGGGTCGACGGCGTGCGAGAAGGGCGAGGTCAGCGGGGTCGCGCCATGGGCGTTGTCGTAGTAGTACTCCGCCTGGCGGGTGGCGGCCTCCGGGCCCCGGACCATGCCGGAACCGACCATGGTGGTGCCGATCACCCGGCCCACGTATCCGTCGTTGATCAGGTCCTGCGCGTACCGCACCTGCGGGGCGTAGCGGCCCTGTGTGCCGATGACGCTGCGCACCCCGGCCTTCTCCGCGAGTTCCGTCAGGTGCTGGGCCTCGGCCAGGCCGTTCCCCAGCGGCCACTCGCTGTAGACGTGCTTGCCCGCCTCCATGGCGGCCGACAGGAGTTCCAGGTGCTCGCTGACCTTCACCGCCACCACGACCAGGTCGATGCCCGGGTGTGCCAGGAGTTCCCGGTGGTTGACGTAGCCGGCCACCCCGTACCGCGCCGCCGCGGCCTCCGCCGAGCCGCGCCGGGAGGTGCTGACGGCGCGCAGCTCGTACGCCGGGGACGCCGTGACGACGGGGATGTGCGAGATCGAGGCCCAGCCGCCGGTGCTGCCGCCGATGATGCCTGCGCCGATCGTTTTCATGGGTTTCTCATCACAGGAGAGGAGGTGAATTCTGGAACGGATGAAAGCAATCTGGGATGCGCGGGGTCGCCGCGTCTCGGCCGGAATCCGACGGCCCGTGCGCCGGGGGCAAGGGCTGTGGGCGAGCGGGGTGTGGCCGTCTCACCGCACGCTGACACGTTATGGAATGAACGTACAGTAAAGAAAATGTCCGGTTCGCCACGCCTCTGGTGACGTGGTCCCTCAGGGAGTCGGAATGCCGGCCGGGCGGGAGGGTCGCCCGAAGCGGACGGGGACGCCGGCGGAGTACAGGACGCTCACCGGGGGACCCGCGGGCGCCGGCAGTCCGGCGGCGGTGACGAGGTTCTCCTCGCACGCGACGAGCTCGGCGCGGTGCAGGGGCCAGCGCGGATGGGTGTTGGGCAGGTACAGGGACCGCTCGAAGAACGTGTTGTGCAGACCCCAGCGCGCCGTGAGGAAGTGCTCCAGCTCGCTCGGCTCGGCGACGGGCTCGCCCACTCGCACGGTGATCCGCGCGTGCGCACCGCCCGCCCCCGGCCCGCGCCGCCGACTGGTGTACGTCAGGGTGTCGCCGTCGCGGCGGATGTCCATGCGCGCCCACTGGTACGGCAGCCGGAACGCGGCCCGCGCCACCGCGACCGGGATCAGCCGGGACGCGTCGAGCGAGCGGAAGACCACGCCGCGCCGCCCGTGCGCGTCCACCGAGTACAGGCGGACGTTGGTCTCGGGGAAGGTGCCGAGGTACGGGATGCCGGGGAGCCGGAACCAGCCGACACGGTGCATCCGGAAGGCGACGAGCCCCACGTAGGTGACCCCGTCGAGAGTGTCGGGCACCGTACCGGCGGGCAGCAGCGGCGCCACGTCCGCGGGATCGGCGGCCCAGTGCAGGAACGCCAGGTCGAGCCACGACTGCGTCAGCAGCGGATTCGCCGTGGCGCCCGGTGGGTCGGCCGTTATCGGTTCCGGGGCGGGCACACAGCAAGCATCGCAGAGTCGTCCGGCCTCCCGGGGAGTGAACGCCGGGGACCTGCCTCCCGGGCGGGTCCGGGGGCGTGCTCGATGGGGGGCCGCGGCAGGCGGGCGCGGGCGGCGCGGCCATGCGGGCGCGGGCGGCGCGGCCATGCGGGCGCGGCCGTTGTGCGTGCCCGGCGGCAGGTGTCAGCAGCGCGTTGCGCGGTCGGCGCGGCATGATCACCCCGCGATCCGGAGGACCGCATGTTCGGCGGACTCGGGCCCGTCGAACTGATCCTCGTCCTCGTGGTGCGCGTCGTGGCGGCCGTCATCGTCGGAGTCCTCGCCCTCGAACGACGCCGGTGACCCCCGCGGACCTACCCCGGGATCGAGCGGGGCCACCGCGGGGCGGGCTGCACCGCCGGACGGCCCGGGCGGGTCGGTCCCTTCGCGCCCTCGCCGCGCCGGGAGGGGACACGGGGGCGCTGCTCGCGGACCCGGACCCCGCCGTACGGCCTGCGCCGCGTCGGGCACCGGCGATCCGGAGGCGGTGTCCGTCCCGCCGGCCGCCGCCGACACCTGGTTCGAGGGCCGCTGCCGGTCGCCCGCGCCACGGTGCCGCTGTGCGCCGCTCCCACGGCGGAACACAACGGGCGGCCGCTGTTGGCGTGCGCCCTCCCCGATGGGCGGCGGCCGGGGCAGCCGCTGACGCGAACTCAACGCGCCTTCCTGGCCGCGCTGATGGAGCGGAACCCCTGCCGGGGCGACATCGCCCACCGCGACCACTGGCTGTGTGCGGCGGGCCTCCCGGCGGAGGGCGCCCGCGGGGTGACCCGCGCGGGGCCCGATCAGCCCAGGACGCGCAGGGCCCGCTCCACCGCCGTCGCCATGTCCGTGCGCGCGGGCGCGAGATAGCGGCGCGGATCGACGGTGGTGCCGTCCGCCGCGAGGAAGCCGCGGACCGCGCCGGTGAAGGCGATGTTGAGGGCGGTGCCGATGTTGATCTTCGCCATGCCGCCGGCGACGGCGCGCCGCAGCTCGTCCTCGGGGACACCGGTCGAGCCGTGCAGGACGAGCGGTACGGCGACGGCGGTGCGCAGACGGGCGATCAGGCCGTGGTCGAGCCGGGCGGTCCGGGTGGTCATCGCGTGCGAACTGCCCACGGCGACGGCGAGGGCGTCGACCCCGGTCGCGGCCACGTAGGCGCGGGCCCCGTCGGGGTCGGTGCGGGCACCGGGGGCGTGCACGCCGTCTTTGCCGCCGACCTCGCCGAGTTCGGCCTCCAGCCACAGGCCCGCGTCGTGCGCCCACTCGGCCGCGGCGCGCGTGGCGGCCACGTTCCGCTCGTGCGGCAGCGCGGAGGCGTCGTACATGACCGAGCCGAAACCGCAGTCGGCGGCCTGCCGCAGCAACGCGTCGTCGGTGACGTGGTCGAGGTGCAGGGCGACGGGGACCCGCGCGGATTCGGCCACGGCCGCGGTCGCCCGAGCTATGGGCGCGAGGGCGCCGCCGTGGAAGCGCACGGCGTTCTCACTGATCTGGCAGATCACCGGGCGGCCCGCGGCCTCGGCCCCGGCGACGATCGCCTCGGCGTGCTCCAGGGTGATGACGTTGAAGGCTCCCGCGCCGCGGCCGTCGGCGCGGGCGGAGCGGACGAGGGCGGCGGTCCCGATCAGCGGCATGAGGTCGTTGTTCCTCTCGACGGGCCGATGGCCTGTGGTTTCATGGCCGCCAGGTCCGGCGACAAGGGGCGAGACGATGGCGGCACCGCAGGCCCGATGGAGCGCGCTGCTGGAGATGCTGACCCGCGACGGACGGATCGAGGTCGAGGCCGCGGCCGCCGAACTCGCCGTCTCCGCCGCCACGATCCGCCGTGACCTGGACGAGCTGGCCCGCCAGAACATGGTCACCCGCACCCATGGCGGCGCCACGATCAACGCCATCGCCTACGACCTGCCGCTGCGCTACAAGTCCGCCCGCCGCGCCGCCGAGAAGGAGCGCATCGCACGCACCGCGGCGGCCCTGGTGAAGCCCGGCGCCGTCGTGGGCCTGAACGGCGGGACCACGACGACAGCGGTCGCCCGTGCGCTGGCCGAGCGGGGCGACCTGGCCGAGGAGGCCGGCGAGCCGACGCTGACCGTGGTCACCAACGCGCTCAACATCGCGGGTGAGTTGGCCGTGCGCCGGCATGTGAAGCTCGTCGTCACCGGCGGGGTGGCCCGCCCGGCCTCGTACGAGCTGATCGGTCCCCTGGCGGCCGATCTGCTCGCGCAGATCACGCTCGACCAGGTCTTCCTCGGCGTCGACGCCCTCGATGTCGCACACGGCGCCACGGCCCGCCACGAGGGTGAGGCGGGCGTCAACCGCGAACTCGCCCGGCGCGCCGAGCGGGTCGTGGTCGTCGCCGACGCCTCGAAGCTCGGCAAGCGGGCCTTCGCGCGGATCTGCCCCGTCGAGGACGTGCACGTCCTGGTGACGGACGGGGACGCGCCCGCCGGGCTCACCGAGCCCTTCGTCGCAGCCGGCGTGGAGGTCGTCCGCGCCTGACCACGCGTCGCGCCGGTCTTCACCCACGGGGACCTCCGCCTCCTTCCGGTGTGCGCGTTTTTGCGCGAACCTTGCACGAGTCGAGCAACTTCGCTCATCATGCTGGATCGAGCGTGCGGCCTGTCAAGACCGGCGGCACCGCCAGAGGCCGGATCGAATCGAGCGGACGGAGTCCCGTGAGCCAGACCGAGATCGAGATCGCGACCCAGCCCGACTGCTGGCGCCGGGCCGTCGCCCTGGCCGCCGACCCGAACGCCCCCTGGCGGGCGGCGATGCCCCGTCCCGGTGAGCGCGTGGCGGTCGTCGGCTGCGGCACCTCCTGGTTCATGGCCCACGCGTATGCCGTGCTGCGCGAGTCCGCCGGCCTGGGCGAGACGGACGCCTTCGCGGCCTCCGAGATGCCGGCCGGCCGCGCCTACGACCGCGTGCTCGCCCTGACCCGGTCCGGCACCACGAGCGAAGTGCTCGCTCTGCTGGGGCGCCTGCGCGGAGTGACGCCCACCGTCGCGGTCACCGCCGACCCGGCCACCCCCGTCATGGAACGCGCGGACGCCGCCGTGGTCCTGGACTTCGCCGACGAGACATCGGTCGTGCAGACGCGCTTCGCCACCACCGAACTCGTGCTGCTGCGGGCGCTGCTCGGCGAGGACCTGACCGGACTGGCCGCGCAGGGCGAGTCGGCGCTGACCGACCCGCTGCCCGGCGAGCTGCTGGAGACCGAGCAGTTCACGTTCCTCGGCAAGGGCTGGGCGTACGGCGTGGCCCAGGAGGCCGCGCTGAAGATGCGTGAGGCGGCGGGCGCCTGGACCGAGGCCTACCCCGTCATGGAGTACCGCCACGGCCCGATCAGCGTCACCGGGCCCGGCCGTGTCGCCTGGTGGTTCGGCGACCCGGCCGACCTGCCGCCGGGCCTGGCGGAGGAGATCGCCGGGACCGGCGGCCGTCTGGTGGCGGCCGGCCGAGACCCGCTGGCCGACCTCGTCCTCGTCCAGCGTCTCGCGGCGGCCCTCGGAGCCGCCCGCGGCCTGGACCCGGACTCCCCTCGGCACCTCACCCGCTCCGTGATCCTGCCCCCGGCGGAGAGCAGCTGACACTGCGTCAGGTGCGAGCACGGGCGGGCCGCCCCGGCTTCGAGGAGGCGGCCGCGGTCCTGCGGCGTCGGCACGTACGCGCTGCAATCGGCCGAGGCCCTCGGTGCCGGCCACGTCACCGGTGCGTGCGGCACGGCCAAGACCGCTTTCGTCGGCTCCCCCGGCGCCGACGGGGTCGCCGGCCGCACCCGCGACTGACGCCGTCCCGTCCCGCGCCCCGGCCCGTGGGCGCGGAGGTCGTCCGGCCCCGGATCGTCGGAACGCGGTTCGCCGCCGCGGAGCGGGTGCGCGCGGCGCTCGCCGACGCCCTCGAAGCGGTCCGCCGGCCACGCGGCGGCGATGCGCGGGGCAAGCCCGTCCTCCGCGTCCGACGCTCTCCCCTGGGGGTGTGCCGGTGGGGCACGGAGCCGGGTCGTAGGGTGGGGAGCTGCTTCTCAGGGCAGGAAGGGATACGGCTCCGTGGCCGTTGCACCCAGTGGCCCGCGCAACCCCACGGATCGGAGAACCGCCCCGCCATGTCGACCAGCGTCCACCCCGCCCACCCGTCCGACTCCGGTGCGGAGCCGCTCGCCGCCGCCGCGCCGCATCCGCTGGACAACCCCGTGTGGTTCGCGTTGACCGGAGCGCACGCGCGGTTCGCCGAGCGGCACGGCCGGGCCGTGCGCTACCCCGGCGACATGTCGCCGTTCGCGTCACTGGAGGACCAGGCCGACCCGGCGGCCTGGGCGGACCTGGCCGAACTGCTGGGCCCCGGCGGGACCGCGCTGGTCACGGGCTCGCCCGAGGTTCCCGGGGACTGGCAGGTACTGGAGGGCGGCGAGGGCGTGCAGCTCGTCGGGACGAACCTGCGTGTCGCGCACGATCCGCAGGCGGTACTGCTGGGCGCCGACGACGTCCCCGAGGTCATGGACCTGATCGCCCGCACGAAGCCCGGCCCCTTCGCGCCGCGCACCATCGAACTCGGCACCTATCTCGGCGTGCGGGAGAACGGGCGCCTCATCGCCATGGCGGGCGAGCGCATGCGCCCGCCCGGCGGCACGGAGATCAGTGCCGTGTGCACCGACCCGGACCACCGCGGCCGCGGCCTGGCGAGCCGGCTGATCCGCGCGGTCGCCGCGGGCATCGCGGACCGGGGGGACACGCCCTTCCTGCACGCCGATCCCAGGAACACCAACGCGATCCGGCTCTACGAGTCCATGGGCTTCGCACTCCGCCGCCGCCCGCTCTTCCTCCTGGTCAGGGCGCCGGGCGACGCGACGGTGTGACGCCGGCCGGAGGAGCGCCGCTCAGGCCCGGTCCAGCAGCGTCCGCAGCATCAGCCGGCGCGGCGACTCCCGGGGAAGCGCGCTGATCGCCGCCTGCAGCATCTCGGCGTCGACGTGGTTCTCCGGGCGCTCCAGCCAGGCGAGCAGCAGCCGGGCGTCGCCGCGGTGCCGCAGCGCCCGGCGCATCTCGCAGTCGAGTTCGTCCCGCGCCTCGGCGACGGCGGGAGCGGTGGACCCGGGCAGCAGCGCCCCCGGGTAGGCGGCGAGCGCCTGGCGGTACGCGCCGCGGGCGAGCAACGCGCGCACCTCCTCGGCGTCGCTGGAGGCGGGCAGCAGAAGCCGGTACGGGCGCGAGCCGACGACATGCGGGCCCAGCAGGCGCCGCAGCCGGGACATCTCCGCGCGAACCGTGACACGGGCCGCCTCGTGCTCGTGCAGCCGTACGGCGAGCGCGTCGGCGCCGAGCCCGCGCGGGTGCAGGGCGAGGACGAATACGATCTCGGAGTGGCGGGGGCTCAGTTCGACACGCCCGTAGGGCGAGCCGAACCTCGCCCGGTCGCGCGCGAGCACCTCCAGCCGGCAGGTCGCAGCGGCGGTCCCGGCCGCCGCCGGAACCGGTACCCGACCAGGCACCGGAGCGGGGACCGAGGCCGGTTCCGGTGCGGCCGCCGGGATCTCACCGCGCAGCCGCAGCACCCGCAGTTCCGCCTCCGCCGCCGCGACCGTGGCCCGCACCAGCGCCAGCGCGTGGGGCGCCGCGATGTGGTCGCCCCCGGTCAGGTCCAGCACACCGATGACCCGCCCGGTGTCCGGGTCCCGCAGCGGCGCGGCCGAACAGCTCCAGGGATGCACCCGGCGTACGAAGTGCTCGCCTGCGTAGATCTGCAGCGGCCGGCCGAGGGCGAGCGCCGTGCCCGGCGCGTTCGTACCGGCGGCCTCCTCGGCCCACACCGCACCCTCGACGAAGCCGATCCGCTCTGCGCGCGCCGCCAGCCCCGGCGCGCCCTCGACCCACAGCAGACGGCCGTGCTCGTCGCCGACGGCCACCAGTTCGTTGCTCTCCTGCGCCGATTCGACCAGCAGGCGGCGGACCACGGGCAGCACCGCCGCCAGCGGGTGGCTCTCGCGGTAGGCGCGCAGCTCCGGTCCCGCGAGGGCGGGCACGCTGGGCCCCGCGACCTCCGGGTCGACCCCGCGGCTGCGGGAGCGCTGCCACGAGTCCCGCACCACGTCGCGCACCGGCCGCGGCGCCCGCCCGGTGATGAGGAACTCCTCGTGGGCACGTGCCACGTCCCGGCGCAGCAGCTTCGGATCGGTCCCGGGTGGCCAGGCCGCGTAAGAGGCCGCGTACGAGACAGTCATGGTCGCCCCTGGGTCGGGGGTGGGCCGGCGCCCGGCGGCACCGGCCGGCTGCAGCCGAGTGTAGTTCCGCGGGTACGCCGCGTCGCAACCCTCCTGCAACCTTCTCCGTTCTACGGTCGCACCACCGCCGTCCGCAACGGAGCGGGCGGCCCATCCATGGGAGGCCGCCCCATGACCCGCTACGCCAACCCCGGTTCCGAGGGCTCGATCGTCCGGTACCAGGCCCGCTACGACCACTGGATCGGCGGCGAGTACGTCCCTCCCGCGCGCGGCGAGTACTTCGAGAACCCGACCCCCGTCACCGGTCAGCCGTTCACCGAGATCGCCCGCGGCACCGCCGACGACGTCGAGCGGGCCCTGGACGCCGCGCACGCGGCGGCCCCCGCGTGGGCCAGGACCTCGGCCGGCGAGCGCGCGAACATCCTCAACCGGATCGCCGACCGCATGGAGCAGCACCTGGAGGAACTGGCCGTCGCCGAGAGCTGGGAGAACGGCAAGCCGGTCCGCGAGACGCTGGCCGCCGACATCCCGCTGGCCATCGACCACTTCCGCTACTTCGCGGGCGCCGTCCGGGCCCAGGAGGGCAGCCTGGCCGAGATCGACGACGACACCGTCGCGTACCACTTCCACGAGCCGCTGGGCGTCGTCGCCCAGATCATCCCGTGGAACTTCCCGATCCTGATGGCGACCTGGAAGCTCGCCCCGGCCCTGGCCGCGGGCAACGCCGTCGTCATCAAGCCCGCCGAGCAGACCCCGGCGTCCATCCACTTCTGGATGAGCCTGATCGCCGACCTCCTGCCGCCCGGTGTCGTCAACATCGTCAACGGCTTCGGCGTCGAGGCCGGCAAGCCGCTCGCGTCGAGCCCGCGCGTCGCCAAGGTCGCCTTCACCGGCGAGACCACCACGGGCCGGCTCATCATGCAGTACGCCTCGCAGAACCTGAAGCCCGTCACGCTCGAACTCGGCGGCAAGAGCCCCAACATCTTCTTCGAGGACGTCTCGGTCGCCGACGACGACTTCTACGACAAGGCGCTCGAGGGCTTCACGATGTTCGCCCTCAACCAGGGCGAGGTCTGCACCTGCCCGTCCCGCGCGCTGATCCAGCGCGGCCACTACAGCGCCTTCCTGGAGGCGGGCGTCACCCGCACCGAGAAGATCGTCCAGGGTCACCCGCTGGACACGTCCACCATGATCGGCGCGCAGGCCTCCAACGACCAGCTGGAGAAGATCCTCTCCTACTTCGACATCGGCCAGCAGGAGGGCGCCAAGGTCCTCACCGGCGGCGAGCGCGCGCAGCTCGGCGGCGAACTGGCGGGCGGATACTACGTCCAGCCCACCATCCTGGAGGGTGACAACCGCATGCGGGTCTTCCAGGAGGAGATCTTCGGCCCGGTCGTCGCCGTCACGTCGTTCAACGACTTCGAGGACGCCATCTCCATCGCCAACGACACCCTCTACGGCCTCGGCGCCGGCGTCTGGACCCGCGACGGCAGCACCGCCTACCGCGCGGGCCGCGCGATCCAGGCGGGCCGGGTGTGGACCAACTGCTACCACGCCTACCCGGCGCACGCCGCCTTCGGCGGCTACAAGCAGTCCGGCATCGGGCGCGAGAACCACAAGATGATGCTCGACCACTACCAGCAGACCAAGAACCTTCTGGTCAGCTACTCGCCGAAGAAGCTCGGCTTCTTCTAGGAGCACGAAAAAAGGCGCCTGACCTGGTCTTTCACCCGTCAGGCGCCTTTCCCTCAGCTTGCTCTCGGCCGAGCCCGGCTTGCGTGCTAACTCCCAGTTCCTCCCACACCTGTACCGCTCCTGACCAGTACTTCCGGACCAGTCACGGACCAAACCCACGCTTCAGCCCTCGGTTGCTTCGCCTTGGCTGACACGCCCCCACTCCTGCATCGACTGCTCGATGAGGCGGTTCGCCTGTTCTCGAACGCCGTCGAGGAACTTGGCGTAGTGACGGAAGAGAACCTCGATGCTCTGGCCGGCGCGGCGGGCGCATTCGGCCGGGTCCACTCCGGAGTAGAGCCAGAACGAGATCCCCGCGTGCCGGAGATCGTAAGGTCGCTTAGCCAGGCCAGAGGTGCGCTCCGGGCGAGTCAGGGCGTGTTCCTGGGCCCGCGCCCACGTCTTGCCGTATGCGGCAGCGTCGACGTAGTTGCCAGCCTCGTTCCGGAAGAGTCGGCCATCAGGTGCCACGTCGAAGCGTTCCACGTGGGCACGCAGCATGCGTACGAACTGCGGTGGGATGGGCACAGGCCGCGTCGCGCTTGCCGCGCGACGCTTGAGCGAGTGCACCTCGTGCACCTCACCGTCGTCAGTCCACTCCTTGCCGGACGTGACGACCCCGCCCGAAAGGTTGAGCATTCCCCATCCGGTCTTCGCCAAGTGGCATTGCTCGATCCGAAGATGGATGACCTCAGCCGGCCGCATGGCCGCGAAGTACATGCAGCCGAAGAACGCCTCAAGATGACGCCCCCGCCCCGACTGGCCGGCAACAGCCTCGAGTAGCCGAAGCACCTGGGCCGGATTCGGAACGGCAGCCGGATCCACCTCCTCATTGACCGCCGGCGCATTCCACCGGAGCCCGTTGAGGGGGTTCTCCGCGAAGTACCTCTTCTCCACCGCAGTGTTGAGAGCTTCGTTGAACGCAGCCCTCTTGCGTCGGGCTGTCTTGGCCGCAGCCGCCTTGCCGTCCAGCTTGCGGCACATAGCATCGAGGGCCCTGCGCAGAACATCCGCATCCGCACGGGCGCTGACAGGCAGAGAGTTCCGCTTCATCCAGTCCAGCGCGTGGAGCCACTCCTCGTCGGGTTCGCGCTGCCAGGCGTTCTTGTTGAATGCCCAGGAGTACAGGGCACGCCTCAGTACCCGCGGATCGGAATACGTTGCGCCGGGGTGCACCAGGGCGGGCGTGATGGTAGCGAAGGCATCGGCCAGGGTGCGGCGGGTGTTCCCTGGCGTACGCTCCCATCTTTGCTCGATGTATTCGTGCGCCAGGTCGTACCACGTAGTCCGCTGCTTGATGGCCCGCAACTCAGATGCGGGCAGACCGGTGTGCTCATCAAAAGGCTCACCCTCGCGCGCCGCTGTCATCAGCTTCGCGCGCCGGCTATCAGCAAGCGCGAATGTGATGAAGGACGCGGACTTCTCGCGCCCGTTGACCGTCCACCGGATCTGGAAAGGCTTGCGCCGATCAGAACGCTCGCGTATGTCCCAGAAGCGGACGTTATAACTCATCGCCATCCAGGCGTATCCCTTTCACACGCCTCCCACCACGCATCCAGATCGGCGCGGCGGCAGCGCAGTTCACCATTCGGTAGCTTGATCATTCGGGGTGCCTGACCGCGAGCGCGTAGGCGGTAGAAGGCCGATGCGCTCATGCGGATTTCCGCTAGGACTTCGGCAAGCTTGAGCGCAGGTGGACGAGCCATTGATGTCTTCCTCGGGCATTCCGGATTTGTCGGCCACCCAAGCGGCAGCGCGCGACTTGTACCCACTCCGCCACAGCTGATGGGCAGGCGCTGTCAGTTACAGGGGCTGCAGGGCGCCGACATGAAGGGCCATAGTGTCCGAACGGCTCCACCGCCAAGCACAGCCGCTGCGAACACCCTCAATGGTCTTCATGATCGCCGGTTTGGCCAACCGGCGATCGTGGTCTATGTTGTGCGCCCCCACAGGGAAATTCACGGACGATCGCTAGCGGACGAAACTCAGGGGCCAGCCGGTGCGATCGGACAACGGGGTCGCGCCGTCCGTCACGAGCACCCGGAGCCCGTCGTCAATTAGCCAGTCCAAATCGTGCGCAACGATGCGCTCGGGAGCGCCGACGGCTCGGGCTATGTGCCAGGGTGGGGCTCCAGGCGTGTCGCGATGCGCGCGAGGACCACTCGGTCCCGGCGATAGCTACGTTGCAGCAAGTCCTCGCCGACCAACCCGGTCGCACAGACGCAAAGAAACAGCGCCGTGGATGAGCGTCGTAATCCTCTCGCTCCGATGTGTTCCATACGTTCAGGGCGGTGCCAAGCGGATGGGGGCGTTGAATCGGACGGATCGGAGAGCGGCGTTCGTCAGGGGGTACTCCTTGGGTCGGGCCTCTGCGATGAGGCCGAGCAGCACGAGGTACCGGCCTCCGGCATGGCCGACCTGCAGGTCGGCCCGGAATCCTGAATCCCATCACTGACCTGGTGTTTTTCGGGGACGTTGTACGTTGACATAGTCCCAGAGAAGGTTCCAGTCCTTCGGGTCTATTTCTCGTCTGCCGTGGGCGAATGCCGGGCCGAGGGAAGTCCAACCGGAAAACGTCAGGGGCTTTCCGTCGGAGAAGAGCGGCAGGGCATGCTCCGCCTTCGCCTGGCTCGGGCGCACCGTGAAACCGGTGTGCACGGCGCCGGCGGCCAGCCCGGACGAGAAGCCGACAGCCTCCGAGAAAGAGGCGGCGCGGAAGTCGCTGGCTGTACTGCGGACAGACCTGCGGGTGGCGCAGATCGCTGGGAATCGGGGCCCGGAGTGAAACGGAAGGGCTACAACGCCTGAGTGTCGCGGCCTTTGCGAGGGCTGCATGATCCCTTTCCAGTGCCAGGGTCACTGCTCTGCACGGCCACGCAGGCAGTCGACACGGTACTGAGCCTCTGCCTGCGAGTCAGGTCGCATGGACGCGTGCTGGGCTGTGTAGGTTGTCATGCGTAACTCGCGAGCCCCAGCGAGGAGCTCGTATCCCTCCCACTCGGTGACGTCCGTTCCGTACGGACTCTGCTGCGCATTTCGCTGGGGCGTGCGGGGTGACCCTGTCGGGGCCGGCAGATGCGAGGTGACGTGGGGGCGTCAGGTCTCCCGGTGCTCGCTCAGAACAGTGCTGGGCCCTCGCCGCTGGTGTCCACGATGACTGGCCGGAACTGGGCAGGGAGGCCATCCAGGCGGTCAGGACCGGCCGCGGCGGCCACGGCAGGGGCCGTCTCGGCCAGCCAGGTGCGAAACCGCTCGGCGGCTTCGCGGTAGGGGACTCGCGCCAGGACACGGTGCTCGCCGGAGGGGCAGAAGTCGACGGCGGCCGTGAGCAGGCAGGAACGGGGCGCCTGGTGACTGCCCGTCCAGGACACGCGCAGGACACCGCAGGGCTTGCGCCCGCGGGGAGCGGGGTGGGTCGGGCGCAGTGATCGGCAGGCTGTGTGGGCGGTCCACGCGGCGAGGTGCGGCAACGGGAGGGTGGTGCGTGCGCGGCAGCCGGGGCAGCGGTGCCAGTGGCGGAGCCAGTCGTCGGTGTCGGTGTGGAAGAGGCGTGTGTAGCGGTTCGCCACGCGGATGTCGTTGCTGTACAGGTGGTCGGGGCGTTCCAGTGTGTTGCAGGACTGGCAGAGGGGGGCGCGGGCGTAGTCGTGTTCGTGGCAGTGGTCGAGGACGGTGGCGGGCGCAGTGCGGCAGACGGCGCATGCCCACCCGGCCACCCTGCGGGAGGTACCGGGTTTCCTGCTGAGCACCGAGTACAGCTGGCCTTCCAGCTCTTTGTTGTACGGGCGCAGTGAGGCGGTGGGGTCCTCGGGGCTCGTCGTCTGCCGACCGCCGGCGTCTCGGGCCTGCCGGGGGTAGGAGGACGGCTCGGTTGCGGCTGCGCCTGCCTGGCGGGTCCGCGCGGCTTGCACCCACTGCGTTTCGGTGTGCTCGGCCGCATCCAGCAGCCTGACCACAGCGCGCGGCAGCCACCACGTCCGCTGCGTCCCGTCGCGGGTCTGCTCCACGAGTATCTGTCGCCAGTCGATCCCCGCCAGATGGTACGGCCGACCGACTTCACGTCGTGCTGCCCGCGCGGGGCCGCCCGGCTCCTGCAGTTCCCGCGTGATGCGCCGGCGCCAACGCAGCGGCGTCTCCTCGTTGTACTCCTGCCTCGGCGCCCCACGAAACGGACCGATGCGGACCAGGTCCTGCCGGTCCATTCCCACCGCGTTCAGTTCCGCGGCCGCCCGGCGCACCTGAGCCTCCGGAACACTCCACTGACCGCCGCTCGCCCTCACCGTCGCCACCACATGGCCGCCGAGCAGGACGTAGCCCGCCCGGGCATGGGCAGGAGAGCAGGTGAATGCCCCAGAAGCCGTCGGCACAGCACTGTCGGCCGTCAAGTCGACCCACAGAGCGTCCGCGGCACCCAGGGTGATCAGGCCGTCCGTGCGACCGGGCATGACACGCTCTGACATACCGACAGGCTAACGGCCTGCACCGCGGCAACGGTCTCCAAGCTCCTCGGTCAGCCGGGCCGCCGCCCGCAACTCCATATTCCTGAGCATCTGGTTCGTCAGCACCTCCCGTGCCCGCAGCGTCACCACCAGAACGTCAAGAACCGGGCAAGTCACCCTCGCGCATCAGCGGTCCCCGAGCCCAGACGAATTGAGCAACAGAGTCCGTACGTCTCGCAAAACTCGGCGTACTCGGCCTCGGTGACCGCGCCGGTCGTCGTCATCTTGACCGCCGTAGAGACGAGATCCCACTCCGAGGGCCCGACAGAGACCAGCTTGAAGTCCATCAGTAGCGGCCGGGCCGCCGTGCGGTCGACGTTGCCGACCCACGCGCCGTGCACGACGCATTCGGGCGTGCCCGCGGGCCTGTGCTCCCGCCACGGAGTTCCGCATGTCGTTGCCGCAACCACCCGCGATCACCCTCAGACAGGGACGTCGCCGCCTCGATCACTCGGCGACCCGTATGAACGTTCGGGTCTGTCGAGCGGAAAGTTCGGCACGGGCAAGGGACGGAGCTGTTTCAGCAGCGTGACGTGTGCCCTTGACGGCTGGGTAGAGTCGCGGTATCCGAGCTGGAGAGGTAGTTGTATGGCCAACGATATTGTGATTGCGCAGACGACCAGCGACGACGAGGATCAGGCGAAGGCGCTGGCCCGGGGCGCGGTCGAGAGCAAGCTGGCAGCGGGCGTTCACGTTGATGCGCCGATCACCGCCTTCTATTGGTGGAAGGGGAAGGTCGAGACGGCGCAGGAGTGGCGGATCTCGTACATGACTACGACGGACCGTCTCCCGGCACTGGAGGCGTGGCTGCACGAGCAGCACCCGTACGACGTTCCCCAGTGGATCACGCTGCCCGTGAGTGGTGGGTTGGAGGCGTACCTGTCCTGGGTTGTCGAGGAGGCGGCACGCGACTGACGGCCGACAGGTCATACGACGGCGTTGGGTGTGGCTCCTTTCGAGGGACAGGCTGAGCTGGGCATTTGCCGGTTCGGCTCGACCGCCGGTCGTGGAGATCCTTTCGGAACCAGCAGGTCACGCCCGCGCGTTGAATCAAGATCGACAGCACGGGGGTGCGGGTCATCGCGTGACCCCCCGCGGTGGTCGAGTCGATCATTCGGGTACGCCGCAAGTCGCAGTTCATGCAGGTGAGGCCGTCCCTCCAAAGGAGCTGCACCCGACGGCGTTCGCATCCTGAGCTTGCCCGTGTGCCGCGCGGGGGGTCAGGAAGCGAACTGCCGCAGGTGAAGGCCAAGTTCCTGCTCGCTGTCGGGGAGCGACGCTGCGATAGTCGCGGCGCGCTCCTTGCCCATCGTGTTGGGCTTGGCCTGAGCCGCTGCGGCGAACTGGCGTGACACGTAGACGCCTTGGTCAACGTCACCTCCACGCAGCAGGGCCGAAGCGAGATCACCGAGAACCACGACACCCCCATCCGACAGTTCGTCTCCGAGGCGGCCGACCGCGGTGTCGGCTGTAACGGTGAGTTCAGGACGCCCCAACTGTCCGTATACGGAGAGGGCCAACGAGTCCATGCGGTACGGGGTCACGAACCGGACCCACGCCTGCTCGCTGGTGTGATCCGCAAAGTCGTAGGCGAAGCGCGCTCGCTCCAACGCCCGGAGCGCCCCCGTCTCGTCGCCGACCGCCGCGGCTTCCTCCGCGTGCCTGCCGAGGACCCAGGCGGCAGCCGTAGCGTTGCCGTGGCCTCGCACATCGTTGGCCGCTTGGGAAAGGAACTCCAACTTCGCCTTCGGCGACGAAGCGCCGTAGCTGGCATAGGTCAGAGCCAGAGCCCGGAGTGGAGGGTGCCCGGCGGTCGCCGCGCACTGCGAAGTGACCCTGTAGTAGGCGTCGGCTCTGTCGTGCTCCGCCAGGTCCCAGGCCACCCAACCGGCCAAGGCTGCGGTTTCTCCAGCGGCGATGGCGAGAGCCCGTTCGTGCTCGCCGGCACGAGGCAGAGCCGCGGTGATCGCGTCAAGGTGCGCCTCGACTGTGCTTTGTAGTCGCCGGGCGCTGAGGTTGAGTTCCTGGACGTGCAGTTCAGCGGCCCGGTCGATGAGCGCGACAGCGGAGGACGAATCGATCTTAGAGCCCTTGCTGAGAGCGAAGGCGAGTCGCCCCCAGGGCTCGGCAGCCGCGCTCACGCTGATAGCCGCCCCGCCCAGCAGCGTGCGACGCTCCACGGCGTCCTGGTCCTCCCCTGCATTGGCATGCCCCTCTCTCTTCCGAACGCGGGCAGCCTTAGCCTCCCGCTGTAGTTCCTCGAAGGGGACACCGCAGGCTGCCGCAATGTGACCGATTGTGTGATTGGTAGGGATGTTCTCGAAGTTCTCATAGCGACTGATCTCTCGGCGAGTCAGGGTGTACCGGCCGGAGACAGCGTTGATCGCCTCTGCCTGCTCCTCCTGCGTCCGACCCGAATCCTGCCGAAGCCGGAGGAGCAGGTCGGCGAACGGATCTGGCATGAGTGTGACCTCTGTTGGTGGGCGGAATCCAATCATGGCCTCAATTCCCCCTCCGGTTTCCCCCCTTGACAGATTTTTCCCCCTCTGGATTCCCCTGGTCGACGGCGTGGCCACGCGGTGCGATAGCCCTCATGACCAGGCTCCAAGCGCCCCCGCCCGACGGGGCCATCCGTAGCTTTGCGGCCGCAGCAGGCGCATCACGCGTGAGGTCGGTTCAGGAAGGCCGACGCAGCACATCGGCATGGGCAGCCATACCGGCGGCACCCCATGCCTGTCAGGCGGCCTTCCTTCCTGATCTCGCGCAAGTTGGGGAGATGCGCCAGACAACCAGGGCGTTCCTACGGTGGTGCCATGTTTCGAAGCCGGTGGCGGGGTTCGCCGTGCTGGCCGTCTCAGAGCTGATCACCAACGCTGTGGTTCACGGTGAGGGCGAAATCGTGCTCCGGAAGCGCCCTGTACGAACGGATTTCCTGACGTCTCGCAGAGCGGCCTTCCGGAGCCTCTCTGTGAGAACCAGGCGTCGCCAACCGGCCCGAGCTGCATGGCCAACAAGCTGCTGGCCCATCAGGACAGGCCGACCACACAGACGATGTCTGGTACCCCGACTACTCCTGGCGCACGATGCGCCACGACGGCATGCCCTTTAACGGATTCACCCGGTCCCTCTCAGGCTGGGCCCGAGTGATGCCGTCCCCGAGGCCGGGCAATGCCTCGTCGACCACCTCGGCCAGCTCCGCCATCGCGCCGTCCTGCCGTCGGGCCGGCACCAGCCTCACCACGCGCCGGTGAGGCCGGGTGTCGGTGCCGTTGCCCCGACGGAGTCGCGGAAGGCCGGGGCAGTTACAGCGCCGAGCTCCACAGGCGTTTCCCGGGAGAGGGCAGCAAGAAACGGGCCCAGGCTGAAACAGCCGGTCCACACGAGTGGACGCCTATGGGCCCAGACAGCTTCGAAGCGAAGCAACATAGCCCAGGATCGCCGGTTAGCCAAACCGGCGATCCCGCGGATCATTGATGGTCCACCGCCACTACCTGCCCCTACATCGAAAGGGACCGCCAAGACGGCTGTCAATTCCAAGCGTCGCGCGTCTGTCAGCGCTCTGCGCTGCCGCAGAGCTCCTGCGAACAGGTGCCGTGAGCACTCAAGGTCCAGTAAGGCGCGTAGTGGCATCCCGAGTACACCCGGGCATGGAGTCGACCTTGCACCGGGGGGCTTGCTCATCGCCATCAGCCGCAGCCCGCAATGCAGGTGACCTCACTTACGTCACGTGTTGTTTTAATCAATTTCCGGGTCGGCACCGTGATCCACAAGCACCGTCTTAACAACCGGAGAATCCGAATTGCTGACAGATCAACGAGGTGCAAGGCACCCGTTAGATGGCGTCCCGCCATGTGGTGTACGGGATCAAGACTCGCGCCCCCGTCTCATCGCCGCCGCAGAGCGTCTCCCCACTTCACCATCACCGCACAGGGCCAGACCGTGGGGTTTCTCGTCCTCCAGGAACAGGACCGGACCGAGCACGTCGCCACCGAGAAGGAACTCGCCGACGCCAAGAAGAACTCCTGGATCAGGATCCCCCGCTTCGACTACACCCCATCCGAACGCCTCCGCTTCGTCCTCAGCGGCGGCCAACCGCACCGGGCAAGCGAATGGTCCGACGCCCCCGGCCACCCCCTCGAAGACCAGCTCGCCGAGATCGCACAGGAGGTCACCTTCCGCGGCGAAGCCGCCGAACGCAGACGTCTCGACGAGATCGAAGCCGCACGCCAGAAGCGCATCCGCTGGGAAGCCGCCATGGAAGACGCCCGCATCCAGTACGCCGAGGCGTACCGCTTCAGACACTTTGAAGCGCAGGAAGCGGCGTGGCGCCACGCCACCGGACTGACGGAGTACTTGAGCGCCGTACGCACGCGAGTCGAGGCCATGCCCCCGGGGCAGACCAGAACCGAAGCCGAAGCATGGATCAGCTGGGCAGCATCCACCGTCGAGCGCCTCGACCCATTACACACACCACCCCGACTGCCCGACATCCCCGAACCACGAGCCGACGACCTCAGGCCCTTCCTCGGGCACTGGAGCCCCTACGGCCCCTGAGTCGCGATAGCGGGCGCGCACCGACTCGGTGACACCCAGATGATCATCCGTGATCTCGGACAGAACGACACGGCCTCGTCGCACCCAATGTCGGATGTCGTCGACCGCGCTGAGCGCCGCTTCACGGCCGAGCTTGCGCGTGGCGACGTGGTCGACCTCCGAGAGCAGCAGCGGAGACATCACCAGGAGCCCCGCAGCCATGATGGCTTCGTTTGACGCACGCACGCAGCTCCCCGCGATCGCCCCCAGCGTGCCTGCAAGATCGCCATGCCGTCCACCGATTGCGCTCCGCACGCTGACGCACGCCCGGGATGCGCTCCCGGCACACGCTCCAACCCACCTCCGTACGCGGGTCTTTGGTGACATGTCGCCAATCAACCTACATCCACTGGCGTTTGCTGCTTGGGATGTCATGGGCATTCTGTATGGGTCTGATCGTCGGCGTGGGTGCAACCTTGGGGGGCCGATGGCAAGAGGGGACGTCTGGGCGGGAAAGGCCACGACCGGATCGGTCGCGAACCTCGTCGCTCAGTTCGGCGAGGAGGTCAGGGCCAAGCTGCAAGGTCCCGCAGGGGCGGTCAGCAGTAAGGAGGACAGCCTGACCGCGCCGGTGGAGCATCTGCTGCGCGGCATGGCCTCGCGGCAACGCCTCAAGCTCATCGTCCACGGTCAGAGTCGCATCAAGGAACTCGGGATCCGGCCCGACTTCGCCATCGCCTGCGGCGGCAGGACCATAGGGCACGTCGAGCTGAAGCAGCCGGGTTCGGGGGCCGATCCGGAGAAGTGGTCGGTGAAGAGCCACGACCGCAAGCAGTGGGAGAAGATCAAGGCACTCCACAATGTGCTGTACACCGACGGATACCAGTGGGCGGTCTACCGTTTCGGCGTACAGGTCGGCCCGACCGGGATCCTGGTCGGAGACCTTCATTCCGGTAGCCGGCAACTCGTCGTCGCGGACACCGGGTTCGAGCGCGCCCTCACGCACTTCTTCCTGCCAGCGCCCATCGTCCACGACAGCATCAACGAACTGGTCAAGCGCATCGCGGGAATCTGCGCCCTGCTGCGTGACGAGGTCACCGAACGCCTCATCCGCGAGGAGCACGGGGAGGCTGACGCTGCGTTCTCGATCCTGGCCGACAACTGGAAGGACCTGCTCTTCCCCGACGCTCGCCCGGAGGAGTTCGCGGACCAATACAGTCAGACGCTGACGTTTGCCATGCTGCTGGCTCGTCTTGAGCACATTGATCTGGGCAGGCTCACGCTCCCCGAGGTCGCAATCCGACTGGGCAAGCGGCATTCCTTGATGGGCAAGGCGCTCGCGGTGCTGACGGACGACGCCCTCGACGATCTGCGGGGCATCATCGACCCGCTGATCGACGTCTTATCGGCCGTCGACCCCGAGATGTTCAAGGACGAGACCGGAGACGCCTACCTCCACCTGTACGAGGGCTTTCTGAGCGCCTACGACCCGGAACTGCGACGGCGGACGGGTACTTACTACACGGCCGGCGAGGTCGTCCGCTTCATGGTCGGCTTCACCGACGAGGTGCTGCGAGACCGGCTCGGCCAGGAGGACGGGTACGGAAGCGAGGACGTCACCGTCGTCGATCCGGCCATGGGCACCGGGACCTTCCTCATCAACATCATCGACCACGTCGCCAAGTCCCTGTCACTGAAGTACGGCAGGACGCTCAAGTCCGGGCTTCTCCGGGAACTCTCGGGCCGACTGGTCGGGCTGGAGAAACAGACCGGGCCGTACGCCGTCGCCGAACTCCGTGTGCACCACGCCTTCCGGTCCCACGACGCCGACATCACGCGCCGCCCGCCGAGGCTTCTGGTGGCCGACACACTCGACGATCCCGCCGTCGAGCACCACCTGGGCTTCATGTACGAGGCTATCGCCCGCCACCGCCGAATGGCGAACAAGATCAAGGCGGACGAGAAGGTCATGGTGGTCATCGGCAATCCGCCCTACCTGCGGGGTGCGAGACAATCGGGCGTCGGACGCTGGGTCACCGAGGGCAACCCGAACGGCCAGGGCCCGATCCTCGCCCGCTTCCACCCAGAGGACAACGGACGCGTCGGATACGCCCTCGACAACCTCTACATCTACTTCTGGGCGTGGTCTACCTGGAAGGTCTTCGACCAGTTGACCGCCTCGGGAGCGCCGAAGGCCCCTAGCGGGATCGTTGCCCTCATCACCAACTCCGGATACCTGGACAGCGAGGGCTCGGCCGGCATGCGCCACTACCTGCGCGAGGTCGCCGACGAGGGCTGGGTCATCGGTCTCTCCCCCGAGGGCGCCTACTCCGACACGCGCACCCGTGTCTTCCAGGATGTCAAGCGGGAGATCTGCATCGCCGTCTTCGTCCGCCATGGCGCCCCGGACGCGGGTACACCGGCGCGGGTCTGGCGACTCGACGTCCCCGCGGGCACACGCGAGGAGAAGTTCGACTGGCTGGAAGGGCTTGGCCTCGACGGCCATCGCGGAGGGACCTCCTGGCAGCTCTGCCCCACACAGTGGACCGCGCCCTTTCACGCCACGTCCGACTCCGAGTGGTCGGCAATGCCACCGGTGGACGCCCTGCTGCCCTGGACGAGCTCCGGCAACAAGAACAACCGCAACTGGCCCGTCTCACCCAGCCGGGACGTTCTGGAGAGGCGCTGGCACAGGCTCGTCCAGGCTCCGGCAGACGCCAAAGCGGAGCTGATGAAGAGCACCGGAGACCGCCGTCCGGACAAGCTGGAACCACCACTGCCCGGCCAGCAGGAGAGGGGCAGCCTTGCCGCAGAGAAAGAGAGGGTTCCGGTCATCGTCAAGTACGGACGGATGACGTTCGACCGGCAGTACATCATCGCGGACCGAAGAGTGATCGACCGACCGCGGCCGGCCTTGTGGTTTGCCCACAACGACCAGCGTCAGATCTACCTGTCCGAACTCCACACGGAATCAGGCCGTCCGGGGCCGGCGGTGAGTTTCACCGCCCTTCTGCCCGACATTCATCACTTCAAAGGCACCGAAGGCGGCCGCGTCGCCCCTCTTTACCGCCACCCCCACCAGGCTGAACCAAACGTCACCCCTGGCCTGCTGCGGCTGCTCACCAAGACGCACGGCGTGACGGTCACCGCCGAGGACCTCTTCGCGTACATCGCGGGAACAGCCGGCCACAGCGGCTACACCCGCCGGTTCGCCGCGAACCTCGCCGAGCGCGGTGCCCGTATCCCTATAACACGCGACCCGGCTCTATGGGCGGAGCTCGTGGAAGTGGGCAGGCGCACGGTGTGGATCCACACGTACGGCCAGCGCTTCGCCTCCCACCACGACAGTTCACCTGGCTCGTCCCCGAGGCTTCCCCCGGAGGAACAACCGGAATGCGTCGTCGTGATCGGAGAGGACCACGGGTTACCTGAGGACATCTCCTACGACGCGTCCACGCGAACCCTCACGGTGGGCACGGGCTGCATACATCCGGTGGCGCCGGAAGTCTGGGACTATCGGATCGGCGGGGTGCAGGTGATCCGCAAGTGGTTCAGCTTCCGCAAGCGCAAGCCAGACGTGGAACGACAGACCCCGTTGAACGACATCCTGCCCCCGACCTGGCCTGCCCGGTGGACCGTTGACCTGCTTGACCTCATCAACGCGCTCGGGCTCCTCGTAGCCCTCGAACCCCGACAGGCCCGGCTGCTGGACGCCGTGAGCAGCGGCCCGCTCATCACCACCGACGACCTACGGGGCGAGGGCATCCTGCCCGTACCTGCCTACGCAACCAAGGAACCGAAACCGCCGCGGAAGTCTCGACGCACCCCCGGCCCTAGTCAGGAGAGCCTCGACTTCTCGGACTGACACCCGCCCGGCCTGAGTGCCTGACGCCCGCAACATCAACGGAATATTCACTCTCAAGGCGGTCAAGTTCGAGGAGTCCTGTCCCTGACCGTCAGTCGGGCTGCAGTAGGGCACACGACGCCACGTAAGTCACCGAGTTGATTGGGCAACCCACGCGATGATTCTCGTCTCTGCTGGCTTGGATATACCACCGCAAGTGACTACGCCTGCGACTGGGCGCTGATCGATGTAGAAACCTCAGTACTCGTACCCTGACGGGACCGAATGCTGTCCGTCGCGGTGGTGACGATCAGCCCGGAAGGCCAACAGTCCGGAGAGTTCTCGACCCTGCTCAACCCTGTATGCGACCCGGGGCCAGTCGAGGTACACGGGATCACGGCTGAGCGACTGCGGGGCGCTCCAACCTTCGCCCACCTCCTCCGTGATCTTTGGCGGCCGGGAGCTGCCCGAGGTCGTCATGAGGCGATCACATCCGGGCGACCAGCAACCCAGGGCATTCCTTGTCGGGGTTGGCCCGGGGATCCGTCCGGCCTACCTCGTCCTCATTCGCCACCCACCACCGTATCTCCGTCGAACCGCAGCGACGTGATCCGCGACTCGTCGACCCACTCCCGGAGGGTGTCCAGTGCGGCGGGCTCAAGTTTCGTGGTGAAGAGGATGGCCAGGTGCTCTCTGGCCCGTGAGCATGCCACGTAGAAGAGGTTGCGTGCCCTGATGAACGCCTCCAGTTCCTTGTCCATCAGTTCGTCGCGCCGGGAGAAGTTAGCCAGCATCTCGGGGATCTGGAAGCGGGAGTGTCCCTTGCTGACCACGGCGAGGACCCGGTTGAACTCCAGTCCCTTGACTCCGTGTTGTGTGGCGAAGGGCGTGCCGCCGCCGAGGTGTTCGTTCAACGCCAGCAACTCCGCGTACGGCACCTGGCGCAGTTGTTGGTACTCCTTCGACCGCGCCGCCGCCCGGGCTTCGGCCTTGTCGTCACTCACAGCCTGCGGGTCGGTGCCGGGTGGTGACACGGCCTTACGGTGGCGCTCGCGCACCTTCCCCAGGCCGTCGAAGAGCTGCTGCTCAAGACAGAGGTCGAGGACGTCGCCGACCGTGCCCGTCTTGCGGGCCTCCCCCAGTTTCGTCAGGAACGCCATCCATTCCTGCTTGTCGGCCGACGAGTTGATGGGTGGGCGGCCACGGGGGTCGAGTGCGTCGAACATCGCGCCGTAGCGCTTGTTCCGGTGGTGGAGCAGGGCCGGTTCCAGCGTGTCCATGAAGAAGGCCATGGCATGGTCCTCCTTCCTCACGTAGGAATCGTTGCGCCGAAAGGCCCCGTGGAGCTTCTGATATCCCAGTTCGCCGGCGATCGTCTCGTGCGTGAGCATGAGGATCTTCGTGCTGGGCTCCTCCGCCCGCGCCTGGGCATCGTGACCGGATGCCCCGGTGCTCCATAACCGGTCACGGACGTCGTCCAGTACCCATTTCCGGGCCGTGTGGGCCGCGTCCCAGCCGAGCTGACCCTTCCGGTGGTGGGTGAGCCTCGTCCCGGCCCATTCGTTGGTGTGATAGACGGCTACGGTGCCCTCGCCAACTCCTGACGCCGTGGTCTGCGTCAGTTCGGGACGCATCGCGTTCAGGAGGTTCACGACGGCGCGCTGCGAGCGCCGATTGCGCCGTCTGAAGACCGGTGTCGGGCGGGCGTCCTCGAGTGCCCCGCACGCGTTGTCGTAGATCTGCTGCCAATGGTCCCCGAAGAAGCCGCAGAGGGGGCCGCGCGCGGTGGCCTCATCGCCCGGCGTGCCCAGCATGGCCTCCACCAGGCCGGCGGGGGTGTCCTGGTACTCGTCCACGAAGACGATCGGGAACCGGTCGGCAGCCAGGGCCCGGAACTTGGGAAGGGCGAAAAACGCCCTCGCGAGGACGGGCAGATCGTTGTGACCCAGCTGCACGCGACGGCTGTCGTGGTCCACTTTCTGGAAGCCGGTGCTGTACTCGACGGTGTAGCCGTCCAGTGAGGTGTGGCCCTCCATCTTCGACAGCATGATGTCCAGCTCGACGATGTGGCGCAACAGGTGCTTGCGGAAAGGGGAGAGCAGCTGCCACAGGAAACCATGGATGGTTTCGGCGAACACGTACGGGCTGCGGTCGGTACGGCTGATGATCTCGTCGCGGGCCACATTGGTGTAGGTGACGCAGGCGATGCGCTGGTGGGGCCGCGGGAGGTAGCAGGGGCGGTCAGCCAGGATGTTCTGGAGCGCCTCGATCAGTGAGCTGGTCTTGCCCGCACCGGCACCGGCCTCCACCTTGAAGTGACGGCCCGCCTGGAGAGCCGTCAGGATCGTGTGCGTGACGTCTTCCGCCTCGGTCGTCACTGGACGTCCGCCTTCGTCGCCGTCCCGTCCTGTGCCATGAGCCACTCGAGGCCGCGCCTGATGTACTTCGGGACCTGCCAGTCGTGGTCTCCGAGGACGTAGTCGAGGGCGAAGTCGACCTTGCTGCGCCTGGTCTCCACGCTGCTACGGGCCTGTTGTTCCAGTTCCTCGGCGGGAGCGGCACCCGTGGAAATACCGAACAGGGCCCGGTTGGCCAGCGCGAAGGCGTCCTCGAAAGTGCGGCCGCACGGACCGCCGGGCTCCTCCGGCACCTGGTAAGCGAGGCACATGCTGCCGCCGGCGATCGGCGGGTCCGTCTCGGCCCGCTGCAGCAGCTCGGCCACCGTGATGTCGGCCATCTCGGGGGACCACGCCCTGATGGACTGGTTGGACGTGCGTCCGGATTCGGACACCAGGCATTTGCGGATCTTGGGTTCCCTGTCGTCGACGGGATCAAGATCCGTGATGATCAGGGCTGGGATCCCGAGGACCTTCAGCAGCGGATAGAACCTGTGGGCATGCGCCCCGCCGACCTCCATCAAGGTCACGTACTGGTGCTGGGGCGTCTCTCCGGGCCTCCTCGCCGCCAGCTTCTCCTCCGCAGCCGGGACGAAGATACGCTCGCTGGCGCCCTCGACGAGGATGGCCTTGTCCGCGAAGTAGAGGTCGGCCCGGGTGAGGGTCAGGTACTTGCGGAGGAACCTCTCGTCGCCGGTCACCTGGGACAGGTCCTTGATGACGGTGCGGGCCGGCCCCGGCTCGCTTCCGCTCTCCACGGTGTCCTCCTCCTTCCGGAAGTACCGGATGTCGGAGAAGTGTCCCCGGTTGGCCACGTGTGCCGAGTGGGTGGTCACCACGAACTGAGCGTTCCACCGGGGGCTGCTGTCGATTGCGGTGCTACTCTTCTCGACCGCTCCCTTTTGCTCGGGCATCGTCGCTCTCATCTGCGCGTCGATCCGGGGGAACAGATTGACGGAGTACGTGAGTCGCTGAATGAACGCCTCCTGCATCTGCGGATGCAGATGGGCCTCCGGTTCCTCCAGGAAGACGAGATGGATCCCCGACTCCGGAGAGGTCGCCGTGTGGTCGCGGTAGCAGGTGAAGAGCCTGAGCAGAATCATCACCAAGTTCCGCGTACCGAGGCCGTTGTACGACTCCGGGAACCGCACACCGGCCACTCCCGGATAGTGAATGCGCGCGAAGTTCCTGAGCAGCCTCTTGGAGTCCAGCCGGGCGGCCGTGACGAACTCCTGGTTGGCTAGACCCGGATAGCCGAATGCCTTCAACGTCGGCGCCACCCGTTCGCGGACCTTCTGGAGGCTGCTGTCGAGACTGCCGGAGGTGTCCACGAGTGTCCTGTCGATGTTCGCGGCGAGCTCCTCCAGCCACGTCGCGTTCTGGCTCTTCTCCGCCGCGGTCAGCAGTTGCTCGAAGACCGCTCCGATTGGTGCGGCATGCCCGTCGCTCTCGTCGTCCAGCCCTCGCTGCGCCTCGACGAAGTCCACCCTCACCAGGGTGCGCACGTCCGCGAGGTCGACCGGTCGGACGTTCGCCTCATCGGTCGGGTCGACCGCCATCACCGACATCTCGAAGTGCTTCGGGATGCCTCTGCCCAGCTGCTCAAGCGTGGCCGTGGCATCCGGCCCCACCGGCACGCCGCCGAAGAACTCCTTCAGGGCACCGTCCCCCAACGCGAAGGCGAACCTGATCACCACCTCGGAGCAGTCGGGGTCAAGGTCCACCACGAAGGGGGCCAGGGGTCCGTACTGGCCGCAGTCCTTGTCGTAGGAGATGTGGAGGGTGAGGGTGACTGCCGGAACCGTGTCGCGCGCCTGCTCCGCCTCACCCGAGGCGAAGAGGCGATGGGCGGCGAGGAACTCCTCGTAGCAGTCGGCGGAGAAGTCCTCGATGCGCAGCGCGGCCTTCTTCCTCGCCACGAAGAATTCGAACAGTTTCGCCAGCGAGGTCTTTCCCGTGTTGTTGCGGCCGACGCACAGTGTCACCTTGTCCGTGAAGGAAAGCTCGGTTCTGCGGAGCAGCCGGAAGTTGCGGATGACCGCCTTGGTGAGCCGGGGCGGCACCGGGACTGCGGTCCCGTGTGGTTCGGCGGAGCCGTCTCGCGGGCCTGGGATGGCACGCGGATCACTGGGCTGGGTCATCGCGGCTCCTTGCTGCGCTCGTACACACCCTGGGACGTCCGGCGGGAACACACAGCAATGGGAGCCACAAGCCCCATGAGATGCCGTCGCCCCCTCAGGATCTGGGGCCGCATCTTGTCACCATAATTCTCTAAATGCACAGCGGTCACATTTGATTCAGTTTCGGTCGCCTATCGATCTGAATTCACTCCCGAATGTTCGAGATACGGCACCCATGCGGCCACCACCTCATAAGCCGACGGACCGGGTGAGGGATGGCCATGTACGAGGCGCACAGCGTGACCGGTGCTCAGTGAAGGCGTTGCGCCAGGAGCGGTGAATGGGTCCGCATCAGGTCCGATGCCAGCCCATGGCCAGTCCCGTCGAGTCCTTGAGGACCTGGTTCAGCGCTTCGACCTGTCCGACGTCGTCGAAGAGGCTGCGGGGAAGGTGGTCGTGAGCGAGAGGGCCGACGCCGTGCAGGATGTCGTCGTACGCCGACGCCACGGCGGCACCTATCAGTAGGTCCGTCGCCTCATCGAGGCCCACGTGCTCCGCCGGCCACCGGTACTCACCCTGACTCACCTGGAACACCGGGAACAGCCACTGCATGTCCCGGTCGGGCTTGATGAACCTGGTCGCTCTCTCGCCCAGGAAATTGACGCCGTAGTGCGAGATCGAACAGACGTCTCTTTCCCGCAGGGCAAGCAGACGTGAAGCGCACATGAGGGACACGGCAGGCGTACGCGCGGACAGGTGCATGGGGGTCGTGGCGGCTTCCCGGAGGGTCGAGAGGTCGGACAGACGGGAAGCCACGCTTCCCATCCGGAGCCCACTGCGCTTGGCCAGCAAGTGCTGGAAGTGGACCGTCGCCTCGTGGCTCGGATACTGGAACTCCAGGTCCGTCTCCCAGCCTGTCATCGCCTTGGCTGCCGTCACGAACCGGTAGGGAGGGTAGAGCTCTTTCCAGTCGACGGACGGGTCGTCGGAGTTCAAGCCCGGCACCACAGGGTTCAGTGCGAAGTCGATGAGGGCCAGGACGGTACTTCCGCCGAGGGTGCGCCCTGCGAGAGTACGTGCCAGGCGACACGGCATCCCATACTCGCCGTTCAGCACCTCGAGCAAGAACTCGCGCAGCGCCGGGTCAGCTTTCCGTATGAAGGCGCCCTCGAACTGGAAGAGTTCGTCGAGCACCGCCGCGCACTCGAAGAGGACGCGAGTGGTGAGCGGGCCCTCGGAGGTGTGCACGAGCTTCAGGGGCCCGTCGATGCCGACGCGTACGTCATCGGGACACTCGACCATCTCCATGCCCGCACCCTGGCGCCACATGTCTTCGAGGGAGTGCTCCATTGCCGCCCGCATGTCCCAGGTGGCGGTGTCGAACTCCGTCAGACCCTCCGGGTCCAAGAGGAGGTAGTAGGCGAAGTAGAGGTTGAGCCAATCCGCTTCGCTGTATTTCAGTTCCCCTTGGGCGTGCTTGGGGTAGCGCTCGAAGGAGAAAAAGGGGAGTCCGCTGCTCCGGTCCTCGTGGAGATGCTCCACGTCTTGCCGGGGCAGGTGAGAGATCGTGTACGCGGCTAACTGGTCCCTCGTGCGCCGCAGCAGGCTCAGAAGAATGCCGACAGTGGATCCGTGATATCGCGCCCAGTGGCTGCTCTCGTGGACGTAGGTCTTATGCCAGGAGCCGACCGCCGTCACAAGATCGCTGGTGCGCGTGCGGGTCTGATCCTGGAAGAGGATCTGGCTGCGCAGATTCAACTCGGCGCCGCTCGAGTTCCGTAGACGTGGAGAGCGGACGGTCACCGGTTCACTCCTTCCGAGCCGTCCGCACCCTGGTCGTCGTCTTCCGGTCGAGGAGGCGCCTCCTCCACGGGCCCCCGGTCACGCGCCCGCTCGACCAGTGCCTTCAAGGCGTCATACAGGGTGTTCGTGGCCAGTCCGGCGGCGACGGAGATGGAGATCTCCGCCCAGTGGGCGTGGCGTAAGGAGTCGCGCCTGTTCTGCTGCAGGGGCGTGAGGGCGAGGGAGCACTTTCCGGCGAGGTGCTGATCCGCCTCTATTTCCCGTGCTAGCACCTTCAAGTTCGCGGCTTCGCCCCGGTATTCAAAGATCGGCATGACGGGAGCCTACAACTGGCCTCCGGTTCCCGGATCGGGACTCGGACACCGCCGTCTTCGCTGGAGGACCGCGGTAGCGCAACGTCGGGTGAGTTCGCCCCCGGGTGGTCGTTTGAGGCCGGCGGCGACGTGGGGGGCCGGCGCCGGTATAGGCGCGGTCGGCGAGGACAGGGACGCCTTGTCGCTCACAGATCCGGATGATGTGGTGGCCCACGCCGACGCTCACTTTCCAGCAACATACGGCTGTCGTGGGTCGCTTCGGTGACTGATGGCCGGCGCGGTCCTACGCGCCCGTCGCCATCAGGGCGGCACGCGGACACAGGCGCCTGGCGTGGCCGGAGCCATGCGGCGAGCCAGGGTTCCCGGGGGATCGCTTCCGTCTCCGCTGATGCCGGGGCGGACTGCGGACCGGGGTGATAGAGAGATGCCGGTACGACGATCCTCACGGTCTGTGTATGACGGCCCTGAACCCGGAAAGCGGCGACGATGTTCTTCAATGGCCCCGCGCACGTGCGCACCGATGCCACGCTCTTCCCGGCCAGTACCGGCGTCCCCGTCGAGCAGGATCTGCCAGTCCTGCCGCAAGACTTGGCACGCGCGTTGTTCATCACGGGCAGGGCCCCGTACGACCAAACCAAGCACGGGAGGTCATCGGCGTACGAGTGGTGCCACAGGGTGGCGGTCCTGCCCGCCTATCTCAGCTGGAGCGATGATCCGGTCCGTCGCATCACACGTACCGACCTCGCCCGCGAACTCGACCCCTCCGAGAAGGGCATGCTGTCCTACACCCTGGGGCAGGCCATGTGCCAGATCTTCGCCGAGAGGCAGCTATCCGTCCGGTTCTTCATGCACGTCGCCCGCTACGCCTCCGCCTACAATCTCACCTTCGCCCCCGGCCGGAGCCGGGCGGACTTCTTCGGAGAGCGGACCGTCGGCGGTTATGTCGTCGCGGAAGCCAAGGGCCGCTCAGGCCCGCTGACGAAGGAGCTGCGCGAAGCCATGGAGGAACAGAAGAGGACAGTCAAGACCATCAAGGGCGAAGTGCCGAAGATCGCATACGCGAGCGCGGTGCACTTCTCCTCCCCCCATAGCCCCATGCGTCTGACGGCGATCGACCCGGACACAGCCGACCCTCGCGCCGTAGACCTTCCCGTCGACCCGGACCTACATGTGCTGGCCTACTACACGCCGTTCCTGGACGCCTTCACCCATCAGGAACCACTCATTCTGGGCGACTACGTCGTGGCTGGCTTCGCGGCGCTCGGCGTGACGCTCGGGGTCTTGGCGCCGGTGCTGCAGCGTGTGGAACGGGCGGCTCAACGCAACGAAATCACGGGCCTTCGCGACGACATCCTGGGCTTGCTCGCCCGCCACCGGCCTCGCCAGGAGCGCACGCTCTACATCGACGGCACTCTTTTCGCGGCAGACTGGACGGTTCCTGAGGACCGGCGCCGCCCGGGCCGTCGGGACAGCGAGGTGCTCCCCGACTTCCTGCACGAGGCGTTCCGTAGCATGAACGAGGAGGACGACTGGCGAGTGGCGTCTGTGGAGGAGGGGGACCTCGACTGGCGGGATCTGTCCCCTGCCAGGGGCTACATGCCGGGAATCCTCCCCCAGGGTGATGTCCTCGAGGGCTGAGGCATGGACGGCCGCCGGGCACCCTACGGCCGCTGCAGATTCACCGCCGCGGTGTGGACGCCGCCGAGGGCCTGTCAGGCGCTGTCCCGGTTCACGCGCTGTGTAGATCGGCTTGTCCCCGTCGGTCCGGCGACACGAGTTTCGCCGGGCAGCCCAACGTGGCAACTCCACCAGGTCGATGCGAATGTCGACGATGGTGGTGTGGCCTGTCCGGGGCGACGATAGACACGGCAGCTGTAAGTCTTGATCGTCTGGCTCCGGTCATGTGGTCGCCGCCGCGGTGATGTTGTTCCATCGGCGGTGGGCCTCGGTGGCCTGGTGCCGGTGGTGACGGCGCCAGGCAGACCAGTGCAGGGCGTGCTCGAGGTCGCGGCGGGGCGTGGGGAGTGCGGTGATCCGCAGGATGGCCAGGAGTTCGCGGCCGCTGGCCGGGGCGAGGTGAAGGCCGTGTTCCGTTGCGTTGGCGGTGCGGGTGGCAGCGTGGGTGACGGCGAGGACGGCGGCGGCGAAAAGGCTGATCAGGCTCCAGCGCATCCAGGAGGTCCAGCAGGTCACCTGGCCCTGGTCCAGTCCGGCCAGGCCCTTCGCGCCTTGGAAGTCCTCCTCGATCTTCCAGCGGGTGCAGATGATGTTCACGAGGACCGCGAGGCTGACGGGGGTGGTGGAGTGGCAGCGGTAGAAGGACAGTTGGCGGGTGTAGCGGTGGCGGCGCACGACGAGGAACGCGTGCCCGGCCTTGTCCCGGTCCACGGGGGCGTCGTCGGCCAGGACGTGGATCAGGGCCCAGTCGTAGTGGCGGTCGCCCTTGGTGCCGTTGCCCGTGCGTCGTCGCATCCAGGCCCTGGCCGGCACCTTCGCCGCCGTTCAGTGGCGCTGAAGCGGCCCGCGGCAGTGCTCGCGCGATGGTCGGCCTTGACCGCCAGGGCGTAGTCGAAGCCCAGAGTGCGGGCGGTGCGGCGCAGTTCCAGGCTGCCGTAGACCTCGTCGCCGGTGAACCAGCGTGCGGGAAGAGTGAGTTGACGGGCGCGGTGCAGCATGGCGGCGGCCAGCTGGGGCTTGGTGGCGAAGGTGACCTCGTCGGGCACGTGCCGCAGCAGCCTGCGCTCCTCGTCCTCGGCCCAGGCGGCGGGCAGGTAGAGCTCGCGGTCGATCAGGGCGTGACCGTGCGGCGAGGCGTAGGTGAGATGGACGGCGATCTGGCACAATCCCACTCCGCCAAGCGCGCCGGAGTACTGGTGGGAGGCTCCCACGCAGTCGGTGGAGGATTTCTCGTCACCCGTCTCGTCGACGATCAACACGGCTTCGTTGTAGGCGAGTTCGGCCGCGACCCAGACGGCGAGACGGTCGCGGGCCAGGTCATGGTTCCAGGCGCCGCGCGAGAGGAAGTGCTGGAGGCGGTGGGGCCCGTCGTGCCCGAGTGCCTCGGCAAGGGTCCAGCAGTTGCGCCGTTCCAGCTCCATCAGCATGCCCTGCGTCATCGCCCGGCCCAGCATCCGCGAGTCCCGGCGCGGGAAGCAGACGGCCACCGCCGCCATCAGCGACCCGAACGCCGCCTTCCAGGCCCGCTCGGCTATCGTGGCCTCCACGGCCACCTGGTTCTTGATCGTCTTCACACACGTCAATGATCACGGTGGCCGTTCCCGTGTCCGCGACCGCCCCTGCCCTGACCTGCACGGACGCCTCAACGATCAAGACTTACAGCTGCCGTGGCTGAGCACGGGTTTCCTCCTGCGACCGTCATCAGATATATAGATCTCGGCAGTGAGAGGCATGTGGACGGGGAAGGGCGGCCGATAGTGATGCCCACACGGCAGCAAACTCCTGGCCGATACCGGGCGTTGGTAATCGGGATCAAGGGCCAGGTACAAAGTCTCCACGGCGAGGATGAGGCGATCCAGGAGTTGCCTCTGCTGGAATATGCACCTGGGTACACCTTGAGGGTTTGTGACGCACTGGGCAAGTATGGATACACAACCCACCCGTTGAGCGGAGACCCAGGACCTTCTGCCTCAGCACTGGAAGGCTCCGTTTTATCGGTGCGAGACTCTGGACCCGGGTTTGTGGTGGTTCATCTCCTCGCTCACGGCACTTCAGGAAAATCCGGCGGAGTTTATGTTATTGGTGGGGATGGGAAGAGAACTACCGGCGATATCGAAGCCTGGCTAAAGCTAGTCGAAGACCACGAACCGGAGAATGAAGCACCTCTGGTTCTCTTCCTCCTCGACATGTGCCACTCTGGCGGACCTGCTCGACTCAACTGGCAGCAGGTCATGCGCGCCGAATATCGCAAAGCGTGGGTCATCGCCGCATCAGAACCTGGCAAGCTGGCCTACAATGGCTGGCTTTCGCAAGCGGTCGCGCAGGTACTGGAATGGTTTCACGACGACACTCTACGTGTGGACTCGCAGCTGCCGCACATTCCTCTGTCCCGGTTCTGCTGGGAGGTCAAGAGGTTGGTAGAGGGGTATGTGGTGGAAGGGCCTGGGGTGGAGCAGTTGGTGCAGACTCCATTGGCTCCACTCGGCGACGACCTCTCCCATCTAGCCTTTTTCCCAAATCCGAGATACCTCTCAGACGAGGCTCCAGCGAAAGATCACCCAGAGGCGCGCGAGGCGGCAGAACCACTCCCGACAGCGGCACTGGACCCTACACTTGCAGCATTGCTGGACGAAGCCCCAGATTTCCGGCACTTCATGAGTCGGGCCTCTGGCGTCGAACCGTTTCTCGACCGTATCGATGGTGGTTTCTTCTGCGGGCGCAGGAAGGAAGTAAGTAATCTGGCCGACTGGCTACGAGGCAAAGGAAAAGCGCTGCGGGTGGTTACCGGAAAGCCGGGCGTGGGAAAGTCCGCGCTATTGGGGGTCTTGGTATGCGCTGCACACCCTGCCCTTCGGCCAAAGACCCAAATGCTGTGGCGCCGCCTGGTTGACCCACCCCCCGCGGTGTCGAAGCTGGCCGTGGTGCACGCCCGTCGACGTTCGGTGGCCGAGGTGCTAGCTGCGATGGCCCGCCAGTGGAGTTTGAAACTCGTCGGCAGCCATACCGTCCAGGACATCGCCACAGCTCTGGCGGAGAGTGAATCTCCGCCGACTCTGGTGATCGACGCCGTCGATGAAGCGGAGAGTCCTCGTGAGCTGATGGCTGTGCTGCTCATGCTGATCGATTCGCGGCGCGCGGATGGGCGCCCTGTATGCCGTCTGCTGGTTGGTATCCGACCCGAACGCCGCTTTGCCCCGCTACTGAGAAGGGCTCGCCGAGCGCGAGGTCGCCTTGATTTGGGCCGGGCACCTCGGCGTGAGCTTCAACGCGACTTGCATGGCTATATCCGGGAGTTGCTGTCCGCCACCGAGATGTACGGGATGGCCGCCCAAGAAGAGGCCGCCGAAGAACTCGCACGAAGCATCGCGCACAGGTTGACGCGGCGTCACCACATGCCGGTCGGGGAGTTTCTGGTTGCGGCGCTGTACATGCGGACCGTGTTGGACCAACCTGTTCCCGTGACTGCTCTCGGGGCTCGGGAACTGGGCGCGGAGATGCCCCGTGGACTGCGTGAACTGCTAGACCTCGACCTATCGCAGCGTCCATCGACACCATGGCTTCGGCCGGTGCTGACCGCATTGGCCTTCGCACAGGGCAACGGCATGCCCGAGGAGATCGTCCAGGCGGCGGCCAGAGCGTTCCGCGTCAAAGAGCGGGAACAGCCCGTCCTTGGAAGAAATCCGCGCTGCCCTACATGCCGGCAGCTTTTACCTGCGCAGAGATGTGGACAAAGACGGCAACACGCTATATCGCCTCTTTCATCAAAGCCTTGCAGATCAGCTACGTCCGGCCGCTGGCGCAGGGAGAGTTTGGCGGTACCTTTCGGATCATGGCGGACGGTGGTCGACGGCTCACCCGTATCTGCTGCAGTATGCGGCACACCATGCCAAAGAGGCTGGATGCCTGGAAAAGTTGATCAACGATCCCGAGTTCTTGGTCCATGCCGAAGTCCGGTCATTGAAGTCAGTGCTGACCTCGGGGTATCGGGTCCGCAAGCACCCGAAATACCGAGAGGCCAGAAATGTCGCTGAGTTGTACGCATGGACGCTCAGTGATCACCTCGACAGTTACCCTCATGAACGCAGGCAGATACTGGCTGTCGCCGCCGAGTGGCGGGGCTTCCATGAACTAGCGGCGGCCCTCTCCCGAGGCCACATTTGGCAGCCCCGGGAGATCGGCCGAATGCAGGACGCCATCATCAGGGATCCTGGAGGCATGGCGGGGCCACCCGGTGTCACTGTCAGACGCAAAAGGGTGAATGGCATGGCTGCTGTAACGTTAGCCAGCGGCCCGCGAGTGATCTCCAGCGCCGACGAAGACTGGCTGCGGCTTTGGGACGTGCGGAAGGGCGGGGAGATCGGCAAACCAGAGCCCAGTGATTTTTACCTAGCTTTGGCCGGCTGTGGGGTGGTCGAGGATCGTTTTGCGATCCTAGCCGTGAGACCGGTGTCGACCTCCGGACGTGTGCGCCTATGCCTTTGGCATAGGCGTGATCTGGCACAACCACTGGGAATGCCTGAACATTTTGGCTTTGACATGGCCGCAAACGAAATGCTGACTGGTGTGGCGTGCACTGCGGTGGAGAACCGGCAAGCGATCGCCATTACCTGCGGGAATCGCCGATCTTCCAGCGGCCGATCCATCGAGGGGGTGATACGTTTCTGGGATCTGCGTGACTTGACAGAGTGGAGCCCACCGCTCATCGACCACCATGGGGCGGTGCAAACCGTCACCACTACTTGCATCAATGGGCGTCTGCATGTGGCCACCGGCGGTGATGACGGCATGATTCGGTTGTGGGATTTGAAATCTGGGGCAAGACGCAGCAGATTAATTGGCCACGATGGTCCAGTGCGTGTGCTTAAAGCAGTGGCCCTCGGTGAACGTCCATATATTGTCTCTGGCGGTGACGACGGAACGGTCCGGCTGTGGAACTTGGAAACCAGCAGATTGACTCGCAAATTCGCCGGTCACGCAGGGATGGTGCGCCGGATCGTGCCAGTGACGCTTGAAAGACACCCGCATGTAGTCACCGAGGGAGACGACAATAGGATCCGGTTGTGGGACCTGGAAAGCGGCGACGAGATCGAAACGCTTTGGGTTCCAGACAAGCTACGGGGACTGGTAGTGACGACCGACGGTTCGATCATCGTTGGCCTGGACACAATGATTATGGCCCTGGAGCCGGGGCCGTCGCTGCCACGTCTTCATCCCATTGACCCAGTTGTCCTGCCCTAACTCATTTCGGAGGAAGCCTGCTATGACTCTGATCCTCGGTGTGCACGGCGTCTGGAACCATGCAGCCGGACACTCTCCACAGGAGGTTGCCCGTGCTCGTGCCGCGACCTGGGCAAAGCACCTGAGTGAGGGGATCGGGCACGACCTGACCACGAAAGACGTGGCTTATGCGTACTACGCGCAGCATCTTCGTCGGGAGCTTCCAGTCGCTCAGGGGGCCGACGATGAGCTGCTAGACCATCTCACTCAGGACGAGATCGAACTTGTCACCCACTGGCTGGAGGCCCTTAACTTGCCGCAGGCCACATCCCAAGGAAGACTGGCCGTCCCCCTGCGCCAGGCTGCCACTGTATTGGCGCGGCACTTCAGTCTGGACGGGCGCCTAACCCGAGCGTTCATCGCCATGTGTTTTCGAGAGGTAGCCGCTTACCTGCGTGGCGACGGAGCGGACGCACCATCACGTGGAGCAGCCCGCGAGGAGGTTGCCGCAGCGATCGCTGCGCATACCCCCCGAGTAGTGATCGCTCACTCACTCGGCACCGTTGTTACGTATGAAGCACTGCATGCGCATCCCGAGTTGAATGTTGAACTACTTCTCACCCTCGGTTCGCCACTCGCCCTTCCGCACGGCGTCTTTCACCGGCTGGTGCCCGCTCCCGTCAACGGTGCTGGATCGCGCCCCCATGGGGTAGCAAGGTGGGTCAACATCGCTGACCATGGCGACCCGATCGCCGTGCTACGTCCGCTGAAGCATTACTTCCACGACGTAGACCTTGACCTCAACGAAAGCATCGGGGCCTTCGACTTTCACCGTGCCGCTGGCTATCTGCGCAGCCCCGCAGTCGCCGCTACCCTCGCCCCCATGCTGTAACTGCCCTGTACGAGCGGCGGCCTCGACCTGGGCGCCCGCACTGAATGGCGCGCAGGCTGTCACCGGCTCCCGGGTCGAACGGCGTCGCAGCCGGGATTGGCGACGCGGGTGCCGGTCCGCAGGATGCCGGTGGCAGTCTCCATCGTCTGGTGCAACCGGTTTTCGTGGCTGGAGTTCAGTGTGACCCCGGCCGGGGACCCGGTCTGACAAGGCAGTTGTAAGTCTTGATCTTGGTCGTTGGGTCACGTGGTCGCGGCCGCGGTGATGTTGTTCCAGTGCCGGTGGCAGGTGGTGGCGCGGTGTTGGTGGCGGCGGCGCCAGGCGGACCAGTGCAGGACGTGGTCGAGGTCGCGGCGGGGCGTCGGGATGACGGTGGCGCGGAGGACGGCCAGGAGTTCGCGCGGGCTGGCCGGGACGAGGTCGGTCCCTGCGGCGTCGGCAGTGTGGGTTTGGGTGCGGGCGCGGGTGACGGTCAGGACCGCGGCGGCCATCAGGCTGATCAGACTCCACCGCATCCAAGAGTTCCAGCAGGTCACCTGGCCCTGGTCGAGGCCGGTGACCCCCTTCGCGCCTTGGAAATCCTCTTCGATCTTCCATCTGGTGCAGATGATGTGGACGAGGTCGGCGAGGCTGACGGGCGTGGCGGAGTGGCAGCGGTAGAAGGAGAGTTCACGGGTGTAGCGGTGGCGGCGGACGACGAGGCGGGCGTGCCCGGCGGCGGCTGCCTCGTCGGCGGGGGTGTCGTCCTCGATCACGTCGATCAGGGCCCAGTCGTAGTGTCGGTCGCCTTTGAGGCCGTGGCCGGTGCGCATCCGCATCCACGCCTTCTTCGGGACGCGGCGGGCGAGTTCGGCGGCGGTCAGGCGGCCGGCCCGGGTGGTGGCGCGGTGGTCGGCCTTCACGGCCAGGGCGTAGTCGAAGCCCAGGGTGCGGGCGGTTCGGCGCAGCTCGCGTCCGCCGTACACCTCGTCCCCGGCGAACCAGCGCGCCGCGATGCCCAGGGACCGGGCGCGGGCGAGCATGGCGGCGGCGAGCTGCGGCTTGGTGGCGAACTCCACCGCGTCGGACACGTGCCGCAGCAGGCGGCGTTCCTCGTCCGCGGCCCAGCCGGCCGGCAGGTACAGCTCCCGGTCGATCAGGGCATGGCCGCGGGTGGAGGCGTAGGCCAGGTGGACGGCGACCTGGCACAGACCGACCCCGCCCAGAGCGCCGGAGTACTGGTGGGCGGCGCCGATGCAGTCCGTGGACGACTTCGCGTCCCCGGTCTCGTCCACCACCAACACCGCCTCATCTTCGAGGAGTTCGCCGACCGCCCAGACCGCGAGCCGGTCCCGGGCCAGGTCGTGGTCCCACGCGCCGCGGGAGAGGAAGTGCTGCAGCCGGTGCGGCCCGCCATGCCCCAGCGCCTCGGCCAGCGACCAGCAGCTGCGCCGCTCCAGCTCCATCAGCATCGCCTGCACCGCCTCCCGGGCCAGCAGTCGCGAGTCCCGCCGCGGGAAGCAGTCCGCGACCTGCGCCATCACGTCCCCGAACGCGGCCGTCCACTCCTGCTGGGCTATCGTGGCCTCCACGGCCACCACGTCGTGCGTTGTCTTCACAAACGACCATGATCGCGGTGGCCGTTCCCATGCCCGCGCCACCCCTGACCTGCACAGACACATCAACGATCAAGACTTACTGCCGTGATAGAGCCTCCCCGGTTGCACCGAGGGCGCCGAGAGTGGTGCCGATTTCCCAGAGGATCCCCGACCGACGTCACCGCTCACCAGCGAGGTCGAGATCCCCCTTGCTCGTCTCGGCCGCACAAGGTGCGGGGCTTGCGCCGGGGCCGGCCCCGCTTGCCCCGCACCGGCGGCAGGCCGTCGACCAGCGGCAGGAGCTGCGTGATGTCGTTTCGGTGCCCGGCCGTCAACTACACCCGCAGCGGGGTGCCGTGCGCGTCGGTCAGCACGTGGTGCTCCGAGCCCAGCCGTCCACGGTCAACCAGGCTCGGACCGACTTTTGGGGCTGCTTCGCCCCCGCTTGGCCTGCACGTGCAAGGCGTCAACGGGGACGCAGGAGAAGTCCAGGCGGTCCACCGCCCGCAGCCGGTCCAGCAGCACGCATTGGAGTTCTTCCCTGCAGCGTCTTGCGGTCATCGATCCGCTTGCGCCCCGGGTGCCGGAACCGTCGTTCATGCTTCGGCAGCAACGGCTCGATCACCGCCCACAGCTCGTCACTGACCTCCCACGGCTTCCGCCGTGCCACGGTCACCCCCAAGCAGCACGGGATCACATACCTCTAAAAGAGCCCGCCGCAGCAGGCCGCTCTCCAGCGCACGCAATCGACCTGCGGCTCACTCACTTCGGCGCCTCCGGCAGCGCCGGCACCGTCGAGATGGACTGGATAGTGGACTCCCACTCCCCGGTCCGCGTGTTCTTGAACCGAAGATGCAGCACCTCGAACTCGTCCGGCACCCAGTCGAACTCGCCGACCTCATCCTGGTCGAAGACCTGGTGTTCCGCGAACAGCTTGGCCAGCTCGATGTCCATAGACGCCTGCATGATGAACTTGCCGACCTTAACGACGTGCATCACCGGACGACCCTGCGCCTCCGCCTCCCGGACGCTCTCCCAGAACGGCTCGTACCTCCTGGCCGACTTGGTCATCCCAACCCACTCGTCGCGCCTGATCTCGCTCACTTCGGCCCCTCCAGCCTGCTCGTCGTCACCGGCGTCCGGCTCTGCACATACTTCACCTTCGGCGCCTTCGCGACCGCCAGGCGGTTGGCCTCCTGCACGAACTCCGCTTCCGCCTCGACGCGCAGCGCCGCGTGACCGTGCAGAGCCACCGTATATCTCGCCATTACCTCAACCCCTCCGCCTCAGGACCATGACCACGCTGTAGAGAACGCACAGCCCCAGACTCATCCTGAACGCCGTTTCGGGGGCCATCCCCGCGGGCGCGAGGAGCAGCCGAGCCTGGCAGTCCGGCGGGCCTTCTGCGCGGGAGCATCCCCGCACCCGCGGGAATGCTCCCATCTCGGCCTGCATGCCAGGCAGGCGCAGCCATCTGCTCCCCACACCCGATGTACAGCAGCCTCGTCCTCGAAGGCGAAGAGCATCGTTCCCTGTACGTCGCCCTTACCCAGGCACGACGCCACACTGCCGTTCTCGGACTCACCCACACTCGCGCGGAACCCGCACGGATCACTGCCCGCGCCCAAGGACGGCGATTGCGATCCCCTCGCCCCCAGGCGACCGCCACGCCGCCAATCCGGGCTCGCCACAACCGCGAGCTGGCCTTCGCTCTCCCATGAGCGCCTGAAGTGCAGCACTTCTCCGCGAGTTACGCCCGCCCAACCGATCAAGACCAAGATCCGGACCATACACGGGCCAAGACCCCAGTCAGAGTGAGTACGATCTTCATTCCCCCTGGTCACAACGCCATGAATGGTGTACCACCAGCAGACCAAGAACCTTCTGGTCAGCTACTCGCCGAAGAAGCTCGGCTTCTTCTAGGAGCGGGGCGGCAGGCGTCCGCACCGGCCCGCCGGCCGGTGCGGACGCATCGCCGCGGCCACCGCGGAGCCCACGTCCGTCAGCCGGCGCACAACGGTCGCCACGCTCCCGTCACCCGGACGCCTGAGGCTGAAGGGACGGAACGACGCGATGTGTTGCAGCTTTCCGCGCTCGCGGGTGCCACCGGCGTGCTGACACTGGCCCCGATGAGCTCCGCGGCCGCATCCGACTCCGCCCCGGCCGGCGGTCACCCCGGCGGCTCAGGCGGCATCCCGCCGGAGGGGAGCATGCAGACCCGGGTCGTCACGGGGCATCTGCCGACCGGTGCTGCCGACTTCGTCCACCTGCCCGTGGAAGTGCCGCGCGGGGTCGGGCAGATCGCGGTGTCGTACGGCTACGACAGGCCGGCCGTGCAGCCCGGGACGCAGGGCAACGCCTGCGACATCGGCATCTTCGACCAGCACGGCACCGACGTCGGCGGGCGCGGCTTCCGCGGCTGGTCGGGCGGCGCGCGGACGGAGTTCGCGATCAGCGCCGACACGGCGACCCCCGGCTACCTGGCGGGACCGGTCGGGGCGGGCACCTGGCACGTCGTCCTCGGACCGTACACGGTCGCGCCGCAGGGACTGGACTACTCCGTCACCGTCACGCTCACCTTCGGCGCCCCCGCCGCCGCGCAGGTCCCGAACTACCCGCCGGACCACGCGACCGGCCGCGGCCGGGCCTGGTACCGGGGCGACTGCCACCTGCACAGCGTGCACTCCGACGGCAAGCGCACCCTGGAGCAGTTGGCCGCGCTGGCCCGGGCCGCCGGGCTGGACTTCATCAACTCCAGCGACCACAACACCACTTCGGCGCACGCCCACCTGGGCGCCGTATCCGGCGACGACCTGCTGATCCTCACGGGCGAGGAGGTCACCACCCGCAACGGCCACTACCTGGCGATCGGCCTGGACGCCGGAGAGTGGATCGACTGGCGCTACCGTGCCCGCGACGACGCCTTCGGCCGCTTCGCCCGGCAGATCCGGCGGGCCGGCGGCATCGTGGTGCCGGCGCACCCGTACGCCCCCAGCCTGGCCGGCCAGTGGAAGTTCGGCTACGACGACGTCGACGCCATCGAGGTGTGGAACGGCCCCTGGACCCTCGACGACGAGCTGACCCTTCTCACCTGGGACAACCTGCTGACCGGTGCCGCGCGCCGCGGCGACGGCCACTGGATCCCGGCGATGGGCAACTCCGACGCCCACCGCGACCCCGACGTGGTCGGCCTGCCGCAGACCGTGGTGCTCGCGGACGGCCTCAACCGGCGCGCCCTGCAGGCGGGTCTGCGGGCCGGGACCTCCTGGATCGCCGAGAGCGCCGCCGTGCGGCTCTCGTTCACCGCGAGCGGCCCGCGCGGCGAGCACGCCGGCATCGGCGAGCGGCTGCCGGTGGCCCGCGACGCGGCGGTGACCGTCCGCCTGGAGGCGGGCGGGGTGCCGGCGGGCACGGTGGTGCGCCTGATGACCGACGAGGGGCAGATGGTGGGCGCGCCACTGCCCGCATCCGGTGTCCTGGAGTGGTCCACCACCGCGTCGCTGGCCTCCTACGTACGGGCCGAGGTGCGCCGTCCGGCCCCGGACGGGGGCGCGTCGGGTCTCCCGGGTCCGGCGCTGGCCCTCACCAACCCGATCTGGCTGGGCCGGAAGTAGCCAGTACGCCGGCCCCGGCACCACGCCACGGTTCCGGGGCCGAGGCCGCTCCGGAACCCGGCCGCGTCCGGCAGGATGGCGTGCATGACTGCCATCCCCGAGGGGTCCTCGCTCTCCCTGTGGTCGAAGGGCTCCGTCCTGTCCATCGGTTCCGTGGACTCCGTCCTCTCGATCGGCTCCGTCGGTTCCGTGCTCTCCGTCGGTTCCGTCGGCAGCGCCCTGTCCGCCGCTTCCCTCGGTTCCAGCCTCTCGCTGCTCTCCGCCGGTTCCTGGCTCAGCGTCGGTTCCCTCCTGTCCGCCCAGTCCCGCTGGTCCGTGCTGTCCTGGCGCTCCTCCCGCACGATCCTCACCGCGGCCACGGCCGCCGCCGTGACCGGCGCCGCGCTGGTCCTCCTCGACGGCGCGCGCACCCACCGGACGGCGCGCTGACACCGGCGCGCCTCACCCCGACGCCTGCGCCGCCTCCCGTTCCCCCTGACGCAGGGCCAGGGTCCGGTGGCGGGCCGGGGGCTGGCCGGTGACGCGCTTGAAGGCGTTGCTGAAGGCACTCTCGGAGGCGTAGCCCCACTCGGCGGCGACGGAGGCGACGGTGCGGTCACCGCCGCGGAGCGCGGCGGCCGCGCGCTGGATGCGCCAGCGCATCAGGTAGTCCAGGGGCGGGCGGCCGACGAGCGACCTGAAGCGGAGCGCGAAGGCGGAGCGCGACATGCCGACCGCGGAGGCGAGTTCGCCCACCGTCCAGGGGTACGCGGGCCGCTGGTGCATGTGCCCGAGGGCGGCGCCGATCTGGGGGTCGCTGAGGCCGCCGAGCCAGCCGGTGCCGGACTCGCCCGCCTCGGCGGCGAGTTCCAGGTAGGCGCGCAGGGCCTGGAGGAAGAGGATCTGCGTGAGGCTGGCCGCCATGACGGAGGCCCCCGGGCGGTCCTCGGCGGTCTCGTCGGCGAGCAGTTGCAGCGTGGGTCGCAGCACCTGCGCCTGCGGGTTGCCGGCGGGGATGCCCGCGGTCGGCGGCAGGCTGCTGAGCAGCAGGCCGGCCGTGACGTCGTCGAACTCGATGCTGCCGCCGACGACGACGGTACGGTCCGGCGCCCCGGGATCGCCGTGGCGGACGACCATCGAACTGCTCCCGGTGCGCGCCCGGGCCGCCTGGTAGACGGCGTGCCCGTCGACCGGCTCGACCGGCGGGTCGCTGATGCTGCCCACCTGGTACGGCCGGTCGCCCGTGAGCAGGTAGCAGTCGCCCGCCCCGAGCAGCAGCGGCGCGGTGCCGTCCGGGGCGAGCCGGCAGGAGCCGGTGAGGACGGCGCCGACCTTGACGTACGGGTAGGCGCGGAAGCGCATCGCCCAGGGGCCGCCGACCTCGATCCGGGAGGGCGAGGCTCCGCGCAGGTGCAGCAGGTTCAGGACGTCGGACAGCGGATCCATGGTCACTCCGGACGATCGCGCAACTTCGAAGGACTTTCTCTTATGGATTGTCCATCGTCACCGTCTTAGCGTGCACATACGGAGGCACCGCGGGCCTCCGGGCAGACCGGCAGATGACGTTGCACACGCACCCGCACCCGCACCACAAGAGGCAGTGAGACAGCACATGCAGTACGAGCAACTGGGCAGCACCGGAGTCTTCGTGTCCCGCGTCGCCCTCGGCGCGATGACCTTCGGCGGAAGGACCACCCCGCCCTACGACTCGGTCGGCGGCCTGGACCTCCCGCAGACCGACGCGATCGTGGGCCTCGCCCTGGACAGCGGCATCAACCTGATCGACACCGCGAACGTCTACTCCGCCGGCGAGTCCGAGGAACTGCTCGGCCAGGTGCTCGGCAAGCGCCGCCGCGACGTGGTCCTCGCCACCAAGATGACCGCCCGCGTCGGCCCCGGCCCCAACGAGGTCGGCCAGTCGCGGCTGCACATCATGCAGGCCCTGGAGGACAGCCTGCGCCGCCTGCGCACCGACCACATCGACCTCTACCAGATCCACAACATCGACCCGGTCACGCCGGTCGAGGAGACACTCGGCGCCCTCGACGACGCCGTGCGCCAGGGCAAGATCCGCTACATCGGCGCCTCCAACCTCGCCGCCTGGCACATGATGAAGGCCCTCGGCGTCTCCGACCGGCGCGGACTGGCCCGCTTCTGCTCGCTCCAGTCGTACTACTCCCTGGCCGGACGGGACATCGAGCGGGAGATCCTGCCCCTGGTCCGCGACCAGAAGCTGGGCATGCTCGTGTGGAGCCCGCTGGCAGGCGGCATGCTCACCGGCAAGTTCGACCGCGACGGCGCGAGCGACGCCGCCGCCCGCCGTGCCAAGATCGACTTCCCGCCCGTCGACCGCGAGCGCGTCTACGACGTCGTCGACGCCCTGCGTCTGGTGGCGGCCCGTCACGACGCCTCGGTCGCGAGCGTCGCCCTGGCGTGGGTGCTGGGCCGGCCCGGCGTCACGAGTGCCATCGTCGGAGCCCGCCGCCCCGAGCAGCTCACCGACAACCTGTCCGCCCTGGACCTGGCGCTCTCCGCGCAGGATCTGGAGGAGCTGGACGCCGCGAGCCGCCTCCCGGTGGAGTACCCGGGCTGGATCCACGGCTTCTCGGAGCGGCTCCCCAACAGGGCGTGACGCTCCGCGAACTCACCGGAACCGCTGGCAGGCCGGCGCGCTGTACGGTACGACTGCAAGAGTGAACTGTACGAACTGTGGCGCGTCCGTGCTCCAGGGCCCCGGAGGGCGCTGGTCCTGCAACAACTGCGGCGCATCCGGCTGAGGAGTAAGGACAGGTCGGCATGGACTGTGAGCGCTGCCTCGAACCCGTCATCGAAGGCCCCGAGGGCGGTTACGTCTGCGGCCTGTGCCTGTTCACCGTCGAGCCCCCCGGGTACAACAAGCGCCGCGAGGAGGGCCTGAAGGCGGCCGCCGCCGAGCGCCGCCGGCGCACCCTGGAACGCCGTGCCCGCAAGGAGCACAGCGCCGGACGCACCTGAGCCGTGCCGCGTGAACGCAACCGCCGGTGTCCACCGGCGGTTGCGTGTTCCCGTGGTCGTCGGCCGCGCGGCCCCCGGGCGCGTCGGCGTCCGGGTCCGCCGGGCAGGCGGGTCGCGATGCAGTCGATGAGGAAGTCCGGGCCCAGGGCGAACCGCATCGTCCACGCCAGGGCCTCCGGAACGGCCTCGCCCGTGCGGCCGGCCCCCCGACGGTGCCACGGCCGTGCGGCCGCGCGACCCCGGTGGCCGCCCGGCTCCGGCACGTCTTCGAGGTGTGCCGCGACGGCAGGGCGCCGCTGCACGTCTGTGGTCCGCCGGCCACGTCGTCCACCGGCGCGGACGAGCCCGCCGCGCCCGCGCGGGCAGGGCGCCGTCCGCGTACCGGTCCCGGTCGCGCAGGTCTTCCCGACCGTCGCCGGCCAGGCGTGATACCCGACGGGCATCACAGGGGCCGCAACAGGTCTTGGACCGCCGCGGCGCCTCGCGACAAGACTCGGCTGCATCACATCCGTCTGGAGTCGTCGAGAGAGGCGAGCAGCATGAAGGTCTTCGTGACCGGAGGGTCCGGGTACATCGGGCAGGCGACGATCAAGGCGCTGGTGCGCCGGGACATCCAGGTCAGCGCCCTGGTCCGCAGCGATCAGGCGGCGGCGGTCGTGAACGGGCTCGGGGCGGCCGCGGTCCGCGGCGCGCTCACCGACACCGCTGTGCTCACCGAGGCGGCCCGCGCCGCGGACGGGGTCGTCCATCTGGGCCAGCACGCCGGCCCCGACAGCGGCGACATCGACCGGGCGGCCGCCGAGGCGCTCCAGGACGGGGCCGGCCCCCGCCCGTACGTGCACACCGGCGGGATCTGGGTCTACGGCGACACCGACGGCGTCGTCGACGAGGACGCGCCGCTCATCCCGCCGCGGCTCACCGCCTGGCGGCTGGAGAACGAGAAGCGGGTCCTGGCCCGCGCCGCGACCGGCGAGCGGCCCGTGGTGGTCATGCCCGGCGTGGTGTTCGGCCACGCGGCCGGCCTGGTCGAGGCGTTCTACGCGCAGCCTGGGCGCGCCGACGGCGCTGTGCCGTGCATCGGGGACGGCGCCAACCACTGGTCCGTCGTGCACGTCGACGACGTCGCGGAGCTCTACGCGCTCGCCCTGGGCGCCCCGGCGGGCTCGGTCTTCGCGGGCACCATCGACGTGTTCCCCACGGCCGCCGAGATCAGTCAGGCGGTCAGCCGGGCGATCGGGCGCCCGGGCGCCGTCCGCCACCTGTCGCCCGCCGAGGCCGAGGAGCGGATGGGCCCGATCGCCCAGGCGTTCGCGCTCGACCAGCGGATCACCGGCGCCCGGGCCCGCCGCGAGCTGGGCTGGGCCCCGACCCGTCTGGACCCCCTCGCCGCCCTCGCCGACGGCTCCTGATCCGCGATCGACGTCGTGCCTCCTCCCGAACGCGCATAGGCTCGTCCGGGAGGAGTCCGGCCGCGAGGGAGGTGCCCGTGGACCTCGATCTGCGCAAGCTGCGGTACTTCGTCGCGGTGGCCGAGGAACTGCACTTCGGGCGGGCCGCCGAGCGGCTGCACATCGCGCAGCCGGTGCTGTCCCGGCAGATCCGGGCGCTGGAGCACGAACTCAGGGCACAGTTGTTCTCCCGCGACCGCCGCACCACCGGCCTGACGGCGGCGGGGGAGCAGCTCCTCGCCGACGCCGGGCCTCTGCTGGCCGCGGCGGAGGCGGCGCAGCGCCGGGTGGCCCGTGCCGCACTCGGGGGTCCGGGGACGTTCACCGTCGGCTTCATGCCGGGCCTGATCGTCACCGGCGCGGTCCGGGAGTTCTCCGGGCGCCATCAGGGGCTGTCCGTGGAGGTCGTCAGGACCGGCTGGGACGACCAGACCGAGGCCATCCGTGACGGCCGGGTCGACGTCGGGTACGTCAGGATGCCGCTCGACGCCCGGGGCCTGGACATGTGCGAGCTGATGACCGAGCCGCGGGTCGCGGTCCTGCCCGCCGACCACCGCTACGCGGGCAAGCCCTCCCTCGGCATCGCCGACCTCGCCGGCGAGCACCTGCTGCAGGACCCGGACGCGGTCCCGGAGTGGCGCGACGTCGCGCAGGAGCTGCGCACCGACGCCCCGGCCCCGGTCCCGGCGTTCCGCACGGTCGAGGAGAAGCTGGAGAACGTGGCGGCCGGGCGCGGTGTGGTCGTCCTGCCGCTGTCCACCGCTTCGTACTACACCCGCCCCGACGTCACCCACGTCGAACTGTCGGACATCGGCCCGAACCGGGTGTGCTTGGCCTGGGACGGCAGCCGCCACGACCCTCTCGTGGAGGAGTTCGTCTCCGTCGCCCTCGCGCACCGCCCCCCCGTCCCTCACGGGCTGCCCCGCGAGTGATTGTGGGGTGCGCCCGCCTGGGAGTTTGGCTGGTGGGTGATTCAGCAGGCCATCGTGCGGACGTGCACGAGTTCGGTGCCGGGCTTGCGGCGGGTGGTCCTGCGGGCGGCGCGGTCGGCTCATCGCTCATGACGACCCCCTCATCGAGGCAGGGGAGGAGTCCCCCTGCCTTCCGCCACGATCCTTGCCCGTCCTCGGCGTTGACCGGCAGAAGATCCGGGAAGATACGGGGCTGTTGCGGGCAGCCGGTCGGCCCGCTGTGTGGCCCACCTCGGCACCGGCCTGTCCGGCGCCACGGATGCCGACCCGCCCGTCCAGCTGCTGAAATCGCACCCACCAGCCGCACCTCCAGGCCGACACACCCCACAATCCATCGTGGGGCAGCCCGTTGGCACTCCGCGCGTCCCCGCCCTGCCCGGTGCCCCCGTCCGGCCGGACGGGGGCACCGTCGTGTGACGGGGATCACGGCCCCCGGCCGCATAGTGGAGCGGGGGCCGGCGTCTTTCCAGAGGTGCAAGAGGCGGTGAAGGGCGGGGCGGTGTTGATGGGTTCGACGCGGACGGATGAGTTCGACGAGTTCGTGGCAGCCCGTTGGTCCGCTTTGTTCCATCTTGCGCGGTTGCTGGCCGGTGGTGACCGCCATCGGGCCGAGGACCTGCTCCAGGAAGCCCTGGTCAAGCTGTGGTTCGCGTGGCCGAGGGTCGGCTCCCAGGCGCCCGAGCCGTATGTGCGCAAGGTGCTGGCCCGGGCGGCGGCGCGATCCGCGCGCCGCCGCTGGTGGGGGGAGCGGCCGGTGGGGGAGGTGCCGGAACGGGCCGCGGCCGGGGACGTGTCGGCGGCCGTCGCCGAACGCACGCGCCTGGAGTCGGCCCTGGCGCTGCTGCCGGCGCCGCAGCGAGCGGCGGTGGTGCTGCGCTACTACCAGGACCTGCCGGAGGCGCAGGTCGCGGAGGCGCTGGGCTGCCCGCTGGGCACCGCCCGGTCGCACGCGTCACGCGGCATCGCGCGACTGCGGCAGCTCCTGGCCGATGCCATCGAGCCGGTGGGATGAGGGACGAGGGAAACGGGGGAGAGGGGATGGACTCCATGGACGACTTCGAGCGGCGACTGGCGCGGATGATGCACGCCTCCGAGCAGCACACCCCCTTCGAGCCCCGGCACCGGGAGCGGCTGCGTGACGGGGTCGTCGTCCGGCGCCGGGTGCGTACCGCGTGGCAGGCCGGCAGTTCCGCGGTCGCGGTGACCGCCGTCGCCTGCGCCCTGGTCCTGCTGCCCGGTTCCTCGTCCGGTCAGGTGGTGCCGGCCGGCCCCGGCGGTCCGGCGACGTCCGGTGCGGCGTACCCGAGCACCTCCGCACCGGCGGGGCCGAGCGCCGGCGGCGGCGCCAGCTCCAGCCCCACCTTCTCGCCGTCGGGCGCGGACACGGGCGGGACGCCGACCGCGCCCACCGGCTCCGCGGATCCGTCGACCGCCACCGCCTCCGTCGCCGACACCGCCACGAGCAGTTCCACCGCCACCGCCACCAGCACCGACACCGGCACGGCGTCGGGCGGGCCCGGCTCCACGACCTCTCCGCCGGTGAGCCCGTACGGGAACTCCACCGGCACGGGATAGCACCCGCTCGCCCCGTCACCCCACCGCGCCACCACCCCACCGAACGCCCGTAGTGCCGTCGGCGCGCCCGCGATGCGGCCCCGGCACGGCCCGGCATGCCCCGGCGCGCTCCGGCACGCCCCGACGCAGAGAGCAGATACGGACAGACCATGAGAAACGAACCACCCGGTGCTCTGAGGGAACGCGTCCCGCTGCCGGCCCGGCACCAGGAGCCCGTCCTGGACGTGGTCGTCCCCGTCCACAACGAGGAGGCGGACCTGGAGCGGTCCGTGCGGCGGCTCCACGCCCATCTGCGCGAGACCTTCCCCTACCCGTTCCGGATCACCGTCGCCGACAACGCCAGCACCGACCGGACCCCGCTGATCGCGGCCCGCCTCGCCGAGGAACTGCCCGAGGCGCGGTGGCTGCACCTGGCCGAGAAGGGGCGCGGCCGGGCGCTGCGCACCGCGTGGTCCCACTCGACGGCGCCGGTACTGGCCTACCTGGACGTGGACCTGTCGACCGATCTGGCCGCCCTGCTCCCGCTCGTCGCCCCGCTCATATCCGGGCACTCCGACATCGCCATCGGCACCCGGCTCGCGCGCGGCTCCCGCGTCGTACGGGGACCCAAGCGGGAGGTCGTCTCCCGCTGCTACAACGCGATCCTGCGCTCCACCCTCGCCGTCCGCTTCACCGACGCGCAGTGCGGATTCAAGGCCGTTCGCCGTGACGTCGCCGAGCGGCTGCTGCCGATGGTGGAGGACGCTGGGTGGTTCTTCGACACCGAGCTGCTGGTGATCGCCGAGCGGGCCGGCCTGCGCATCCACGAAGTGCCCGTGGACTGGGTCGACGACCCCGACAGCCGGGTGCACATCGTGTCCACCGCCCTCGGCGACCTGCGCGGCATCGCGCGCATCGGCCGTGCCCTGGCCGGCGGCCGGCTCCCGCTCGCCGAACTGCGCCGCAGCGCCGTGGCCACCGAGCCCCCGGGGGGCCTGCTCTCCCAGCTGCTGCGTTTCGCCGCCGTCGGCGTCGCCAGCACCGTCGGGTACGTGGCGCTGTACGCGGTCCTGCGACCCGCCACCGGCGCGCAGGCCGGCAACGCGCTCGCCCTGCTGGTGTGCGCGGTCGCCAACACCGCTGCGAACCGCCGGCTCACCTTCGGCGTGCGCGGCCGCACGGGCGCCGCCCGGCACCACGCCCGCGGGCTCGCGGCGTTCCTGATGGGGCTGGCGCTCACCAGCGGGGCCCTGGCCGTGCTGCACCACGCGGCACCGGGCGCCGGACAGCGGGTCGAGACCGGCGCGCTGGTGGCCGCCAATCTCGCCGCGACGCTGCTGCGGTTCCTGCTGCTGCGGTCCTGGGTCTTCCCCGGCCGGCACACCCCGCGGACGGGAACCGGCTCCCGATGACCCTCGTGCCCGGCACCCTCGACGCGCCCGTCGGCACCCGCCCCCCGGCCGACGGCGATCCGCCGGCAGAACCCTCCCGCGCCGCCCGCTGGGGCCGTGTGCTGGCGACGTACGGCACGCTGAAGCTCGCCGGCTTCGCGGTCTTCCTCCTGCTGCTGCGGTACGCGGGCGACTACCGCACGAAGAACCCGCGCTTCGGGGGCGGCGCGCGCCCCTGGGACGTCCTCGCCAGCTGGGACGGCTGGTGGTACCAGCAGGTCGCCGCGCACGGTTACCACCCGGCCCTGGTGCCGGTGCCCGGGGCCACCGGCCTGATCACCCTCGAAGGCAACTCCGCGGCCTTCTTCCCGCTCTACCCCGCGGTGATGCGGCTGGTCGCGGAGTGCACCGGCCTCGGCCTGTACGGCGCCGGGATGCTCGTCTCCGTCGTCTGCTCGTTCGCCGCCGCGCTCGGCGTGTACGTCGTCACCGCGCGCTTCGGCGGGCACCGCGCGGGACTTGCCGCGGCCGGGCTGTGGGCCGTGTGGCCGGGCTCCGGCATGGAGTGGTCGGGGTACTCCGAGTCGCTCTACGTCGCCCTCGCGGTCTGGTCCTGCCACGCCGTCATGACCCGCCGCTGGATCACGGCGGGACTGCTGACCTTCGCCGCCGGACTCGCGCGGCCCACCGCCACCTCGCTGATCGCCGCCCTCACCGTCGCCGCGCTGCTCGCCCTGGTGCGAGACCGGCGGCGCTCCGGCGTGCTGCGTCCCCTGGCCGCGATCGCCGTGGCGCCGCTCGGCCTGTTCGGCTACCTCGGCTGGGTGGGGTACCGCATGGGCGACTACGGCGGCTACTTCGCGCTGCAGGAGGGCGCCTGGGCGCACACCTTCGACTGGGGGCGGTACACGGCGGACGTGTTCACCTCCGTCCCGGTGGGCCGTTTCGACTACCTGTCCGCGTTCCCGTTCGCCGATCTGATCGGCGTGGCCGTGGTCCTGCTGGACATCGCGCTGATCTGGCTGCTGATCCGCCTGCGGCCGCCCGCGGAGCTGGTCGTCCACGCGGTGCTCACCGTCGTCACGGTGCTCGGCACGCAGCAGATCTTCAGCAACGTCTCGCGCTATCTGCTGCCGGCCTTCCCGCTGTTCATCCCGCTCGCCCTCGTCCTCGGCCGGCTCAAGGCCCCGCACCGGGCCGTACTGCTCGGGATCGCCGCCCTGGCCTCCGGCTCGTACGCGGGCTACGCGCTCTTCGAGCTCGGTGTGCCGTAACCGCACCGCCGTGCGGGGCGTTGGACCTCGGCGCCGGACCCGTCCCCCACCGGGCCTTCCCACTGGAGCCGCCATGTCCTCCCACGCCGCCATGCCGCCGCATCCCGCCGAGGCGCAGCCGCCGCCCGGGGACGGGCGCGCCGGGCGCCGCCTCGCCCTGGTCGGCGGATCGCTGGGCAATCTCGTCGAGTGGTACGACTGGTTCGTCTACGCGAGCTTCGCCGTCTACTTCGCCGAGTCCTTCTTCCCCGGTGGCAACCCGACCACCCGGCTGAGGAACACCGCCGGGATCTTCGCGGTGGGCTTCCTGATGCGCCCGGTGGGCGGCTGGGTGCTCGGCAGGGCCGCCGACCGGCACGGCCGCAAGAGCGCGCTGACGCTCACCGTCGCCATGATGTCGGTCGCGGCGCTGCTGATCGCGGTCGCGCCCAGCCATGCGCGGGCCGGCTGGCTCGGCGCGCTCGTCCTGCTCGTCGCCCGGCTGCTGCAGGGGCTCAGCATCGGCGGCGAGTACGCGGCCAGCGCCACCTATCTGACCGAGGCCTCGGCGCGCGACCGGCGGGGGCTCGGTTCCTCCTTCCAGTACGTGTCCATGACCGGCGGCCAGCTGCTCGGCCTCGCGGTCCTGATCGCCCTCCAGCACCTGCTGACGGAACGGCAGTTGACGGACTGGGGCTGGCGCGTCCCCTTTGTGCTGGGTGCGGTCCTCGCGGTGGTGGTGCTGTGGATCCGGCGCAGCCTGGAGGAGACCGAGGCCTTCGCGGAGGAGGCCGCCGAGCCCGCCGCCGCGCGGGGATCGCTGGCCCTGCTGTGGCAGTACCGGCGGCAGGCACTGCTCGTCATGGCACTGACCCTCGGCGGGACGGTCGCCTACTACACGTACACCACCTACCTGACGAAGTACCTGATCGGCAGTGCGGGGATGGCCAAGACCACGGCCACGCTGGTGAGTTTCACGGCCCTGGCCGTCTTCGCGCTGCTCCAGCCGCTCGCGGGCGCGCTCTCCGACCGCGTCGGCCGCCGTCCGCTGCTGATCACCTTCGCCGTCGGCTGCTCGGTCTGCACCTACCCGGTGATGACCGCGCTCGGCTCGGTGACGACCTACTGGCCCGCCCTCGGGCTGTCCCTGATCGCCCTCACCGTCGTCACCGGCTACACGTCCATCAATGCCGCGGTGAAGGCCGAGTTGTTCCCCACCAGGGTGCGGGCCCTGGGCGTCGCGTTGCCGTACGCGCTGGCCAACGCGCTGTTCGGCGGGACGGCCGAGTACGTGGCCCTGTGGTTCAAGGACGCGGGGCACGAGAGCGCGTTCTTCTGGTACGTGTCCGGGTGCGCGCTGGTCTCGCTCGTCGTCTACGTCCTCATGCCGGACACCCGCGCCGTCGCCCTGAGCCGGGCCGAGGCGCGCGACGACGGCGTACGGGCCGAGCCGGACACGACCGCTGAGGCATCGTCGGAGCGCACCGGAAGGCAGTGAACCGGCGGGCGGTGATGGTGAATGTCATGACCACGTAAAATTAGCCTCGTCGCTCTACCCGCATAGATCCCAGGAGGCCATCCTGATGCGCGGACCCGGTGATCTCAGCGATCGACGAGAGGACCACAGATGAGGACGTTGACGAAGGTGCTGGCCGCGACGGCCGCCGCCGCGGCCTTCACGGTCATGGCCCAGCCGGCGCACGCGGTGGTGCCGCCCGAGCACGCGATCATCGTGTGCCAGAGCGCCAGCTTCTACGCCAACTACGACAGTTCCTCCGGACCCAGCGGCCTGATCCGCGTCCTGGGCTACGGCAACAAGGTCGGCCACACCCGCGGCGCCCACCCCGTCTACAACGGCTGGGCCGCCACCTTCGACTTCGGCAAGGGCGACTGGGGTTACGTCCGCAACGAGTGCCTCGGCGGCTACGGCTCCTGGTGAACCGCCCCCGCCGTCCCCGATCCGCCACCGCCCCCCGACGCAGGAAGGAACCACCATGCCCCTACCCCGCACCCTCCGGATCTCCCGCGCCGTCGTCGTCGCCGCAGCCCTGGCCGCGGGCCTGCTGACGACCGCGGGCCCCGCCCGTGCGGCCGACGGCACCATCGGCCGGCGTGAGACCGTCTGCGCCCAGGACCTGTACGTGCGCACCGCCCCCGGCGGCGCGTGGACCGGGACCCTGTACACGGGCCAGACCTTCACCGTGGAGAGCAAGCAGAGCGGCTGGGCCTACGGGTTCGCCTACGGCAACATCAACCGCCACGGCTGGGTCCAGGACGGCTGGTTCTGCTGATCCCCGCCCGGGCCCTCCCGGCTCACCGTGCCACGGCGGCCGGTCCCGCCTGCTCGCTCGCCCCGCCGGGCGACACGGCGCGCGGGACCGCCGCCGTGCCGGACTGCGCCGGCGCGGGAGCCGGTCCGCCGCGCCGCTGCTCCGGCGCCGTGGGGGAGTGGGTGGGACTGGCCGGCGGCACGGGATCGCCCTCCCGCCGCGCGGCGGTCAGGACGAGCAGCACGCAGGCGAGCGCCGCCGCGAGCCCCAGCACGGCCACGGCGGCGGGACGGACCCGCGTCCGCGGGCGGGTCAGCAGGGACGGCGGGGCCGCCCGGCGCAGGCTGTCCGGGCCCACGGTGCGGGCCTTCGCGTCCAGCGCGGCACGCAGGAGCTCCTCGGTCCCGGCCCGGTCCGGCCGCTGGACGGCGGCGGTCATGACGGCACCTCCAAGTGACGGGCCAGGGCGTCCAGCGCCCGGCTCGCGGTGGACTTCACCGCGCCGCGCGACAGCCGCAGCGTGTCCGCGATCTGGGCCTCGGTGAGGTTCGACCAGTAGCGCAGCACGAGCACCTCCCGCTGCCTGCGCGTCAGCCGGCCGAGCGCGGCCAACACCTCCCGGTGCTCCTCACGCAGCAGCACGTACTCCTCCGGGGGCGGCGCGTGCCCCTCGCGCTCCGGAACGTGGGCCCGCATCGTCCTGCGCCGGCGCAGCACGGACCGGGCACCGTTGACCACGCTGGTGCGCACGTACGCCTCGGGGTCGTCCACGCCCGCCAGCCGTTCGCCGTGCCGGCGGTAGAGCGCGGCGAAGGCGTCCTGCACGACGTCCTCCGCGGTGGGCAGGTCGTCGACCAGGAACAGTGCCAGACGCACGAGGTCCAGACGGCGGTGGTGGTACAGCTCGTCGATCTCCGGCCGCGCGATGTGCCCGGGCCGTCCGGCGCGCACCTGGGACGACGGGTGCACCGCCCGCGCCGCGGGCCGGCGGGCGTCCCCGGACACGGCGCTCCGCAGCCGTGCCCAGACGTGCCGGAGCGGGGCCGTCGGGAGGGCGGGGCGCGACCCCACAGCCGCTGTGCTCATGGATCTCCTGGGTAGCGGTTCGGGAGGCGGCCGCCGGGCGGGGCCCGGCGGCCGCCGTGGAGTCGGTGCAGGCGTACAAGCACGACTCGGGTGTCTCGCGGACATGGATGCTGACACTGGCGCCGCGCGGCACGGTCCGGTCCAGCGTGCTGCGGGGCCTGCTGGAGCCCGCGGCGGGCACCCGCCGCAAGCGGGTCTCGCTGGTCTACCGCCCGATCGACCCGGCGACCTCCGCCCGCATCGTCCAGGCCGACCGGCGTGCCGCGCACTTCATGGCGGGCTCCAAGCGGGGCCTGGTGCAGGCGCGGGCCAGTTCCGAGA